>JBGTNK010000120.1:0-30505 GCA_041743125.1 Chitinophagaceae bacterium
CTGAAAAACATTTCAAAATTCAGATCACCAAGATCGGGCTGCTGGAGAAAAGAGAATTGAATGAAGAATTATACAATCAACTTTACCCGGGTCAGGATGCACAACCCGCCAATCCTGATGAGAATACCGAAGAAGTTAAACAGGAGGCACCGGTAAGATCGGAGACCGATTTTCGTATTAAGGTAAAGGAAGAAATACAGGCTCATTGGAACAGCCAGGCCAGGAACCAGATACATGACCAGGTTTTTCATGAATTAACTGACCACACCACAATACAATTCCCGGAGGGTTTTTTAAAGAAATGGATAAAAACCCAGGGCGATCAATCTGCAAAACCAGAAAATGAAAAAACGGATGAGCAGGTTGAAAAAGAATTCCCTGTTTTTTTAAATCAACTGAAATGGACATTGATCTCTGATAAAATTGTTCAGGACAATTCTATAAAAGTAGAACCTGATGAGATCCGCCAGTTTGCCAGGCAACAATTATTCGGGTATATGGGCAACATGGGAACCGATGCTGCCAACCAACCCTGGGTAAATGATTATGTAGAAAAGATGATGAAAGACCGCAAATATGTAGAAGATGCATACAACCGGTTACAATCTCAAAAAATATTTGACTGGGCTGAAACAAAGGTAAATCCTGTAGATAAAGAAATTAGCGCAGAAGATTTCACTAAAATGGCGGAGGAACATCAGCACCATCATCATTGATGGGTTTAAATGCGTTTATTGTTTTAGTATTCTTTTATTTTCCATTCCTCAAAGAAAAATTATTTTTTTTTGATCACAATTCTTTGCTGGTCGTGCATCAACACGTCGTCAAAAAATCGTTTGACTTCTGCATACTTTGCTGCAGGAATTTTATGTTGGTTCAGCCGCAGAAATGCTGTAGAATAAATAGCATTCTCAGCAGCACTGTACCAAAAACTGGTCGTATATTCTGAGTATTCGCTTTTCAGGTCCTTTGCCTTTGGTAAAGCATCCATTATATAGCCTTCGGGAATTTTGAAAATGCTGGTATCTGTTTTTATAAAAGGGAAGGAAAAATAATAATCCAGTTTCCGGCTCTCTCCCGGAGGTAGTTTTTGTGACCATAGTTTATAAATCCGGGGATTGATAAACATTTTATTGCTGGCCACAAATTCCGGGATTTTTTCGATTTCCATTTCCAGGGAAGTCATCAAATTTTCTGCACCATACTTTTTTGTAATCGTAAATTCATCCGGTTGCTTAAAGCCAAAATAATTAACGATAATGCTTTTCTGGTTATCTTTTTTTTCATCAATTACATACTGCATTTGATCCTTATATTCCCCCTCCGCATTTATTGAAGACATTGTAGATCCGGAACCATCATCCTTAAGTTGAATGTGAGTAACCGATTCAAATATATTTTCAGATGCCCGGCTCCGTGGAGTTGGAACCAACACACCCCCATTCTCAGTAATCAGCAAGGCATTCTTATTTTCGGTAGTTATGTCCAGCTTTCCTGGTGATAGTGTATTGCTGGTACACTCCAGCCAGATCGTATCTTTTTTCAGCGGCACACAAAGTATAACATGGTTAAACTGGTTATAAGAGAACGAAGGATCAACAGGTTCATCATTATATTGCCTGTTTATCAGTGCCTGGTAACTTTTTATACCAACCGCATTCAATGCAGCTTGTGTATAATTGCTGAGTCCTTTACAATCTCCATATTTCTTTTGATCAGTAAAAATGGCAGGAAAAGGTTTAAACCCGCCAATACCTAACTGGATGCTTACATAGCGGAAATTCTTTTGCAGATAATCATATACCCTCTTTAATTTTTCATTTTCATCTTTTGCATCCCTTACCATTTCTCTGAAAAATACCGTTCTGTCTTCCGACAATACGTCCATTCCTTTTTTTAATTCACCATACCATAAACCGAATTTTGTCCAGGATGACATATCACCTACATAATCATCCATTTTGAAACGATTGGGTGCTATAAAAATGGATGGGTAACGATTCCAATAATTAACCGCCCCTTCTTCAAAGGCAATGGGCGCCAGTCCGTTCACTACCCATTTATAATATTTGTATATTCCATCATCATTGATAGTGGGAGAAAGGAAAATATTTTTTTCTTTATATCGCAGGTCAAGGTTCCTGGGCACTTTGGCAGTATAGCTTGAATACTCTACTCCTGCCCCTGGCACCATAATCTGATACCGCGGATAGTTTAAGATTCCCCTAAAACGTATTTCATATTTAAATTCAAGTGTTACCGGGTAGGTAGCTGCGGAAACATTTAGAACATTTGTTTTTACGTCATCAACTAAACCATCCCCAAAAGACATTAAAATAAAATCCTTCTTTTTGAATTTATACAGTTGCTTCCCATTAGCATCAAACACTTTTACGTCGGCTTCTTCAAGAGTTTCAAATTTGGAAGTATATACTGAAAAGGATAAGGCGCTTTTCCCGTCTTCGTTCATTACGGTAATCACTTTGTGAACTTGTAATGATGCCCTGTCCAGGTCGGTTACTTCAAACACAATATTTTCATACCTTTTTATAACTGAAGCATTTTTTTTAACTGCCTCGGAAATAGAGGACAGATCATAAGAAATATTCTGTGTAATTGCCGGGGAATGACAAATAAGAATGGAAAAGAAAAAAAAGAACAAAGGCCTCATAGAACTAATTTTTCTTAAAAACAATTTGTTCATTTAATAAAACGAACATTTTTTTATAAATCTCCTTTAAAGGCTCATATTCATCTACGATATACAGACTTTTTTTCAGATCAATATTTATCCGGACCAATAACTTACTATTAGCCTCATCATTTATTATCTGCCGGGTAACGGTGATTGTATTGTCTTCGTTGACCAGTTTTACCGGCTTCGGCAGGGCGTCAATAACCAGGCCCGGCGGAACCTGAATAATAGCATTAAGGCTTACCGACTGTTTGTATCCAAAATTAATATTGGAAAACCGGTTTGTAGCCACAAACGGATTGGTCTCAAACCCGGTAAACAAATTAGCGGGCAAAAACATATACCCTCCTGTTTGCTGCAAGGCGGTTTGAAAAGTAAACCTGTGTATCAGCATGAGTGAATCATCCTGCTCATTTTGCAATGCGAAACTATCAATGAGCACACCCGGCATGTTCTTGTGGAAATTTTCATCAATGTATTTTTCCTTGTCCTGCCGGTACTTTTTTAATCGCTCTGCACGGGCATAATCTTTACTGCTCATATACACGTTACCTTTTACCTTCCCATCTTCCGTAACTATCGCCGATACATTAATATAATCCTTGTATTGAAGGGACTCATCCGTTATACTGATCAGTACGCCCGATTTTCTGTTGACTATTAATGCTGTAGTATTCAGTATGTCAACCGGGATGATTCCTGTGGGAGTAACCCTGTCATTGGCATTTATATAGTAGTTCTTGTTATTCACTATTACAAAAGCATATACAGTATTGAACTGGTTTACGGAAGGATAGTCCTTATTTACTTTTCCGTTTTGTCTTTCGCTAACTAATAAAGGATGAGCATCCAGACCGGCAGCCTTCAAAAGATTGATCAATATCAGGTTGATTTCCCCGTTAGTTCCACTTTTCTTATTCCATGCGCTTTTTATTCCATCCGGAGACATTCTACTGTTAATATAATTCCAGCTCATATTATTGCTTACATAATTAAGCACGAGTTTTATTTTCTGAACATCGTCCGAATTGTATTTTACCTGCTTAATAAAATCATCAGTACCGTCCAGGCTTTTATTTAGCTGGCTGCCAAAACTATTTTCGTTCAGCATTTCCTGGATAATTTGCTGCCAGGTAGCACTATACTTTGTTTTATTGGAACCCGGAGATGAATATCCTGAGCCGGAAGAAGTATTGTCATGACCCGATAATTTAAATGTCACTCTTTGCAAATAATCTTTTCGTGCATCCATATAAGGTTCATATCCCAACCCCGGAATATTATTCATAGCAAAATAAACCTGGCCGGATTTAGGTTCCGATTTGACTTCTGCCTGGTACATCTTGCTTTTATGAACCAGGTAAGAAAATTCATAATTGGGGATAATACTTAATAAATAAGTGCTCCTTATTACAGGAAGTTCTTCCTGGAAATTCCAATCCTCTAACCCTCCGTAGTGCCTCATAGTACTGCGATATTTATAATCTATAATGCTACCTACTTTAACCGATGGCAGCGCAAACCGCACTTCACTATGATACTTGGTCACCTTCTTGCTATAAATGGATTTCCTGTCCAGTTTTAGTTCAGTGCGAAATCCTTTTTCATCATAGCTGATAACAAGTCCTTCTACGTCAGTTATTGATTCGAAATTATCATCACTAAAAAAAGGAATGATAATATCCGCATACCGGATTCCCTTTTCTTTCAGGATCTTCATTCGTATATGATGATCCGTTACCAGGTTGTAATTGTCATTGTAATTGGAGACTGCTTCATGTATCAGGTAAACGGCTTCTGCCTCTTTATCAAACGGGCATTCTTTAAGTAACTTTTCTTCGTTGCTAATAATCCCAAAAGTGGGAAATAATTGGGCATCGATACTCAGAGAAAAAAATAGCAGACCTGGCAGAAACAGAATTTTCTTTTTTTTAATATTGGCCTTTATCTTCTTAAAAAAAATTAAAAGATTTGTATTACCAGCTTCCCTTTGACACCGTGTATTAATTGAAAAAACAGGTACCAGAAGGAATACCAATACTAGGGGTTTATACATACATACTTTTTTTTGTATGGTACAATATATAAAATAATAATTCCAAACAAAATAGCATGGATACACTTTAATATAACAGATTTAAGCCAGGAATAAACTTTCTTCAGGAAGACAGAGCTTTATGCTCAGTTTCTACTTCTTCTTTTTCCCCTGGAATATAAAGTCTTTGCTTGCTGCACCATGGAAATAAATTCCTTTTGCAAAATGTCGTTTGTGTTGGCCGATGTAGTAGCCAGGATGACCAGGTCGTTCCAGCTGTAATTCTTAGTAAATGTGGAAACCCGCAACATAGACCCAAAGAGAGCTACGGCTGCGGAGAAACGATAGCTTTTATCTATTTTTTGAAAATCGTGAAGACTAAATTGAGATTGATGAGTAAACATTTCGCTGCCCAACCTGTTGGGTTTTGAATATTGCAACCTTATTTGAGAAAAGGATTCACCAGCCATAGAATTTGAATCCATCTTTTCAGGTTCAATTTCAAAAATACCCGTCATAGAATAACCGGAACCAATCTCCCCGCCTTCTACAATGGCCAAAGTATCATTCAGGGCACCTACTTTATTATCAAATCCAAGCAAGCGATATGATCTTACAAATTTAGGATTGAACTCCACATTCATATAAGCATCATCCGCTACCGCATAAAGAGTTTGTGTAAATTCTTTCATCAATACTTTTTCGGCCTCGTTAAAGTTATCGAGGTAGGAAAAATTTCCATTTCCTTTACGAGCCAGTGTCTGGATTTTTGAATCCTTATAATTACCCATGCCCACTCCAAGGCAGGTAAGATAAATTCCTGATTCCTGGTTGCGTGATATTAATTCATCCAGCTCTTCCTCGGTACGAAGCCCGACATTAAAGTCGCCGTCTGTTGCGAGTATTACACGATTATTGCCGCCACTAATAAAATGTTTTTTTGCTACCCGGTAAGCCAGGTTAATGCCTGACTCACCAGGTGTTGATCCCCCGGGTGTCAGCTCATCAATAGCTGTGACTATTTTTTCTTTTTCGGCTCCGCTTGTGGTATTAAGCATAATACCTGTAATGCCGCCATATACAACAATAGCTACCGAATCCCTGGCCCTGAGATTTTGGACAAGCATTTTAAAGGCAGATTTTAAAAGGGGCAACCGGTTGGTCATGTCCATAGATCCAGAAACATCAATCAGGAATACGAGGTTGCTTGGTGGTAATGTATCCAGTTTTATTTTTCTGGCGGAAAGGTCAATAAAAAATAAAAAATTGGCGGGATTCCAGGGGCAGGATGTTAATTCAGTTTTTATACCGAACAGTTCATTATCTAAGGGAGTAGTATAATTAAGGTTAAAGTAATTAAGCATTTCCTCTATGCGGACTGCGTCGGGAGGAACAATAGCATTACCAGACAAGAAACGACGGATATTACTATAAGAAGCCCGGTCAATATTCAAAGAAATATTAGTGGCCGGAAATTTATCGGCAATTACAAATTTATTTTCAACAATGCTGGCATAGGTTTCATCACCCACAAACCATTTCTTCTGATCCTCCTTTGCCATTCCGCGTGTAAAGGAAGATAATTTATTGAGCCTTGCAGTGGAGCGGTTAACGGGAGCCAGTTTTAACTGAACAGAAAGATAATTTTCGGCATTCACTACCCGGGTGACAGCGATATAACCTTCATGCGAAATACTAAAAGTGTCAATCCTCTGGTTGATGGTAATTCCAAAAGTGCCGGAAGAACCACTTTTATATATGTATCCGGTTCTTACATGAAGTATTCTTGCATTTTGCAACGGATTCCCGGATTCGTCTTTTACCTCACCCCGAAGATAGAATTGCTGGCACCACGCAGATGAAATAAACAGGAGACTTAATATTATACAACAAGCGGCTTTCAACGTTGATATAGGTTGGCGGACAACCTGATAATGGTTACCGCATACAAGATACATTATACTAAGGAATGGTACAAGGTGGTGCGCTAATGCGAATAGCAATCGATCTTTTTGTTGCTTCAAATTTCTCCGGCCATTACATGGTCCCAATTCTATACCAGTTGATAAATTTCTTTCAGGTTTCTTCCTAATCCGTCATAATCCAGTCCATAGCCAACAACAAATTTATCGGGAATATCAAAGCCGATGTAATCGAGCATCAGGGGAAATTGCGTAGCTTCTGATTTATGAAGCAACGTAGCTATTTTTAAAGATCGTGGTTGTTGATGCATGAGCTTGGGGAGGAAGTCATGAAGCGTCTTCCCGGTATCTACAATGTCTTCTACAATGATCACATCTTTATCATAAAGATCTTCTTCGAGTCCGATAGAAGTTACCACACTTCCTGAAGATCTCATTCCCTTATAAGAAGCAAGTTTAATAAAGCAAATTTCTGCATTAATCGTCAATTGTTTAAAAAGATCTGATGCAAACATGAAAGAACCATTCAGTATAGCAATACAAAAAGGGCGTTTATCTGCATAATCCTTGTTTATACTATCCGCCAGCTCTTTTACACGTTGAAGTATTTTATCTTCTGACAGGTATATTTCAAATGATTTATCATGTACATTAACTTTAGCCATTTCAGAATATTTGAGTTTTGCGTTCAGGGATGAATTTTCTTAAAGGATGAGGTAGAGAAAGAAGATAGTAAAAATAACAAACCCCCAGGTTTTCAGGGTAAATAAATTATTGGTGGGCCCAGTACATTAAAATCACTTAATAAAACTATAAACCACTGGCAATATTATTTTCTGAAGTACCCACCCTGGCCAATTTGGGCATAGCGGGAGCTTTGGTACGCAAATACAACCGCTCCCCTGCTGAGGGCAGCATATAATTCTGCAAATGGTTGTACTCAAGGAGTGATTCTATCCGAATGCCTTCTTCGCGGGCAATATCTTTTAATGTTTCTCCTTGGGCTACAACATGAAACTCAACATTTCCTGTTTTTCTTTTCCGCTGCAAAAAGATCAACTGATCATTTACCAGGGATTCGGTTTTCTCTAATTCATTAAACTCAAATAGTTTTGCCAATGAAACGTCATATTGCTGGGCAATGGCGAGCAATGAAGTTCCTGCCGGCAGGTAAATAACTCTTGTATTATTAAGTTTAAATTCTCCCTGTGGATAGTCTCTTTTTATTATTCTCGGGTAAGAAACCCTTGCAGGCATTTCACTTTCATCTGCATCTTTTGCCGTACCAGACCGGGCCAGATTATTTTCCTTTGACCCTGGCTTGCCCAATGCAAAAAGGGTATATTCCTGCAATTGCCATGTTTCAATTAACTTAATCAGTATCATCGGGTATTTTGGATTGGTGGCGTAACCTGCCTTTTTGAGGCCATATGCCCATCCTGAATAATCCAGAGGATCAAGATCAAATAAAGATGCATACCTACCACTTCCCTTTAGAAAGTCCGAATGATCACGATAAGATTGAAAAGGATCATTGTATTTGCGAAAACATTCATTCAATGCATCATCTGTATGCTTTACTGATTCACCAGTCCAGTTTGATTTACATTTAATTCCGAAATGGTTATTGGATTTTAAAACCAGGTTGCTGGTACCAGCCGTAGTTTCATGAATTCCCTGCGCCAGTTTAATGGAAGCAGGCACACCGGTCCTGAGCATTTCGGCAATTGCAATTTCTTTATAGGTATCAATATAATTTTGAATGACAGCAGCATTCTGCGCATAAGCTGCACAGGTTAATGTGCAGAAAACAAGTAGAAAAGAAAAGCGAAGATTTTTCATGGAAATAAAAATAATTTAATTCACCAAAGGATATGTTTCTGAGTTATTAAAAAATGGGTACTATATTTTTTTTATCAGGTATAAACCGTCCCTGAGTGTTACTACCATTTTATCGATATCATTTCTGTTTCTTATAAACTCATTAAATGCATGTATTGCCCTGGCGCTTTTTCCTTTTATTTTTTCTGCAAGTACCTCTCCATGAAAAAAAATATTGTCCGCTAAGATAAAACCGTTTTGCCTCACCCGCGGCATCACCATATTAAAATATTCAATATATGACACCTTATCCGCATCAATAAAAACAAGATCCCAGCTTTCATTCAGCAACGGAATTATATCTAACGCATTTCCGGTATGTAAAATTATCTTATCACTAAAAGCCGAACGGTTAAAAAAATTTTTAGCAATTGCTGCATCCTTTTCCCTGAGCTCAATAGTATGTAATAACCCATCGGCACCTAAGCCCCTGGCCAGGCAAAGACCGCTGTACCCGGTAAAAGTACCCACCTCCAAAATGCGCCGGGGCTGTATCATACAACTGATCATCTCCAATAATTTACCCTGGAGATGGCCACTCAGCATTTGAGATTCCGCATGATTTTCCTTAGTATAATTACTGATTTCCATCAACAATTCATCTTCCCGGGTCGTAAGGAATTCAGCATAAGACTGTATGCGGGGATCAATAATTTCCAAATAAAATTTTATTCAAAGTTAACCTCTTATTGAGAGGGATGTAATGAGAGTCCCTCTGATTTTTTTGAAATCATAAATAATCCTAAAAATGTAAGAATGCCATTAATAATCAGTAATTCGATACCAATTTGATAACCGCCCAACAAGGTTGCAGAATATTTGCTGAGAAGGAAAGAAATTAATGGCGCCATGAGGCAGATCACAGTAACGATAATGCCGTCTTTGAAGGTACGTTTTGTTAATATCCCAAATGCAAATAAACCTAATAACGGACCATAGGTGTAACCCGCTATATCCAGTATTACATAAATAATAGATTTATTATCGATCAGTTTAAATATAAGAATGCATAATAAAAAGACCAGTGTAAATGTAAAATGCACGGTGAGCCTCACCTTGCGTTTTCTTTTTTCATCCCAATCTTCTCTTCGTTTTAATCCCAACAGGTCAATGCAAAAAGAAGAAGTGAGGGCTGTCAGGGCTCCATCGGCACTGGGGAAGAGAGCAGATATTAAACCTATAATAAAAATAACTCCTACGGCCTGAGGCAAAAATTGTAAAGCAACCGTTGGAAAAAGATCATCACCAATAACATTTTTTCCATCCATCATCAACTGGTTGCCTTCATAGGCAGCACCGTTCTGAAGCATAAAAAGGTATAAGAGGCCGCCTAACAGGAGAAATAAAAAATTGACAAATAAAATAACCGTACTAAAAGTGATCATATTCTTTTGAGAATCCTTCAGATTTTTTACGCTGATATTTTTTTGCATCATTTCCTGGTCAAGACCCGTCATAGCAATCGTAATAAACGCTCCCCCTATGATCTGCTTTACAAAAAAACCTTTGCTCCCGGGATCCATATTAAATACATCAGTATATCCTTTTGCACTTAATACATCTAAGGCAGAACTCATATTGAGATCCAGGTTAAATAATATATAGATCACACAAACGATCAGGCCGATCAGCATAAAGGAGGTTTGCAATGTGTCCGTATAAACTATGGTCCGTACCCCTCCTTCAAACGTATACAGAAGTATCATTATTAAAAAAATAATGGTGGTGACTGTAAAAGGAACGCCCATGCGGTCCAGTATAAAAAGCTGCAATACATTAATCACCAGGTATAACCGGGCTGTAGCTCCAATAGTTCTGGAAAGTATAAAAAACAGGGAGCCGGTTTTGTAAGAAAAAAAACCGAACCGGTGCTGCAGGTAATTATAAATAGAAGTGAGGTTGAGACGATAGTAAAGAGGTAATAATACATAAGCGATAACAAAATAACCAAGAAAATAGCCGATCACCACCTGGAAATAACTAAACCCTTTGAATGCTTCACCTGAAAAGTCGCCCACCGTACCGGGTACACTTACAAACGTAACGCCGGACAGAGAAGTACCGATCATACCAAAAGCCACCAGCATCCAATTGCTGTTTCGGTTTCCAATAAAAAATGAATCATTGTTGGAATTGCGTGACGTGTACCAGGCAACAAATAATAAAAGAGCAAAGTATCCGATAACAAATGAAAAGAGTACGCCAGCTGACATGATAAAATTTTTATTAAGAATTTGGTTATGTCGGTCCTAAGTTTTGAAGATAACTAAATTTATATTCCCTTTGTGCAAATTAACTATATGCCCATTCATTCACTCGCCGTATTCTGTGGTTCTAAAAATGGAAATAATCCTGTTTTCAAAACCCATACTATTCAACTCGGAAAATTATTGGCCAAACATAAGATCACTTTAATTTATGGCGGAGGTAATATTGGCATTATGGGAACTATTGCAGACGAAGTGATGGAGAATGGTGGTAAAGTAATCGGCGTTATTCCCAAGGTTTTGGTAGACTGGGAGAGACAACATAATACCATTACCGAGCTACTGGTAGTTGACAACATGCATGTGCGAAAAAAGAAAATGTATGATCTCTGCGACGCAGCCATTATTCTACCGGGAGGGTTTGGCACCCTTGATGAGCTTTTTGAAATGGTGACCTGGAATCAACTATCCATACATGATAAAATGATTTTCATTTTGAATTCCGATGGCTTTTACAATCACCTTATCGGCCACATCAGGCAAATGCAGGAAGAAAATTTTCTATATGAGGCTGCGCAAAAAAGAATTATCATTCTCAATACACCGGATGAATTGCCTGACCATTTCTAAAATCTATCGCGGTTTCTGCCCTGGAATAAGGGCACTTGCACTCCTGCTCTTACAATTGGAATAGCCCTGTTATATGCGTCTGTATACGGTGAATATTGATTTTTAGCAATATCAAATAAAACCGCTACGTAAAAAAATGGCTGTCCACTTTCAGCATGGCGACTGGTGGTATAACCACCGCCAATTAAAAAACTATTGGCTTCATGATTCTCTGTTGATGAGGCAGCCCCTCCGGCAGGAATATACTTTTGTTTAATAAAATTGTGTTCTGCCTGTGCCTGCACAAACAAAAAGCGAACCGGATATATGCGTAAAAATGATCCTCCGCCATACACTGATTGGCGTAATTTATCGTTAGCTCCATAATAAGATACATCACGATAGGACGTATAATTATAGTTGACAACGAGGCCAGCATCGACCCACCTGGTAAGGCTGTATCCGAATACAGGGCTACCACCAACTAAAAATGTATTATTAAAAAATGAAAGTGAAATACTGCCCCCGGTAAATAAGTTCTCTTTTTTAAACCCGGTTTTTTCTTCTTTTACTTCTTCATCGTCCTGAGCAAAAGATACAGTAATCGCCAGGCTAAGCCAGATAAATACCAATCCAATTTTTTTCATTGCTATAATTTTAATCCAAAAAATATTTATAAAAATCTGCACTTGTTTACTTAAAATCTAAGAGCTATTCTTATCTGTAAATAACATCAGCCTATTCTATTATTGCTGGAATTCTTTTTCTTAAAACCAACTGTATTGCAGGCCTGCCTGATACCAATTTCCTAAACCAAAAAAAATGATTTATTATAAGCAACATAAGCAGAAACCCGGTTTAATATGTCTTAAAAGAAGGACACATGGACTGCTGACGATTGCCCCTGTAGGGGTCAAACACGCCTTGTTTGATCAAAGAAAACTCAAAAGCCCCCCGGGTATTATTGTAATTTTTTAACGTTGAAATAGTGGCATCATACGTGAAAGTGAAACTAAAATCTTTATACCCCAGCCCCACCATGGGTATTACGGCATCATTGCTCCTGTAATATAATCCGCCAATCAGCACATTTTCTCCATCACCGGATAAATTATAATGTGCATTGGCCCCAATCAACCATTCATACGATTTGGCCTGCAAAGAAAAATAAGAATTAGGATTAAAAATCCATTGATCATTTACTTTAAAACTTCCATTGATAAATGCGGTGTGGCGCACAGGTATCCTGTTATCAACTCCTGACTGGTCAAAAAAAGATTCCCGCGGGCGGTTAATGTGTGCAGTAGAAAAACCTACATTAAAATAAGTGTTATCATCAGGAAAATAGGCATAATTCATCCCGGCCTGTATGTCGAGATAATTGATGTTATTTGAAGCCAGGGCTACGCTGGTAGGGAGATGACCATCAAAAAAATGACCATCAAACTGATCGGGAAATTTCAGATTGGTCACATTTATTTGTTTGTTCGCCAATCCTGCATTAAATCCAAGGCTTAACAGGCTACCCAGGTTCAGCATCTGGTGATAAGCAACTGAACCATATACTTTGGTTGATGTAAGATTGCCGCTACCGGCCACATCTCTCAATATTAGACCACCCAAACCAACCCAACCATCATTGTTTTCGTTTTGCAAAACCTGAACATCCCCAAAAGCACTCATCGTTTTATAGGGAATGGCCATCACCGAAGACCATTGGTTTCTGTAATTGATGCCCAGCCGGTAATCACCTTCCGGCATAAATCCAGTATTGGCGGGATTTGTTGCCAGGGGTGAGTTCATAAATTGAGAAAAATGCAAATCCTGCGCAGACGCGGACATGCAAAAAGATAATACAAATAGCATGAACCATGTACCAACTGACCTAACTGATTGTATCGTTTTACCCGATGTCATATTACTCTCCTTACCATTTTTTTTTAACCCTATAACTGAATTTAAACTTATTTTCATTTTAAAGATTCTCTTCTTTTCCTTATTCACAAAAATTTACCTTCCTTCTATCTAATTAACGTTATATCACCCTTCCTGGTTGTTTTCGTTCCATCAAAAAATTCTACATCCAGCGTATAAGCATACACATCCATCGGCTGTACTGCTCCTTTTACCCTACCATCCCATCCTTCAAGCCGGTTCCCGGTCTCAAATACTTTTTGCCCCCACCTGTTCCAGATAATGAATCGCATTTTTGCTATTCCAAATCCTCTTACAAACACTTTGCTGTTCACATCGTTACTGTTTGGAGTAAATGCATTGGGAACATCCAATGCAGGAACAACAATAGTGCTGACAGGCATGCAAAGAGTATCCGGGCAGCCCAGCGCATTAAAGGCAATCAGACAAGCATTAAAGGTTCCGGTTGAATTATATTGATGCGTAATGGGAGCTCTTGATGTAGTAGAAAGAGTATCTCCATCTCCAAAAACCCACTTAAATGATTCTGCGTTTGGTGAAGATAAATTGGTAAATACGTTGGGAATATTTTCAGCAGGCACCACCGGGGTATAGTTGAAATTTGCTTTTGGCTTATCGTATACTACTATACTCAATGTAGTCTCATCTGTTTTATTACAAGTATTGGGATCACTGGCCACCATCCTTATTGTATAATTACCAGGGGTTGCATAAACATGTGTTGGGTTTGCAAGGGTAGAAGTATTACTGGTTCCCGAAGAAGGGTCACCAAAATTCCAGGTAAAGGTTTGCCCGCCAACGGAAGTATTCTTAAAAACGGCTGTATGCGGAGCACAGCCCACAGGAGGTGTTTCAAACTTTGCAACAACATTGGCTGCTACACTAATTACCGTATCCAATACATCCGGGAAATTACAATAGGCGGAGTCATTCAAGATGAGTTTTACATTGTAAGAACCGATGGCCGGGAAAGTATGTGTCACACTATTTAATCCTGCTACCACTTGCGGACTGCCATCCCCAAAATCCCAAATAAATGAAGTGCTGGTAAATGGTCTTACCGGAAGTGTAGTTGAAAGATTATTGAACATATAATCAAGCGCCGTGCAGTCTCCTGTTTTCCCAAAGCTTAAACGCAAATTGGCCTTCAGGTCTCCTACTTTAATGTTTAGATAGGTAGTATCCCTTACATTACAACTGGCGGGGTCAATAGCAATTAACATCACCCGGTAGGTACCTACATTTAAAAATGTATGGTTTTGGGTATATCCGGTGGCAGCGGGAAGGGGGCCCACCCTGGGCGTGCCATCACCAAAATCCCATATATATTCCTTCGCATTCCGGATTAACTCTGTAAATGTAACATCAAGTGGAAAACAGCCGGCGGTATCCCGGGGAACACCACCAATTGCTGATGATAGTTGGGATCCCACGCCAGCCAGGTTAAATGACAATTTGAACATGCCTAAATTGCAATTTGCACTGGCCGGTTTTGCGGTGGCCCATGCACCCGGCGTGGTAGGAAAAGTTGCCCCTCCGCCACAATTTGCACACACAGCCTGGTAAATTACTCCGTTCTGATCAAACCGGCTTGTGCCACCATCCACATGATCAGTATATCCCTGGTTTTGACCAAAAAAACTGGCATATAATGGGCCGGGGCCAACACCATCTCTTCGCAAAACAAAAAAGTAAAAATCTCTTCCATCCGTTCCTGATTGCAAGGCGTCAGGTGTAACAGTCATACCCAGCGTTCCCGCATTAGGGTAGGCAGGCCCGGGTTCAGAAGTTCCACTTCCCCACCCGGAGACATAAACATTTTCGCAACGATCCACCAGGAAAGCAGTAGGTGAAATATTGGGCCTGGATGCTCCGGAGCCGAAGGCTGTAGTATAAACGTATGCAGAAAAATCAGGTTGAAGTTTAGCTATAAATTGCTTACCTCTTGCTTCATTATACACCGATGCAGGAGTAATGGGCCATGTTCCCGTTGTTTGTCCCATGACATAAGGAAATCCCTTTTGATCGAATTGGATACCATAAACCTGGTCAATGCCACTTGTGCCTATAAAAGAAGACCTGATAATGGCATTCCCATTGTTAGAAACCTGCGCCACAAAACCATCAATATTGCCATTTGGACCAGGGCCCACCGTTCCGGCCTGGTTGCCGGGAAAAGTGGCACTTTCTGTTCCTCCTGCTATATAAATATCGCCTGTAGGTGCAAGTGCTAATACATAGGCCGCATCATTTTTATCGCCGCCCAGGTAGCTTCCAAATAAATAGGTGGACAAATCAGGTGAAAATTTTAGCAAAACACCATCCTGAGCACCACCCCCAAAATTTGGTTGAAAGACACCCGGGGTGGTGGGAAATTTTAAAGCCGGGTCGGTGCTTGGTGATTGCGAACTGGAAGCAACATATACATTCCCCGCGCCATCCAGGATCACTTCACTTCTTCCATCATCGCCATAATTTTGTTGCAGAGATGAAGTTCCACCCCTTCCTGCACTGATATTAACGCCATCATCACCAGCTCCTCCTATTCTAATTGATCCAAGGATAGATGTGCCAGCTGCATTTAGTTTTGTAATGACAATATCATGTCCACCTCCTGATCCGATAGGATTTTGTCCACCGGGATAACTGGTATCAGAATTCGTTCTTCCTGCAAGTATCAGGTTTCCCTGCGCATCTACTACCAGGCTATGAGGTTGTTCATTTCCTTTACCACCAATATATGTAGCATACATCCTGTTACCACCATTGGAGGATAATTTGATGATGCCTATATCTGAAGGCCTCATACCCGTATCATTCGTTCCTCCACCGAAAACTGTTTGAAATGCACCCGGCGAAACAGGAAAGGAATTGCCGGCAAATACTACACCGCCTCCATAGAAACTGCCGTCTGCATCGTAGGTAGCCGTATATCCCCAATTATCTGCCGTGCTCCCTGAAAAAGAACAGAACATCAACGTGGGATCAATAACTAATACTGCAGAAGGATCATAGCCTTTTATATCAAAGCGTATAATGTTATCTTTTACCGTATACTTACAACTTATCTCTGTCCTTGCTTTTTCCCTTGTCTGGTAGGTATAGGGAAAAGATTCTCTTAGCTCACCTACGGAGGTACTCACCACCAGCTCCTTGTTTTTTACTTCTACCTTATCAGCCCCCGTATATTTCAGCGCTATTTTTTTTATATCTGCTCCGGGCTTTGCAATTATATCATACTTGAGCTTTCCATTATAAGTATAGTACCTGACATCAATGCCGGGGTACACATCTTTCAGGGTTATGGCCTGGTATATATGACATTCACTTGCCCAACGGGATGGATCACTCCCTAAGAAGTAATTGTTGTAAGTAGGAATACTTTTATCTGGAATCACCTGCATAGTTGGAGAGGCTCCAATAAAATCTATATCATAAGCATGGGAACGAACCACCATTCTTTCACTGCTGGTGGGATTGACAATTGAAGATTTTGATATAGTGCCCGGGGGTCTGTTGTAGTGGCCATGTGTCAGGGATTGCACGGCTTCATAATCCTGTTGATTATGCTGAAGAATAGTAAAACCGGTGGACCGGACAAACACGGCCCCGGTATTAAACTCGCCCTTAAATTTTACCCGGCTATCCCACTGGCCTTTATTCTCTATAAATTCAATGTTATTATAATCCTGCGTGAATGCAGGTACAGTGAGAGCAGAAAATACTAAAAGTATTAAAAGGGGTTTAAGGGTAGTCATTCTTTGCTTTAAATTAATCCAAATTTCCGGTAATAAGGCTGAAAAATTATGTTAAGAAAAAAACAGGCTTAGGGATTGATTTCTTTTAAATTAGTAAGATTTATGTTCAATTACAATTTCAAACCAATGTTGTTTTACTGACAAGTAAATTTTTTATTTTTCCCTGCTTAAGATGGCTAAACCTTTATCCTACTGCCGATTCAATTCTTTTAATTGATCTATGATATTTTGCTCCAGGCTATTTTCCCCTTTTGTTGATTCAGGAAATTTTTAATCTTCTGATTTCCTGCTGAGGTAAGATCAGGATCTTTTTCTATTGTATCGGCCACCATTACTTTGGCTATTTCAAGTATGGGACGGTCTCGTACTATGTGTGCAATTTTAAAATTCAGCATACCACTTTGCCGGGTGCCTTCAATATCACCCGGACCTCTTAATTCCATATCCTTTTCTGCAATTTCAAACCCATTATTAGTAGATGTCAATACCTTGATCCGTTGCATGGCATCATTTCCCAATTTGGATCCTGACATAAGAATACAATAACTTTTTTCTGCCCCCCTGCCTACTCTTCCCCGCAATTGGTGAAGTTGAGATAACCCGAATTTTTCTGAACTTTCTATCACCATGACGCTGGCATTAGGAACATTTACCCCTACCTCTATTACCGTAGTAGAAACCATAATCTGGGTATCACCTTCCACAAACCTTTTCATATTCATTTCTTTTTGGGCAGCTGGCTGTTTTCCATGCACCATACTGATCCAGTACTTAGGTTCAGGAAAATAACCTTTCACCGTTTCATAACCCTTCATCAGGTTTTCATAATCAAGGGTATCGCTTTCTTCTATCAAAGGGAAAATGATATATACCTGCCGGCCTTTATCAATTTCAGCTTGCAGAAAACTCATCACCCGGCTTCTTTGAGTTTCATAACGATGAACAGTAAGTATAGTTTTGCGGCCAGGGGGCAATTCGTCTATTACGCTATAATCAAGGTCTCCATAGGCTGTCATTGCCAGGGTGCGGGGAATGGGTGTAGCAGTCATTACCAGGACATGAGGTGGTATTTCTGCTTTTGCCCACATTTTCGCCCTCTGAGCCACACCAAACTTATGCTGCTCATCAACGATGACTATACCCAAATTTTTAAATTGTACCACTTCTTCAATTACGGCATGGGTTCCGATAAGGATTTGTGAAAAGCCTTCCGCCAGCTGATTTAAGATTTTTTTACGATCTTTTGATTTCGTGGACCCCGTTAATAATTCCACAGAAACAGGCATTTCCTGGAGCAGTTCTTTTATAGTGGTGTAATGTTGCCGCGCCAATATTTCTGTAGGCGCCATTAAGCAGGATTGGAATCCATTATCAATGGCCAGTAACATAGTTGCCAGGGCAACGATCGTTTTTCCGCTTCCTACATCTCCCTGCAATAACCGGTTCATCTGTTTCCCGGTGGCAGTATCAGCTCTTATTTCCTTTATTACTTTTTTTTGAGCTCCTGTCAATTCAAATGGCAGGTACTTCTTGTAAAAAGTATTGAATTGCTCTCCCACTTTATCAAAAACGACTCCTTTTGAAAACCGATGGCGGGCAGATCTCAGCAGGTTCAGTCTCAATTGTGAGAAAAAAAATTCTTCAAACTTTAATCGCTTTATGGCTTTATCATTCAGGTCAGGATTGCCGGGAAAATGTATCTGCCGGTAGGCCTCCAGCCTAGTCATCAGCTTAAGCCGATTTATGATCTCATCAGGAAGATTTTCCGGGAGTTCTTTTTCATTCAGCATACCCACCAGGATATGTGTCAGCTTCGCAATTTGCCTACCTCCCAATCCTCTTACTTTCAGTTTTTCCGTAGTGGAATATACAGGCTCTAAAAAACTCTTTCCTTCTTTCGTTTCCTGCGTCCAGGCTTCTATTTCAGGATGCACGATCTGCGGAGTATTCTGAAAAAATCCCGGCCGGCCATACACAAGAAAGGACTGACCCGGCACTAATAGTTTTTGAACCCAGCTTATTCCCTGGAACCAAACCAATTCCAGAACGCCGGATGTATCTTTCAATTTGCCAACCAACCTTTTACCTTTCCTTTCGCCCACTGTTTCCAGGTCAATTAGTTTACCTGCCACCTGGATATAATCGGATTGTATAGTTATATCACTGATAAGGTGGACCCTTGTTTTATCAATGTGACGGAAAGGAAAATGTTCCAGCAGATCCTGGAAGGTGAAAATATTCAACTCTTTTTTCAAAAGTTCGGCCCGCTGCGGACCTACCCCCTTTAAATATTCTATAGGGCTCTTTAATATAGAAGCTGTAAATGAAATGGTTTATGCTTTGGGCAAAAATAACTGAAACAATTAATCAAATAAGAAGCGTTATATCTTAAAGGTTGCCGGTATGAATAGTCCACTACCGGCTACAGTTTTGGGGGTTTATTTTGTCAACGGCGTTTTTAATTTCTAATTAAGTGTACACCTGCACAATAAAATACAAGTTGCATTTTCTTTAATTGCTTTATATTTTTGTTAACAGAGATCCAACCACCACGAAAAATCGGAATGCCTGATGAAAAATATCCACCTCTTGCAGATCAATCTGCATATTCCCGAATTCAAGTTTGCTTTCCTGTGTTTTGTAACGGCCTTTATCGTGTCTCTTCTTGCTATTCCACCTATTGTTAGCCTGATTAAGCGATATAAGATTTTTGATCTGCCCAATGCCAGAAAAGAACACCGGATGCCGGTGCCCACCATGGGAGGAATTGCCATTGTAGCCGGAATGATATTTTCCCTGTTTTTATGGTTTCCTTTTAACAATAGTATCGGTCAAATATGTTTCTTTTTCTCCATTGCAGCCCTTTTTGGTTTGGGCATCATGGATGACCTTAAAGATCTTTCTGCTAAATATAAATTTGTCATTCAAATTGGACTGGCCACTTTAATAGCCGTATCAGGAATCCGCATAACAACTTTTGATGGCTTGTTCGGAATTACTAACCTGTCTCTTTCAGCTCAATATAGTTTAACCATATTGGCCATTGTAGGCATTACAAACGCTTTTAATTTAATTGATGGAATAGACGGGCTGGCCGGTGGCCTTGCTTTTATGAGCCTGATGACGCTAGGATTATTTCTTACCCTCTGCGGTGATGCCAATACTGCGCTGGTGGCTTTTTCCCTGGCTGGTGCCGTATTCGCCTTTTTATATTTCAATTTTAACCCCGCCAAAATATTTATGGGCGATACGGGATCATTGCTTCTTGGATTTGTAATTGCGGTCTTATGTGTGCGCCTGATGCAGGTCAATGAACTTACTTCCAACCCGGTATTGAATAATGTTCCCATGTTTGTGCTGGGCATTGTGTTTATCCCGTTTTTTGATACCCTGCGTGTTTTTGTCCTGCGCATCTGGAGAGGCGGATCGCCATTTGATGCAGATAAAACTCATATCCACCATTTACTAACTAACCAGGGATTCAGTCAGGTGTATGCCGTCAGGGTCATCTATTTTGTTCATGCCTTTATCCTGATAGAAGTTTACCTGCTCCAATCCATGCGGCAAGAAGTAAGCTTGGTCTTTCTTTTCACATTTATGTTACTGGTGACTTATGTTTTAAAAAATTGCAGGTCCATATTCGGGTTCTCCGGCAAGTGGGATCCAGCCGGTATCACTGAGAAGAAATCCTGATAATCTGCAATCTTTATATGCTGCAGCAGTTGCCTGCAAACTACAAACATTTCAAGTTGCCATTAATGATCCTGGTTTGCCCACCTGGAAATTAAATCAGCAGCTTCGATAACATTACCGCAATACTGTGTAAGAAAATCATCCGGAAGCTTTTCATGCAATGCCATTCTATAACTGGCACCCAGGGCTTTGGCGCCATCAAAATCTACATATGATAACCTGGCAGAAAGTTCGCCGGCCGGCCGGTTAAAATCCACACCGGGAAGAATAGCAATTCCGCACTCATCCAGCAATCGTTCACAAAGAATGCTTCCATTGGTAATGCCCCGCTCGTGTAATTTATTTTGCAGGTTGGTAAAATCAAGGAAAAGATAAAATCCTCCAGTAGGATCATTTACCATTATATTTCCTTCTTTTAGTTTAGCAGCCGTTTCATTGCCCAGCAGGGATAAGATTTTTCTTACATGCCATAAATAATCTTCGATCTCGGCACCACATAAAAAAGCTTGTATAGCTGCATACTGTATTGGGGCACTTACAGAAGTATAAGTTTCACTGGCCACGGCGGCCATTACTTCCATTAACCAATGCAATTTGGGTGGAAATGAGAAAGTACCTAACCTCCAGCCCCCGGCACCACACCATTTTGATAAACCAGAACTGATAATGGTTCCTTCGGGATAAAATTTTGCAATGGAAACATGCTTGCCCTCGTGATGAAGCTGACCATAGATCTCATCAGACAAAATATAAATATGATTTCTTCGTGCTGATTCAGCAAGTTGCTGAATGCTTTCCGGCCCATACGTAATACCGTCCGGATTGCCAGGATAATTAAGAATAAGTAAATAAGGATTATTATTCCCCTTTCTGTTTTTTTCACA
Organism: Chitinophagaceae bacterium; assembly: GCA_041743125.1. GTDB lineage: Bacteria > Bacteroidota > Bacteroidia > Chitinophagales > Chitinophagaceae > Terrimonas_B. The sequence goes on from JBGTNK010000120.1 coordinate 21,620, forward strand.
AAACTCATCAATCTGCTCTGGCAACAAGCGCCATTGATTTTCTGGTGACGTGTGAATGACATGTATGGTGTTGCCGATGATCCTGGCCTGAGGTAAATAGGACACCCAACTGGGGCTGGGAATAATCACTTCGCCTTCGAAAACCATTTGAAGCAGGAATAGTAATTCTTTGGAGCCCGGCCCGATAATCACATTTTCAGGCAATATATCAACGCCATCTTTTTTCCTGTGAAAACCGGCAACTGCTTCCCTTAATTCTAACAACCCCTGTACATGCAGGTAATCTTTTTGTGGAGCAAACAAACGAAGAGCATTCACTACCTGTTCGGGTACAGGAAATGGGGACTGACCCAATCCTAATTTATAAATATGTTTTCCGGTTGCTGCAAGTTCTTTACATCTTTGATTGATCCGCAACGTTGGAGATTCTTTTAACCCCACTACATTTGGATTCAGGTATAGATGCTTTTTCTCATCGGGATGACTCATTTGCTTTTTATTCAAAGTTGTCAACTTTGGTTTTGTCGAGATGCTCATTGAATATTTCGTTTAATTCGTTTTCAAAAAAGAATTTTTCTTCACCGAATGCAGGTTTCAGGTCATCAAGCCAGATAGCCTGGTCATCATAAACAGCAAAAAATGGCCTGGCTACCCAATCAGGATTTCTGCCCTGCAGAAACCGCAATGTCATAATCTTATTCCCCTTTACTTCACTTACTCCCAGCACCTGCACCTTGCCGGGTGTAGCACTCATGCTGGGACCACGCACCGTTCTGCACACACCGCTTACTTTTTGATAAGCATCCCGGAAAATATTCCAGGCCTCCACCAACGGTACTTTAAAATAATGTTGTGCGCCGGTATCTCTTGCTATGAACATATAATAAGGTATGCAATTCAGGTTTACCTGTTTGCGCCACATGGTGGCCCAAATTTCCGCGTCAGCATTAATGTTACGCATGATCGGAGACTGGGTCCTGATCTGGGCGCCGGTTGCCCTGACCCTTTTGATCGCTTCTTTTACGGCATCTGTTGACAATTCAACGGGATGATTAAAATGTGCCATGATGGCCAGGTTTTTTCCGCTCCTGACAATTTTTTCAAAGGTCTTCAGCGTATCTTCTGCGTCATCATCGGTTAAAAATTTATAAGGCCAGTATCCCAATGCTTTGGTGCCGACACGGATGGTTTGCAGGTTCGGAATATCGGCTTCCAATAATGCGTCGATATAAGAAGCAAATATTTTATTCTTCATGATCATCGGATCGCCTCCGGTAAAAAGTAAATCCGAGACCTCCGTATGTTCCTGTAAATATTTTATTAATAATTCTGTTTCCCGCATAGCAAATTTCCATTCATTCATGCCTACAAACTGGGGCCACCTGAAACAAAAACTGCAATAGGCGTGACAGGTTTGTCCCTGGCTGGGAAAAAATAAAACAGTTTCGCGGTACTTATGCTGCATGCCGGTTAACTTATGTCCATCAAATTCCGGAATATTATGCTCCAGTTGACCTGCCGGATGCGGGTTCAGTTCAACCCTGATGTCATGAACAATTTTTTTTAGATCTTCTTTTGATGTACCATCACTCAATGCTTTTTTTATCATTTCGTAATGGCGTGGAATCAACATTTCTTTTCGGGGAAATGTCAAAGTGAAAATGGGATCATCAGGAACATTTTCCCAATTAATCAATTCTTCTACCACATAGTTATTTGATTTGAAGGGTAACACATGGCTCACTATATCGATGTCCTCAATTTGTTCCGGGGTAAGATGCACCATTTGCGGCAACTGGCGGAAATTATGTTGAGTATAAGATTTATAAACAGGCTTAATATCTGTGGTGGTTTTTGTCATGTCAGGCAATTCTTAAGTAAAATTTGTTTCAACTTCTGAATTCGGACCCAAAATGAATGCTGGCAATTAATAGATCATTCATTTTATTTTTTACGAACAAATGTATCCGTGCAGGGGATATACAAGATACAAAAAACATATTAGATAAACGGCCTGGTGCACACTTGTTAACAGGGAAATAAAATTTTAAAAATTAAATGTTTGATCAAAAAATTTATGCAAAAAATTCTTCAATACTTCAATAAAAAAGTTTACTGTTTATTATAAAAAAAAAATTGGTTGAAACATTTTAAAGAAAAAAATTAAACCAGGCGACAATAGCATAAATGGCTTTAATAATATTGAAGGTGTTGTTGCAGTAAAATAGGTTCTGAATAATTAACCACAAATCGCAAGTTTAAAACTCGTGGTATTTCCCCACTAATCCTTAATTTTCCTGAATGCCGCGATTTCTTATTTATTCGCTAACTATCCTGGTTGTTGCCGCTCTCATTATTTATTTAATTCCAAATAAGGAATATAAATCCGATGATGCAACGCTATCAACAGGAAAAACTCTGTTTACACAACAATGCATGTCTTGCCACGGACTTCGTGATGATGGCTTTGGGCCTCCGCTCGGTGGCATCACCAGGCTGCTTTCAAAAAAGGAATTAGTAAATTTTATCACCCACCCCTCCAACGTTCTTGAATCAGGAAATGAAAGGGCGGCCCTGATGCAGGCAAGATACAAACGCATGATGCCTTCATTTGAATGGATGAAGGAAACAGATATTATTTCTATCCTGGCCTATATACACCATGAAACCGAAGTACAACAAATAGAACCGTTGATGCCTGGCGATAAAATGGAGACGAATAAATTAAGCAGTAAACTGGTACGGGCGGTAAAAAAATCGGCTTTAAAAATTGAACTGGAAGAAGTAATTCAACTACCCCGGCTAAATAATTCGACTGATCTTGGAGTAGTAGCACTCAGGGCTCATCCTGCCGGTGACGGAACATTGTTTGCAAGTGACCAGCATGGAGTTATTTACATCATACAGGATGGTAAAGCAAAAATCTTCCTCGACCTGAGAACAGTGATAAATGATTTTCAAAGCGGACCGGGAATTGCAACAGGCGTCGCCAGCTTTGATTTTCATCCAGGCTATTTAAAAAACGGACTTATTTACATTACGCATGCAGAAAAATATAAAGGGCAAAAAGCTGATTATGCTATCGCACTTTCTGATACAGGAAGATCAGTAGTGCAATGGGTACTGACCGAATGGAAAATGGACAATGTGAAAGAGGAGACTTTCAACGGAACACACCGGGAGTTACTCCGGCTGCATGCACCCAACTTTGCGCATGGGTTCCAGGACATGGCTTTTATTCCGGGTTTAAAAAACAGCGATCCCGAATATGGTCTGCTTTACTTTGGTTATGGGGATGGCGGATCAAACAACATTCATCACCCGGAGTTGGGTCATCATTTAAAATCCTTTCTTGGCACCATCATGAGAATAGACCCTGCCGGAAATAATAGCCGCAATGGTAAATATGGTATCCCTGCCAGTAACCCATTTGTAAATGAAAAAGATCCATTGACCGTAAAAGAAATCTTTGCCTACGGATTCAGAAATCCACATCGTTTTTCATGGGACAATGCAAATGGAAACAGGATGATAGCCACTGATATTGGAGAAGCGAATATTGAAGAATTAAACATCATTGAAAAAGGCGGCGACTATGGCTGGCCTCTGCGTGAAGGTGATTTCGGGATTGCTCCCTTGAAAGATCTGAAAACCGTTTTCAAATTAAACCCGGGCGAACTCAATCTCTATAAAGGACCATTTGCACAATATGACCACGGCGATGGAAATGCAATTAGCGGAGGATTTGTTTATGAAGGGAGCATAACAGCGTTAAAGAATAAGTATATTTTCGGAGATATTGTAAATGGAAAATTGTTTTATGTCAACATAGATCCCCAACTGAGCGACTCAACTGTTTACGAATTAACGATAATGCAAAATGGAAAAGAGACCAGTTTGCGGGAAATGAGCCGGGAGAAAAGATTGCATCTGCGGGTAGGCTATGACAGGTTTAAAAAAGAATTATATATCATCACAAAAATTGATGGAAGAATAAGGCGTGTAGTAAAAGCTGGCTGATCCTGATTGTTATCCTGATCTTATCAAAAATCACTGCGGGATCTTTGCCGCCTGCCGGGCAAGCATTCTCCATTTACCCTCCTCTTTTCTCCATACCATCAGGATGATAATGTCAATGACAGGGGGATATCCCACTTTTCTTGAGTCGGCCACTAATCTGTGTCTTACGATCGCATTATTACCGGTAACTTTTATGGTTTGATTTGAAATAGTGGCCTTGCTGATATCTGTCAAACGGTTCACAAATTCATCAATAAACCCTTGTTTGTTTCTTACGGTACCGCTCGAGTGCACATATTCCAGGTCATCCGATGCAAGCTCTGCCAGCACGGTGCTATCAGGCTCCACCATCACGATCCTGAATCTTTCGATAGCCTGCACTATCATCGCTTCATCTTGCTGTGCAATTGCTGTGACCGATATAAAAATGGTTATAAAAAATCCACAACAAATATTTTTTATTGAGCCGGTCAAATGATAAAGCATGATTATTCATTTAAAAAAAATCGGTTGATAAAAAATGATACCCGGTTGTTTTTATTTTACTCCGGGTTGAATACATCCGGTTAACATCAATGGATAACGGGAAATGATTTTATATGGTAATGATGCAGTGGTTGGTTAAATCAAATAGTGAAGAGTGATTATTCCCCCACCGCAACAAACTTTAAACAAACCGGCATTTCCACTTCAATCTTTTTTCCGGTGGCCGTAAGCAATCCGGTTTTTGAATTACGCCGGAATATAAAAATGTCATTAGAAACCTGGTTGGCAGCAAGCAAAAATTTTCCGGTGGGATCAATGACAAAATTCCGGGGCATTATTCCAAGCACAGATTGCCGGCCTACCAATTTTAGTGTCCCTTTCCTATGGATGGAATAGATAGCGATCTCGTTGGCATCACCCCGGTTAGAGGCATACAAAAATTTTCCATCCGGAGAAACATGAATATCTGCCCCTGATAACCGGCCCTTAAAATCAGGATTTACCATACTGATAGTTTGTTTAGCCCAAAGTTTACCATCCTGATATCCAAGTGCCATCACGGAGCCTGTCATTTCAAGTACCAGGTAAGCCCATTTACCATTGGGATGGAAAGCAAGATGCCGCGGCCCGCCTCCCGGGTCTCCTGCAAAAAAAGGAGGATCAACCGGTTTTATTATTTCCTGGCTTGATGCATCTACCTGGTATTGATACACCCGGTCTGTACCCAGGTCGGGCACCAACAAGTAACGGTCATCCAATGACAATACGGCGGCATGAACATGCGATTTATCTTGTCTTTCTTTGTTGATACTGCTTCCTTCATACTTTGTTACCCTGGCGTTTTCCTTTACAAACGAACCCTCTTTATCCAGATGAACAGCGAGTACGCTACCCCCGCCATAATTTCCTGCAAAAACTACTTTCTTATTTTGATCCACAGAAATATAGGCTGGTCCCTGTGCAGGCAGGCTATTCATAAAAGTTAATACTCCTGTTACCGGATCAAAACGAAATGAATTAACACCTTCTCCTCCCAGGCTGTATACATTTTTCCTGTCCCCGCTTATTGCCAGGTAAGAAGCGTTCTTTAATTCGGTTACTGGTTGAGCTATTTTAAAATCTCCGGTCTCTGTATTAAAACGGTATACATGGATACCATTGGGTTTGCCTTCTCCGGTAAAGGTTCCAATCAATAAATGCTGCTCCTGTAATTTGGGAGACTGTGCCGCCAGGTTTGAAAAAATAATGACAGACAGAGCTAAAAGATTTAAGCAATTTTTCATGGCGTCTATTTAGATGGCAAAATGATTCTATTAATATATTTAAAAGTAAGGCAAATTGAAGTTTAAAAAACAGAAAACAAAAAAGGCTGACCTGTTATTAATGATCGACCGGAAAAAAAGATCTGTCCATACAGAAAAATAAACTATGGGACAGGCAATACCATCCACATTTAATTCGAAAGAATGGTTATATTGAAAAAAAAATTGCCGTCAATGTTTTGAAATATACTCAACCAAAGAAAACAAATTTAGCAACCCATTTTTGTTTTTATGTTCACCTTTCACCTGTTTTAAAATATCCTGCAAATGAAAAAATATTCCTTCCTGCTTTTTTTAGTCTTCGTATTATTTTTTGTGGGTTGCAACCACCAGAACGAACGTACCTGGTCAATGTATAAAGCTGATGCGGAAAGCAGCAGTTACTCAGTACTAAAAGAAATTAATAAAGAAAATGTACACCAATTACAGCTGGCCTGGATATTCAAACCGGGTGATGCGGAGGAAGGTGCCAGGTTTTCTGCCAGTCAATGCAACCCCATCATCATTGACGGCATAATGTATGTGGCTTCAGCTCGTCGCCGGATATACGCCATCAATGCAGCCAGTGGGGAAAAAATCTGGTCATTCGATCCATATGATGGAGGACCTGGTGGTGGCTCGTTTCGTGGTGTTACATATTGGGAAGATGGCTATGACAAAAGAATATTATTTACCGGGGGTGATAATCTTATTGCATTAAATGCAGCAACCGGAAAGATCATTTCTGAATTTGGGAATAACGGTAAAGTAAGTATGAATGTGGGCATACGGGATGATCCGGAAAAAATATCAATAAAACCTACATCCCCGGGAATAGTTTATAAAGACCTTTTGATTATTGGAAATGAAGTGTCAGAATTATACGGAGCACAGCCCGGTTATATCCGGGCTTATAATATCAGGTCCGGCAAATTAGAATGGACCTTTCATACGGTGCCGAAGCCCGGTGAACCGGGGTATGATACCTGGCCAAAAGATGCATGGAAATATGCAGGGGGTGCCAATAGTTGGGGTGGCATGAGTGTGGATGAAAAAAGAGGAATAGTATTCCTGTCCACCGGATCTCCCTCCTACGATTTTTATGGATATGACCGCATAGGTAAAAATTTGTTTGGCAATTGCGTGGTGGCCCTTGATGCAAAAACAGGCAAACATATCTGGCATTTTCAAACCGTTCATCATGATCTGTGGGATTATGATTTGCCGGCGCCTCCCAATCTTGTTACGCTGGAAAGGGATGGAAAAAAAATTGATGCGGTAGCCCAAACATCAAAAGTTGGATTTCTGTATGTGCTGAATCGGGAAACGGGCGAATCCTTGTTTCCTATAGAAGAGCGGCCCGTACCGGCTTCTGACGTGCCCGGTGAGCAGGCCTGGCCTACACAGCCTTTCCCTTTAAAACCCAAACCCTATAGCCGGCAGTACATGACCGTTGATGATCTTTCCAATTTTTCCAAAGCATCTAATGACTCATTAATAAAAATATTCAAGGGATTACGATACGAGGGACTGTTTACACCTCCTTCTGAAAAAGGAAGCTTGATTTTTCCCGGCACAATTGGAGGATCAGAATGGGGAGGCGCCGCATTTGATCCCTCCACCCATATTATTTACCTGAAGGCAAATGAATCACCGGAAATTGATTTGCTGAAAAAAGTTGACCCCGCGGCTACGTCAACCAGCCTCTCTCCGTATGAAGATGGTAAAAAAATATACATGGCCTATTGCGCCAGTTGCCATAAGGCCGATAGAAAAGGCGATGAACCCGCCTATCCATCCCTGGTAGATCTTAAAAAAAGAATGTCCGAAACGGCTGCCTTAAGCAGAATAAAAGATGGCAGTGGAAAGATGCCCTCCTTTGCCAGTATTGTGAAGGGACATGAAGCGGGTATTATTGATTATTTGTTTGATAAAACCGATAAACATACTATGCAGGTAGAAAGTGGCCTGTCGGAGATAAGGAATAACAGGCTCTCCAACCTTGAGGTAAAAGATGAAAATAAAACGGCGGATACAGCCAGCACTTATTTGAATGTAACAGCCTATGCGCAGTTAAAAGATCCGGAAGGCCGTCCGTTTATAAAGCCACCCTGGGGCACTCTTCATGCCATTAACCTTAATACTGGTGACTATGAATGGACAGTACCCGCAGGTAATTTTCCCGATTGGCAAAAAAAAGGAGAGCCTTTTACCGGTGCCACCGGGTCGCCGGGGCCCATCGTTACCCGTGGAGGGTTGGTATTCCTGGGGGGAGGAAGAGATCGCAAATTCCAGGCATTTGATAAAGCTACCGGTAAGTTGTTGTGGGAAACAACCCTTCCGGGTTTTGCCTCTTCCACTCCCTGCACTTATAGCAGTAATGGAAAACAATATGTAGCGGTATCCGTGGCCGGGGATGAAGCTTCTCCGGGGGGATATGTAATGGCCTTTGCCTTGCCGGATTAAAGTTTAGGCAGGAATTAAATCAGGAGCTAAAAGATAGAAACCTGGGGGTAACCCGGTTGGAGGCAGTAGCGCTTTTTGTGTTGCACCCGTAGCGCTATTGGAGGTTGCAAGTGCCGGCAGTTCAAAAATATTAATATTGATAATGAATAGAATAAGTGGGAATAGGAGCGTAAATTTAAAAGTTGAACCAACATCGCCTGTTCAGGCGATGAGTTTTTAGATTCCTAACTTGTAGTTTATTTTTTAATCTTTAAAACTATAAGATCATGGAAAAAAAACCTTAAGCCCGCAAGCAGTTGCGGCGTTGGAAAAGACCAATCAGTTTTTATCTCTTGGGCATTACAGCCCGTGCACCATCCGCAATTATCTTTCTGAGTTACGTTATCTGTTTGTTTATTTTGCTGAAGCAGACCCAAAGGATTTTACTGAAGAAATGGTGATGCAATATTTATTGTATCTGGCTAAAACACTTGGGTGCAGCCGGGTAAAATGCAGGATGGCGGCACAAAGTATTTCCTTCTTTTTCCGTCATGTGCTGAAGCTGCCCTATGTAGTTCCTTCGCTTATCTATCCCAGAACGGCCAGCAAACTGCCCCCTGTAATGCGTGCACAG
>JBGTNK010000121.1:0-6851 GCA_041743125.1 Chitinophagaceae bacterium
TACTGTTGACTCATTTGGTAAAGTTGATATCCTCATCAATTCAGCAGGCATCAACATCAGGGGCAGCATTGAATCACTGAATGTAACCGATTTCAATCTGGTTCAACAAGTAAATGTCACGGGTGCCTGGCTGGCCTGCAAGCACGTAGTACCCCATATGAAAAAAAACGGGTATGGAAAGATCATCAATGTAGGATCAATATTTTCTGTTACGGCTATACCTGACCGTACCGCCTATGCTGTCAGCAAAGGGGCTGTGTTGCAACTCACCCGGTCGCTGGCAATAGAATTGGCAAACTGCGGCATCACCGTCAATGCGATGTTACCCGGACCTTTTGCCACTGAAATGAATTTGCCTGTAATGGATGATCCCAAAAAATTTTCAGCCTTCGTATCAAAAATACCCATGGGCCGTTGGGCTGAACCGCATGAGATAGGAGGTCTTGCGCTTTATCTCGCAAGCAATGCTTCCAGTTTTGTTACCGGGGCGGCATTCTCTATAGATGGCGGCTGGATTGCGCAGTAGCTAATACCATCACAATTGTCCGGCTGGTTTTTGAACTGTTGTTTTTTAATAGCGTTGCCATGATGCGTTTCTTCAGGAACCACTCCTTAAATTACATCCCATAAATCTTTTAAAAAAGGAAAGTTTTTTTTATTCCATTAATAAATATTTGTTTGCTGAAAAATATTTGTATTCGCATGGGTGTGCCACTAATTCGCAACCTGCCCTGATGCCGTGGAATCTCAAGCATCAGACTCAACAATGAAAGTTTCGGTGCGTGAATCGACACCGGGGCAGGCGGACACACATCACGGAGAAAACAAAAACCCCTTTCAATTACTCTGACTGGTATCCATCATGCAGCCTGACTGAAACGGCCAGTGTTCCGGTATCTACCCTCCTTTAAAAAGACAATATTAATTTCTCATGGTTATCATAGCTAAGTTGATCATATTTTTTGGGCCATTCATTTAAATGAATGACCATATTGAGTGTTTTCCCTTTTACTGTTTTAATGTCCTGTTGTTTTCGGTCATCATGATCATAGCGAAAGGTGCAGATGGAACTGTATAATATTCTTCCCTGACGATTTTCGCCCGGATATAATCGTCCTCCGGGATCCAGGTGATTATGCGCTTCCTCATCTTCATTTACCATTAACCCTCCATCCCCGTATGCTGTATCAGCCATTCCTGTGCCTTCCCTGAAAAAAGGAATATCTTCTAAATAAAACCCGTTTTTTGCCTTTTCAAAAAACCCGGGGCGCCATGATGCTGCAATCATAACAATGCTGTTTTCATTCAAATTGGGGATTCTGATTTCAAATGGATCGGGTGCCAGAAGAACTTTTGTTATATACTCAACTTCGGCATGTTTTACCAGGGGACATAATTTATCTTGCTGGTAAAACTGGATGCCCAGCCAGGGTGTTCTTAATAATTGTGTTTGGATTTTTTTTGCACTCTCCAAGTAAAAATGTTTATTGACAGCAATACTCACTAAGGTGCAAAGTTCATCGGAATCATGGAAAAAGCTGACCAGCTTATTTGCCTGGAATTCATTCCGCAGGTTGATAATATGGCTATCATCTTTATCCATTTTGGATTTTGGCCAGAGTGCATCTTCATGCAACAGGAAAATCAGTGTCTGGATATTATTTAATTCAGCTTCCCGATACTCCATTTCTGTAATCGACTTTTTATCACCCGATGGAATATAGCCATAACGCCAGGCGAATAATCCAATATATAAGTCGCATCCTCTCACATCTTCAAGACATTTATCTGCCGGCCTGTTATCTGCTGCGACATAGTCTTCCATGGCAATTACATCAAATCCTCCTTTACGAAGTGTTTTATAGACATTTTCCCGTACTTCAGATAAATCGGACCAGGTGGATGATAAATATATTTTTGGCATATCATTTCCTTTAGAAAAAATACCTTATAAAAATAAGCATATTTCCGCCGCAGGTGTTTCCGAAAAGAAGCACGCCAATCACCAACACAACTAAAAGGTTTATTAGAAAAAATAGTGGAATTCAATTATTCATCCGTATTATTTTATGAAACTGGAATTGACAATCCTTCGTCAAGTTCTGGAGTGCTTTCTTGCTCATTATAGTTATTGATCAAATATGAAAAGTACGGTGTCCTTTAACAGCTTTGTTGGTGATCACCCATGCACAAAAGCCTATCGCAACACACAACAAAGGCGTTTTACCGTTTGGGAAGACCAACACAGGCGGAAAAGGTTGTAGTTATGACAATATATGTTGAAGGATTTAAATTATTTCCGGTGCGGAGAGAGAGATGCCTGACTTGTTGGAATCATTTGATTAAATTTAATTATTGTTACCGATTGGTAATTGAAATACAAACTCGGCAAACTCTCCCTCCTTAGTTACAACTTTTAATTCACTGCCGTGTGCTTTCAAAATATCATAGCTTAGAGATAATCCAAGACCTGTTCCCTGGCCTGTTGGTTTTGTTGTGAAAAATGGATTAAAGATTTTGTCAACCAGCTTTTGTGGAATACCAGTGCCATTATCATGAATAGATATCTCTGCTTTATTGCCGACCCTTTTTGTTGTTACTGAAACAAGGGCCTCATATTTTTCGTCACTTTGCTTCTTTTTTTCCTTTACCGCATAAAAAGCATTGTTGTATAGATTCAACAAAACTCTTCCTATGTCCTGAGGTACCAACTCAATATGTCCAATGCTTTTATCGAGCACTGAGGTGAAGCCGGCTTTAAACAATTTGTCTTTTGCTCGTATCCCATGATAGCTTAAGCGGAGGTACTCATCTGCTAATGCATTGATATCTGTAGGTTCTTTTTTTCCTGTACTTGGTGTAGAATGTTGCAGCATTCCCTTCACAATAGAATCAGCCCGTTTCCCGTGTACATTTATTTTCTTAAGGTTGTCAGCCAGGTCATTTATAATTTCATTTGCCTCCTCCTTGTCGGGCGTTTTTAATTTATTCACTGTTCCTTCTCTCAATTCATCCAGCATCTCAACACTTACCTCGGCGAAATTATTTACAAAGTTTAAAGGATTTTGTATCTCATGCGCTATACCTGTCGTGAGTTCTCCTAACGATGCCATTTTTGCTGTTTGTATAAGCTGTTTTTGTGTCAGCTGTAATTCAATAAGTGCGGCTTCCGCCTTGGCCTTTTGTGCTTCAGTTTCCTGTTTCTGTAATTTTAAAGCCCTGTACGCTTTTTGTTTATTCTGATTGTTCCTGAACAAAATCCCAAGTATTATAATTGATAAGCCAAGTATGACGCCCAGCGAAATAGCTAAGTTTTTCTGATTTCGTTTTTGCTGGTACAGCAGATTTACCTCTACCTGTTTTTGAGTTACTTCATAGTTTGTCCGCAAGTCCGCCATTTTCTGCACGTTGCTGATGTTGTTGATGCTGTCCCTGTATTCAATATGCTTTTTATAATATTTAAAAGCTTCGTTTAAGTGTCCTGTTTTTTCATAAAGATCATAGAGTTTAAGACTGGCATATGCAACCTGTTCATTTAATCCATATTGTTCTGACAGGTACAGGCTTCTTAAAGTATATTTCAACGCTGCCCTGTTGTCTCCCTTATTTAAATGTACATCAGCCATAGAAATGAGATAATCACAAATAGGATAATAATCCTGAGTTTCCTCCAATAGTCGGATGGCTTCATTTATGTTTTTTTCCGCAAGATAATTTGTTCCAAGAGAAGCGTATACCATACCAATATTGCCCAGGCTATATGCTTTCCCGCTTAAGTAATTCACCTTATCAAAAATTAGTTTTGCCTCTTCAAAATACAAAAGAGCGGAATCGTATTTTTGAGTTTTACGGAATTCGTCGCCTGCATTTAAAAGAGCTGAGGCCAGGCTAATTGAATCGCCAGACCGTCGGAGGGTATAGATCGCTTTGTTATAATAACTTATAGCATTGGCGTGATTATTTCCAACAGAATAAATATCTGCAATTGCCCCGTAGGCATCTCCTTCGCCTCTTAATTGATTTAATTTTTTTGCTATTTCAGAGCTCTTGAAGAATGCATCCAGAGCTTCATTCAGATTCCCCAGCAGTCTTTTTTTTGTACCCATTATAAAATAACCAGCATGGAGGTATATGTCATTTCCCGCTTGTTGAGATAATGCAATCAGCTCCTCCGAATACTTTAATCCTTGCTGCAAGTCTTTCACCTCGTTAAAAGACAAGTTTAAGAGTAAATCCAACCTCGCAGTATCTTTTATTGTTTCTTGCAGATAAATATGGGTAAGACTATCTGCTATTTTTTGGTCCTGGGCAAAAACATCAGAGATGATACACCAGGAAAAGACGGTGAGAATTGAAAAAGTTTTTTTTTTAACGTTATTAAACAAAAGGTGAATTGCCCTGTGATAATATGATAACATAACCTGGCATTTTCAAAAAATGTGTAGGTAATACGATAACCTGATCAATCCTCTTGTAATTTATATTATAGTTTTGAAAGAAACATGTTTATTGGTTTTTTTAATTTTCTATAATATAAAACAATTGCTGGTAATTTTTGGCGGAAGGGATTGAGCCTTTAACTCTATTATAAGCCCTTGACAAAATTATTTGTTCATGTAAGTCACCTGGTTTAATGTTGTTTTAAGGTAGCCAAATATATTGTTTAATTATTCTATTTGAGTTAATCCCTTACTTATTGGTCGTGCCAATTCTGCAAGCCTATTTTCAGTTTTTCGCCATTTGCGAAAAAACACGATCGAAGTTGTCAAAGTAATAACAAATCCCAGAAGTAAAAGTAATTCAGCAAGACTCACTATTGGCTTGACGGCAATTTTAGGGTCGTAATCATGTAATTGATCTTCTTTGTCTTTCCACTTTATTCCATATTCCCATTCGAATCCGTTGAACCGAAATATTGGCTTCAGTTTCATGTGCAAACTTGTGTCCTGAACCTTTGGTAGGGGCTGATTAAATATGTAACGAGGATTGTCCTGTTTTTCCACTATTTGAAAGGATTTGATTTGTGAGTCGTTTATAACCCAGACTACTCCTCCAAACAATCCAACTTGTGGAGTGTTTGGGTAGGAAAGATCACCCGTTTTAGGATCAATTTTTAATTCAACTTTTTTTTGACCGAAGGTGATAGTTAATGCCGTGATTAACATCAGAGTTACGAAAATTGATTTGGAAACATGATTCATGGTGTAAGTTTTGAGGGTTTATAATATCTAACATTTAATGCTTCCTAAATTTCTTACTGAGAACGGGGAAAAACCTTATTGTCACCTTTAATGATTCACTAGGAGCCTATTTACAATGTTAACGACTCAATTTTTTTGGTAGGTTATTTTGCAGGATACTTTACGATTAAGATTTTGCCCCCTTTGTTCTACACCATCCGATAGGAATAAATTACCTGCTACACTAAGCAATAATTTATTGGTCTTTAATATCTTAAATTTACGAAGTGAAATTAAAATAAAATACACTCTTTTTTCAAATGCCGAAGATGCGTGTCTCTACGAATTAAAAAAAGAGTAACAAAAGCTCAAGTGTGTGTCTCAAGCACCATTCTCAACAATAAAAGTTATGGTGCGTGAAGCGACAGCGGGGCGTACTCACTTGAGCCGGACACACATCTTTAAGGCGAAGGCTGTGCTTAATGATAAGCGAAGGCGAAGATAATTGTACAAACCATTCCTCATAAGGTTTACCTTGCAGAAGTGGGTTTGATCTTGCTGTCAAATATTTATTTTCCCTTACAGCTAACTTATGAAAACACTCAATTTTTTGTTTGTCGTTATGATTCTTTTCGCCGGGGCCTGCTCATCTCCTAAAAAGACAACGGTCAAACGAACCGTTCCCAAACCAACAAGTACCGACATATTCAGAGGTGGCACTTCTTTTAGTAATGCGGTTATCATTATGGTGGAAAGCGAAAGGGAGGGAATAGATGAGGAATACAAATGGCTGGCTAATAATTATCCGGGGTATGCATTGATCAGGAGGACGCATGTAAAAAGGTCGTCCAGGCATTATGATATCGTCCGCATCAAAACAAAACAGAACCAGCTAAAGGATATTTATTTCGATAGTACCCGCTTTTGGGGGAAAATCTGAAATGCTGCCTTCAGAGCGGCTTGCTTTTCTTGACGAATAGCTGTGTAAAAGAAAAACTATTTTTTCAGCAGGATTCAGATTATTTTTCTGAGATCGTCGTGTAATATTGTCAACGTTCTTTTTTCCCTTTCTTTTACATGGGATTTTAAGTGATCAAATGAAATGAGCCATGATAATGCTTATCACCCGCCGGGATGATTATTTGGCGAATTCCATGTGACTAAAAATCAATAAGAAATGAACACATGAAATAGCCATTCAAAAAGCTTATACGTCAACCAGGCCAGGCCAGCAATAAGAATAAAAAGTATGAACAATACCGGGACTACTACTTTCCAGGCTCCTCCTTTGTGCCGGCCTTCTGCATAATGCTGTTGCATAAGTTTCATATTTCGTTGGTTGGCCTTAAATGCCACATCGAATATGTCTCCTATAACAGGAATGGCACCAACCAATGAATCGATAACGACATTTAATACCATTCGTGCCAGCACAAATCCACTGGCTCCATTATTAGCCAGTATAATAACCATATATCCTGAAATCAGAAATGTGGCAAAATCCCCTGCGCCGGGTACAAGGCCAATTAGAGCATCAAGT
This sequence comes from Chitinophagaceae bacterium, assembly GCA_041743125.1. Lineage (GTDB taxonomy): Bacteria > Bacteroidota > Bacteroidia > Chitinophagales > Chitinophagaceae > Terrimonas_B. The sequence continues at coordinate 6,721 of JBGTNK010000121.1, forward strand.
CCGAAACGCATATTCGTTCCGGGAATTTTAAATTGCGAATCCATTAATTTGGCTAAGGCACTTAAGTTTCTCAGTTCAGCTGATGGTTTGTTCGGCTTGTTCATTGAGAGGATGGTTTTTATCAGCCATGC
>JBGTNK010000122.1:0-19877 GCA_041743125.1 Chitinophagaceae bacterium
TTTAATTTTTAAATCAAATCATCGAGTAATCCCATCTAATATAAGTTTCGTTTTATTGCAGTATGGCGAATCTGTGTTTCATCATTCGGTATGCAATTCAACTAATGTCCCAGCTTTCCGAATATCTATTTTAACTTCTGAATAAAATCTCTACATTAGTACTTCGATCGGCATCGGTCGCCCGGGGTGACAAATAGTTGAAGTCCCCAACTGCAACAAATGCCTATCGTTACCTGCATTAGTAATGAGACTTCATCTTTCTATCATAGTTTTTGCTATATTCCTATACTCTTGTACTTCTCCTAGTGAGTATTTGGAAAAAGCGGATGTCGCTATTGAAAAAGGTGAATACAGAGAAGCCTTAAATTTAATAAATAAAGCACTTTCTAAAAAGAAATATCTGGGAGAAGCTTACTCAGAAAAAGCACACTGCTATACAAAACTCAATAAGGACGACTCTGCGATAATAGTATACGATCAACTTCTTGCCTTCAATCCGAATAATACATTAGCCTATTATAATATCGGCTTATGCAAATACCGACAAGAAAAGTTCGATGAAGCAATTGATTATTTCAACGATGCAATGAAAACAAAAGGCTATAATCCCAACGATACATCGAAATCACAATTTATCATGGAGTATACTCAGGGAGGAAAGGAGTTACTTGGCATGGACGAGAAATTTGATGTTTCTTTTTCTGAAATCTTTTATATGGCAGGATTAGCACATTATGAAACAGGGAAAACAAAAAAAGCGTATAGATATTTCATGGACTGTATTTCAAGGGGATTTAATGTACCTGAATGTCACTATACGATTGGGTTATGCTGGCTTTCCGAAGGCGATAATCAAAAGGCCTGCGAGTCATTTAAGACTTCCCGAATTTTCGGTTATTCGCCAGCAACTGAACAGTTGGAAAAAATCTGTAAATAAACTAATTCAGGCAACATGAGGTTCCATGTAAAACGATATGAGTGGGATACTATCATTATATGTACTTTCGAATCTATTATCAGCAAATACCTGGGGTCTTCTCACAGGAATACAATAATGAATCATTTTTATACGGAAAGTAACAAATGCCTATTCCGTCCATGAGTTTCAAAATACAGTTATAAATTTCCTCTAGTGATAAGGATATAAAGGATTTCTTTCGTCGAATTTTGGCGATCTACAAGGCTTTTCAGGTGGTTCATTCCCTTTAAAATAATATGTCTGGGTTTTGAAAAGCCAGGGTCATAAAACCTATAACTGATGTACCATTCAGTGGTTGTTTTGGCTCCTTTTGAATTCCAGTTTTTCGGATGAACTGAGAGATTGCTGGATTTACAGCCGCCAGAAAGATTGATCATTTTGTAGAGTTTTTGTTAACGTTTTTGTTAACGGTGACAAAATCCTACAACCAGTTACAAGAATAAAAAAAGCCGAAAGCTTTATTGATAAAGACTTCCAGCTTAGTACCGGAGAGCAGACTTGAACTGCCGACCTTCGGGTTATGAATCCGATGCTCTAACCAGCTGAGCTACCCCGGCAAATATTATTAATCATTTTAAAGAACCAATGTCTTGAACTTCCGTCAGCCGCGGCGGACTACCCCGGCAATAGGGCGGCAAAAATAAAGATTCCGGCCTAAAGGCCGAAAACAAATTTAAGCCTTCCGAAAGGCAGGGCTGTCTTAATTTTAAGCCATGATTCGCCTGGCAAAACCATCAGATAGCGAAGCTATTCTGGACATATATACACCTTATATCAGGGATACTTCAATCACATTTGAAACAGAAATTCCATCAATAACTGATTTTGGCAATCGAATTCAATCTTATCTTAAAAACTGGCCCTGGCTGGTTTATGAAAAGGATAATAAAATTGCAGGTTATGCTTATGCTTCTCAATATCGGGAAAGAGTAGCTTACCAATGGAGCGTAGAATGCTCTGTGTATATTCAGGAAAACTATTTCAGGTCTGGTATAGCAAGTGCTTTATATAAAAAACTTTTTTCCATTTTAAAGGCCCAGGGGTTCACTACTGCATATGCGGTTATTAATTTACCTAATGACAAAAGCGTAGCCTTCCATGAAAAAATGGGGTTTACATATTTTGCCACCTACGAAAAAGTGGGATATAAATTGGGTAAGTGGAAAAATGTTGGCTGGTGGCTGTTGCAATTAAATGAATATTTGCCGGAACCGTCTGCGCCACTAAAATTTTCCGATATGAATAGCTGGGAAAAGTTATAAAGGCAATAGTGGGAAAAAAATTACAATCGTTTAGGTTTTAAAGCATGCTCCTCTAAACATATAGTACCTGATTCACCAAAATGATTTCAGTACGCTTTCAACCCTAAATAATTTTTTCATCCCTGAAAATGAATGAATGCCTTTAAATGCTAAATTTATTCCATTATATTGCCTTTAATCTCTGACGAATGCAAAAAACACTTCTTACCTCTTTAAGATTTTCCACTTATTGCTACACCCGTCGTAACCCATTCAAAGTTGCCAATTGCCAAAAATTATGAAATATAGTTGCCAAAATTCATTGCTTATTATTACTGCACATCTTTACTGTGTACAAAATATTTATGACAAGGCGGCTCCTGAATACAAACGATACCAATGAACCATATATGCTTTATTAAATATGTTTTCCACCAAATCGATTTTAATTCTTAAAACTCAAAACCTAAATTAAATGAACGAAAACGTAAATAAAAGCGCTTTGTTTAACGGAAGTTGCTTTGCACTCATCACCACTGCTTTTACCTTTTCTATCCGCGCAGGAATTCTTCCTCAATTAGGTGAAGCCTTTGGCCTGTCCGCCGAACAACTGGGATTTATTAATTCTATGTGGTTTTTAGGATTTCCTATTTCCATGATTATCGGCGGCCTGGTCTATCATACGTTTGGCCCTAAAAATATTATGATGGTGGCATTTGTATGCCACACTATCGGAATAATAATGACCATTTTCGCCGGTGGATACACCACCTTACTCATTTCCACACTACTCATTGGTATTGGTAACGGATGTACCGAAGCTGCCTGTAATCCGATGATCGCAGACATGTATTCAGGTGTTAAAATGCAAAAAATGCTGAGCCGTTTTCACATGTGGTTTCCCGGTGGCATACTGGTGGGATCACTCATCTCCTTCTTCATGACCCGCATGGGCCTGGGTTGGGAAGCGCAAATGTGGGTGACTATGATTCCAACCATTATTTATGCTGTTTTATTTTACGGGAAAACGTTTCCAAAACCAGTGTTGGAAGCCGCCAATTCGCTTAAAGAAAATTTCAAGGCCATGTTGAGTCCTGTTTATATCTTCTTGTTCTGCTGCATGGCTCTTACCGCAATTTCTGAGTTTGGTCCAAGCCAGTGGGTAAGTATAGTTTTAGGAGCCAGCGGAGCAGATGCCATGCTGATTTTAGCATTGACATTTGGCGTGTCAGCTGTTGGCAGGTATTTCGCCGGACCAGTAGTTGGTGCATTAGGTCAAACAGGTGTTTTGCTTGCAGGAGCTATCCTCTCAACCATCGGTATTTATATGTTCAGTACTGTAACCGGGTCAATGGCATATATAGCAGCAATCGTTTTCGCCCTGGGTATTTGTTATTTCTGGCCTGTAATGATTGGTTCAGTAGCACATAGAGTTCCCCGGAGCAGTGCCCTGGGTATGTCCATTGTTGGCGGAGTAGGTATGTTTTCTACCTCAATCTTCCAACCCTTTATTGGTAGTTGGATTGACGGCGCAAGGATAAAAAACGCCGCTGCAGGGCTTACAGATAATGCACTGGAATTAGCCACCGGGCAGGATGCCTTGCAGAAGATGATGATATTCCCCGGTATATTGATTGTATTATTTGGAATATTTTTCTTCTGGCAAAAAAATTCAAAGATGGCAGGTGAAAGTGAAATGGCCGTACCGGCGCATTAACAATAATAAATGGACATAAGGAATGGCGTTCCCCCAGGATAATTGGAGGAACGCTTTTTTTTGAGCTACAGGTTATGTTTTAAGCATTGCTGTTTTATAAAGGACAATCCATTTATGGCTATGTCCCACGGCATTGAATATTCACGCCACACATTAATGGCATTGGCAAAATCCGGATCATTACGGGAAAAAGCCTCAATAGTAAGCCAGCCCTTATAATTTATCTGTGCTAATGTTGAAAAGGTTTCATCCCATAACACATGGCCTTCACCGGGTGTTCCCCGGTCGTTTTCACTGATGTGCACATGTGCCAGCACAGGAGCTATGGTAGAGATGGCATCCCGGTTTTTTTTCTCTTCAATATTAGCATGGTGCGTATCATACATAGCCTTTACATTCGGATGAGATACCGTGTTTACTAACCTGGAAAGCTGTTCCATGCTGTTGCATAAATAACATTCAAAACGATTCACCGCTTCCATGGCCAGTATAATATTCGCCTTTGCTGCATATTCGCCGGCTGCATGTAATACTTCTGCACTCCAATTGTATTCCTTGTCCTGTGGTGCATGCTGTGCAAATACCCCATGAGCCGAATGAAAGGGTCCGGCGATTACGGTTGCCCGCATTGCATGGGCCCGGTCAATGGCCCACTTAATCCGGTCAAGACCTTTAGATCTGATTTTTGCATCAACACTCACCGGATTTTCATCCTTACCCACTACAAAAACAGTTGTTGTTTCCAGGCCCAAACTGGCTGCGTGATCGCCAAAACGCTGATAGGCTTTTTCATCAGGTGAACCTATCAGGCATTCCACACCATCATAACCAATCTCTTTCAATTTGTCCAGTACAGGAAATAATTCATTTGACACAACAGCCGACCATACAAGCGTATTGAATCCTATTTTATTCATTAGAAAATTGTTGATTTTTTATTGCTTGTCATGGTGTCCGGTAAGGAACATTGATCTCCATTTTGCCTGACCATTTTTTGGGGATGGGCTTACCGGATGCCCAATGAATAGCATTGATGATAAGACGTTGAAAGGGTTCCAGCCTGAAATCTTCAGGATGCCCGAGTGTTGTTATAAAGAACCTGGCCCCATAAGAATTTTTCCCCGTCCAGGCCACCGGGTTATCAAACGCATCAGCTCTGTTAGGATCAACTGAATGCCCCATCAGCAAAGCGGTGGAACCATTTGACGGATAGTCAGGCAACACCTTGTAGAGCCAGGACCTGGCATGAAAATTATTTCCTACCCCGGTAAGAATTGGATTTTTTGCCTGCTCCGGTATAATGGTTACATCAGTCGAAGATTCATGTCCATAATGCGTATGATTCGCTTTTCCTCCCCAACCCGGAGGCGCATTGAAAGCCATTTCGCCAAACGCATTCCATTTCTCCAGCGGATGTCCTTTTGGATAATTAAAAGCATGCGTGGTGGTGCGAAAACCAATAAGCGGCTTTCCTGTTTTTAAATAATCCTCTATTAGTTGTACCTGCTCTGCAGGCAGCCGGCGCCAGCGAAGGTAAAAAACAGCCAGGTCTGCTTCTCTTAAAGCTTCCAGTCCCGGAATGTTCTCCTCCGCATTGTGATCCGGAAATGCTTTCAGGAATTTTGTCCGGAACCCGTAGTTCTTTTCTAATTCTGTCGCAATGAATTGAAGCGTTTGTTCGCCACTGTATTCATGATCGCCGGTCACAAATACAATCATTGGGCTTTTAGTATCATTAATTCCTGTTTTTTGTGCAGTACAAGAACCAAAAAAGGTCGTGATCAGGAACACAAAAAAAAGTGGCTTTATTTGGGTTATTTTTTTCATGAAAAGAATGGGTTGATAAAATTTACACAATCATTAAAATACACTATCTACTTTTCCAATGGATGTTGTTTTAGCAATTCTTCCGGTGAATAAAACCCGCTTTTATCTTTTACAGCAGCCCGCACTTCCTTCACCTTAGCAGGAGTAACAGCCGGGGCACTATTTCCAAATGAATTCCGCAGATAGGTAAGTACGGCGGCTATTTCTTCATCTTTCAGCATACCCTCAAATGGTGTCATCGGCACTTGCCCGGGATAATTTTTCCCGTTTACCTCAATGGGTCCCTGCATGCCTTTTAATACTAATTTAATTAAGCGGTCCTCGCTGCCCAATACCCATGGAGTACCGTTGAGGGGTGGAAATCCAGATGCTTCCAATCCTTTCCCGTCTGGTTGATGGCATGTGATGCAATATCCTTCCCTGGAATATATTTCTTTTCCTGCAATGAGAACCGCTCCTTTATTTCCACCATAATTTTCTTCTTCTTTTTTCTCTTTCAGATTTCGGCCGTTAAGGTGGGCCAGTGAAGTTTCATAAGCAGGAGTCATCCATTTGTCAAGGGCCTTTTTACCGGCTTCCAGTACAATGGGTAACCCTTTTTCTTTGTCCAACCAGGAAGCAGCTACGATTGCTTCCAGTCTTACCCGGCCATGCTCATCCCTGGCTGCATTCATTAATAAATTTACCTGGTCAGCAATTTTATGACCGTTAAAACGAAGCACTTCAACAGCGGCAGCCCTTACCCGGGGATCTTTGGCAGCAAGCAATTGCCGAAGCAGGGTTTGATCTACCTTATTAAGCCCCCAACTTACCCACAAAGCCTCCAAAAGATAAAGTTCATACTGAGGTGAATTTTTATCCAATTGCTCTATCCAAATTTTTAAAGCCGGCAACACTTCCGATGATTGGTGTGCACGAATCTCCCGCCGGCTACGATACTTTGTTCTGTATTCAGGAAGTTTCAGGTTTTCTAACAACTCATTTATGCTGGCGCCTGCTACCCGTGCCGGCACTATTAATGGCCGGTCCGGATAGGTAACCCGGTATATTCTACCATGCTGGTGATCTCTTAACGGGTCTCTTGCATTGTGCTGCATATGACCTATAAGAACATTATGCCAGTCCGCTATATAAAGTGAACCGTCGGGTGCAAACTCAAGATCCACCGGTCGGAAATTTAAATCAGAAGATTGCAAAAGGTCTTGCCGGTGCAAACTTTTATAACCAGTGCCATCATCAGTTAGCGTATGCTGCTTGGTTCCTAAAAAGCCAATGGTATTATTGATCAGCATATCTCCCTGCACTTCATCAGGAAAATGCCGGCTTGAAATAAATTCAAGCCCGGATGTTGGCCTTACCCGGTGTGCCTCTTCAATCAGGCTGGCCGACTTCGGAGTGTATTCACCATACCTGGGTTTGACGGTTCCCGGCATCATCCAGCTTACATCCGGCCCGGAAGTTTCTGCATAGAAAACCTGTCCCCATTCGTCAAATGCAATGCCCCAGGGATTTGGAATAGACAGTTGTGCTATCCGATCCAATTTTTTCCGGTTGATATCGTACCGGAAAAAACCACCATTTGTTCCCCGAACAGGTCCGTACGAGGTTTCAATATCATTGACCAGGAAAACTCCCTGCCCCATATAAATGGCTCCGGAAGGATCAGTAGTGTAGGCATGGTGGGCATGATGAGTATCATGATCATCAAATCCACTTAACAGAATTTCTCTGGTATCAGCCTTATCATCTCCATTAGTATCTTTTAATAGCATAAAATTGGTACCCTGCGAAAGATAAACACCTTCTGGTGCCAGCTCAAAGCCAAGGGGCAAATGCAAGCCATCCGCAAACGTAGTTTGTTTATCCGCATTGCCATCGGCATCTGTATCTTCCAGAATGATAAGCTTATCGTCAGGTTTCTTATCACCGGGTTTCCAGTGAGGATAGGTAGGCATCACGGCCACCCAAAGCCGTCCTTTATTGTCAAAGGATATTTGTACCGGGTTGGCTAAATCAGGAAACTCTTTTTCTGATGCGAACAGGTCAATTTTATAACCCGGTGCCATGGTAAATTTATTCAAAGCCTCCTGCCCGTAAACGTATTTCAGGTTGTTGTTTTTTGCTCCTGGCTTATAATTGGTTTGCACTGCAGACAATGGGGTTGTCATTTTATCTGCTGCTTCCAAATCCATTTTTATTCCTTTCACTGCTTTCCAGATAGCTTCATCCCGGATCAGGGTCATTTCCCTGATCTTAACCAATTCCGCCGGATAATTGGCAGGCCCGAAGGGGTCGTAACGACGGCCATAAACATGCACTCCGTTAGGAACTTTAAAATCATTGTGCCACAACCAGTTTTTTTCTAAAACCGCCTGGCGAACTAATTCCCGATGAGCCTCTGCCCTGGCATCAGCCTGACCAAATACGGCATTCGCCAGGAAGGGAGCAAACTTTGCATAACCGGCATGAGATAACTGCGAACCGTCAATCGTCAGTGCCGAGGAGGCATCCCCGTACCAATCTTTTGTAATGGAAAAGGCATCGATAAAGTGAACTTCATTTTTTGCTGACAGTTCCTTCATTACATTGGAATAAAGCTGCAGGTTCTTATTTTCTTGCTGGCCATCCGGCAGATCAAATGTTTTGGATAGGTTCTCAAAGGCAATGGGTGAAACAATGGCCAGCTGGGGTGGGGAGCTGCCATTATAGTTTTGTTGCAGCGTATGTTTTATAAATGAATCCAGCTCCGCTTTGAAATTCTGCAACCCGGCCTCGCCCTGGAAGGATTCGCTGTATCCAAAAAATGCAATAATAATATCAGCCTTATGACGGGTGATCCATTCATCGGGTGATTCGTTAAATCCTTCTGTATGGGCGTTCTGAGCCAGTTCAGTTTGAAATTTTTCAGCTCCGGGAAATGCCCAGGGTGTATTGCGGGCAGAGTGAGGTCTGAAACCAGGGGTGTTTCCTCCATCGCACATATTACGGATATACAAAAGACTGTCGGGATAACGAAGTTGTAATTCGGTTTCAAAATAACCAAAGTTCATCATCCGCGAACCGAGGTTGTTACCAATTAAAATAATATGCGCATCTTTTTTAATGCTGAGATAAGTTTCATCCGTTTTACTGCTGCAGCCAGAAACAATCATTAACAGGATTCCAAAAAATGTCCATACGAGATTGCTTTGTTTATATATCATATTGCCGGTTCTATTTTTTATACTTCAATAACTAAATCGGACTGAGCTACCGTTTACATTACAACGATTAGCACGAATGAAACTAATGAAGGTTACACAATTATCAACTATTAAAATCTATAACCACTGAATTGATCGCAGGATGAACAGGTGATGCTAAAATAAGCAGCCTTGCGCCAATCCCCAAGAAATTTTAAACAGTGGTTATATTGAAAGGCTGTGATCTCATTTTGATTTATGTTTTACTTGTCAGGAAGTAAAAAATAATAGTAAGCGGTTATCCTGTAATGAAGCGATGTCTGTTCTGGTTTTGCGGCATTATAATTTTTTGGGGGTTTATGATTATTTTTACAATAAATGTTACAAGATGATACCCGAAGTAAAATTAAAAATATCACTGCAGGAGTTATCATTGAAGGGAGCCAGGATAATTGCACAGCAGTCAGAAATCTCCTATGCGCAAGCTTTCCAACAAGTACAACGGTTAAGAAAGACTTCGAAGGTAAAGCAATCGTTAAAGAAAAGCAGGCGGGCCTCTTAGAAAAGTTCAGCAGCGAAAAGAATTTATGGATTACTGATCTTCCGGGTGAAGACAGGTATTTGACAAGGGGTGGCGAGGCCCGGGTATATCTCCATGCTGACAATAAAAACGTAATCAAACTAAATGATGCGATATACTATGCAACCTGGTTAGAGTTTTTAAACAGCATTCTATTGCATAATCTTATTTTTGAAAATACCGCTTATACTCTCCTTGGATTTGCAAAAGAAAACAATGTGCTATATGCTATATTAAAACAGCCCTTCATTAAATCGGATGCACTTGTTGAACTGGAAGATATTAAAAAGCTATTGCTCTTTAATGATTTTGAGAACAGCAAAAGAAATGACTATATCCACTGGGAGCTAGGCCTGATACTGGAAGATATGCACGATGAAAATGTAATCGTCAATTCTGATACATTATTTTTTATTGATACTGTATTCTTTACAATAACTCCCGGGCAGGTCTGATGACTTTATTATAGTATCAGGGACTTTTTCCCGTTTCAAAAAGGATACTATTGAATTTTCAAAGTAGCATTATACCCGATTAATTTCCAAAAACTTTACCGTAGTTTTCCTGCAATGGATTATTTTCAAATAAATAAATTATTATGAAAATCAAATCTGACCGCCGGAAATTCATCAGGAATATCGGCATAGGTGGTTTAAGTGCAGGCTTGTTGCCGGGCACTCTGCTACACGCCACCGAAAAACAATATTTATCACCGGATAGTATGGACCGGGATTCAAATGAATTTATTCCTAAGCATCAATATAATGGACCTTATTCAGGTGAACAACTGAACCGCATAGCCTTCCCTATTGGCGGCCTGGGTGCCGGCATGTTTTGCCTTGAAGGTACCGGGGCTATTTCCCATATGTCAGTAAGGAACAAACCTGAAATATTTAACGAACCAGGATGGTTTGCGGCTATTTGCATAAAAGGAAAAAAAAATAATGCAAAGGTTCTTGAAGGACCCGTACCGGATTGGAAAAAATTTGGATTGAGCGGCGCCGGTAATGGATTGGGTGGCGCCACTACAGGGCTTCCACATTTTCAGCAAGCCGTGTTTAAAGCAAGATTCCCTTTTGCTACCATTGATCTTACTGATAATGATCTTCCTTTACATGTTCAGCTCACCGGTTGGAGCCCCTTTATTCCAACAGAAGATGATAATTCTTCATTACCCGTAGGTGCCATTGAATATAAATTCACCAATAAAAGCGCAGGCCCCACTGATGCCGCATTCTCTTTTAATGCAAAAAATTTTTTAAAAATTGCGAACGGAACTAATTCCATTTACTCCATATCAAAAGGATTTGTGCTGCATGAAGAGGGAACGAAAGAAAAAAAATTACCCTCCTCTTTTGCCATTTTTACGGATGATGAAGAAACCGTTATTGATCATTGCTGGTTTCGGGGAGGATGGTTTGATCCGATTACAATGGTATGGAATGCCGTAAAAAATGGGGAGGTAAAATCGGTTGACCCTGTAGAATCCGGAGCTCCTGGTGCTTCTTTATTTGTACCGTTTAAACTGGCACCCGGCCAGTCAAAAACAATAAAAGTAATGATGGCCTGGTACACACCTGAATCGGATTTTGTTTTTGGAAAAAAGGGTGACCAAAAAGAAAACTGTGATCCCGGTTCCGGGTGTTGTTCTTCCCCTGATGTTCTGAACCTGGATAAATATGATAAAAATTTCGATGGAGAATTTTACAAGCCCTGGTATAGCAGCCGGTTTAAAAATATGACGGAGGTTAGCGATTACTGGAAAGAAAATTACCAGGAGTTAAAAAGAAAATCTGGATTATTCAGCCAGGCTTTTTATGCCAGCAGTTTACCGGCAGAAGTGGTGGAAGCAGTTGCGGCAAATCTTACCATTCTTAAATCACCGACCGTATTGCGGCAATTTGATGGCCGTTTATGGAGCTGGGAAGGTTGTGGGGATACAGGAGGTTGTTGCCACGGTACCTGCACCCATGTCTGGAACTACGCACAGGCTATTCCTCATTTGTTTCCGGCACTGGAAAGAAGTTTGCGCCATACAGAATTTTGTGAAAGCCAGAATGCTGACGGTCACCAGAACTTCCGGGCCACATTGCCCATCAACCCGGCTACACATGATTTTCATGCTGCAGCAGACGGGCAATTAGGTGGTATCATGAAAGCTTACCGTGAATGGCGCATCAGCGGCGATAAGGAGTGGATAACAAAAATGTACCCGATGATAAAAGCCAGTATGGACTATTGTATCCGTACCTGGGACCCCCGCAACAATGGTGTTATAGAAGAACCACATCACAACACCTATGACATTGAATTCTGGGGACCCGATGGCATGCATTCAAGTTTTTATTTGGGAGCATTGCAGGCGATTGCAGCCATGGGAAAATTTTTGGGAAAGGAGGTTTCTCTTTATGAAACCATTTTCAAAAAAGGAAAAGACTTTATGGAAAAAGAATTGTATGATGGGGAATATTTTATTCAGAAAATAAAAGTAGACGGGTTAACGGCACAAAACCCTGCTACCGTGCCATCCTTTGGTGGTGAGTATTCAAAAGAAGCAAAAGAATTACTGGAAAAAGAAGGTCCGAAATACCAATATGGAAAAGGCTGTTTATCCGATGGTGTATTGGGCGCCTGGATTGCCCGCATGTGTGGCCTGGATGATGCCATTGATGCAAAAAAAATAAAAAGTCATTTATCGGCCATTCACAAATACAACTTAAAAGATAATTTAAGTGACCACGCCAACCCCCAGCGTCCTGCATATGCATTGGGTAATGAGGGTGGCTTACTTTTATGTTCCTGGCCGAAAGGCGGAAAACTTTCGTTGCCTTTTGTATATAGCGATGAAGTGTGGACGGGTATTGAGCACCAGGTAGCCGCCCACCTGATGCTGATGGGCCAGGTAAAAGAAGGTCTTGATATCGTGAGAATATCACGAAACAGGTACGATGGCAGGATCAGGAATCCTTTTAATGAATATGAATGTGGCAGTTGGTATGCAAGAGCCTTATCAAGCTACGGTTACCTGCAATGCTTAACAGGTGCCAGGTATGATGCTGTTGATAAAACATTATTCATTGATTCAAAAATCGGCGACTTCACCTCTTTCCTTTCAACCGAAACCGGCTTCGGAACAATAAGCATAAAGCAGGGAAAGCCATCGCTGAAAATTGTACATGGAGAACTTGCCGTTGAAAAAGTAATAGTATCCGGAAAAATTTCTTCATTAACTAAAGTATGATCTAGGAAATTATCAATTCACCATTGAAGTACACACTTTTTCCCTTCGAAACATGTTGTAAGAGCGACTGTCTGGTATCAATAAGTTAACATTGGCGAGCCCGATGCCTCGACTATTTAATTCTTCATTGATTTTGCGTTAATTTCCGGACACGATTGACGGGACATTCACACGAATGTTTTTTGATGGGCAAAATCAGTATACGTTTTCACTATTAAACAGTTATCTAGTAGCAGGCAGTTTTGTTTACATATTTTCAATAATGAAAAAGAAGTTGGATTTGCAGCTGATATTATTCACAAAGAATTAAAGATAATTATCCGGATTTATTAGATGCGCCCTTCTTAGAATTTTTCAGCTCACCTTGAGGTATCGTTCTGTTGATATTTAAGTCGTATAGCCATATGACAAGATTTAATTTTTCAGAAATTCCCGTATAATTTTTAAATCACTATGGGTAATTTTTTCGTTTTCAAGTTTAGCCAAATCCTCGAGGCATTTACTGGCATATGTTTGTCCATCTGCTTTTTTTAATTGTTTTAGCTGCTTGTAAATTTCTAAGGCTTCTTCATATTTACCTTGTAAAAGTAGAGAATGAGCCAAATTGGCCTTTATCCAAACCTGCTTACTATCTATTAATAAACCCTTACATGCTGATTGCTCTGCTTCCTTAAATTGCCTTGCAAAAAGCTGATACCAAGAAAGGTTGCCATTGGAAGTTGCGGATCCTACAATCACCCAATTTTCTTTGATGCCTGCTAAATGCAGTTTATTAAAAAGTGTCACAATCGTATATTGCAAATGAACTTTAGCAGAATCTACTACCATTGTATCTAACGCAGCAAAATATAGTCTGATCAGATTTTGTAAGCTTTGTGACCAAAGAGTTATATAAGTTTCAGGATAATTATTCATCAAAGTGTCATAAATCGTTAATGATCCCTCTAACATTTTTTTTGCTAGATCATATTTCTTTATCTCTAAGTAAAGTGAACCCAAATTTTTTTGGGTGACTGCGATTAAGGGTTTGTATATGCTTTGATTAGTTTTGGCTAGCTGTTTGAATATGCTAAGTGCTTCGATATATGCGGCTTCCGACCGGATAAAATTCTTTTTAGTTAAATAAAGGTTTCCAAGGTTGATTTGCGTGTTGGCGATATCGGCTTCATAAATTTGCGGATTGGACACTGCTAATCGTTTTCGTATTTCAAGTGATTTGAGATAAGATCCTTCAGCCTTGACAAAATCCTTTTGTGATGTATAAAGGTTACCAAGGTTGGATTGCGCGGTGGCCACATCAGGTTCATAAATTATTGGATTTATCAGTGATAATCGCCTTCTTATTTCTAGGGATTCGAGATAAGATGATTTAGCCTTTATAAAATCATTTTTTTTATAATAAAGATTACCCAGGTTATTTTGTGTCAATGCCAAAAACGGCTCATAGCTTTGTGGATTATATTTAGTCAATCGCTTACATATTTCGAGGGATTCGAGGAATGCGGCTTCCGACCTTACAAAATCATTTTTATCCTTATATAGAGTACCAAGATTGGTTTGAGTTGCAGCTAAAAAAAACTCATATGTTTGGGGATTAGTTTTGGATAATCGCTTGTATATTTCAAGGGCTTCGAGATAACTAGCTATTGATCGGGTAAAATCATTTTTTTTATGATAGAGAGTGCCAAGATTGTTTTGTGTTACAGCCAGATCAGTCTCATAGATTTCGGGGCAGTTTTGATATAATCGTTTGCGGATTGCTAAGGCTTCAAGGTATGCAGCTTCAGCTGGACCAAAATCGTTTTTATCTTGATATAGAGCTCCCAAATTGTTTAGTGTTTTAGCCAGGTAAGGCCGATAGGCTTGTGGATTGGCTTCTGCCAATGGTTTGAATATCTTGAAGGCTTCAAGGTATGCAGCTTCAGCTCGGTTAAATTCTTTTTTATCTGCAAAAAGATTACCCAAATTAATCTGAGTGCTGGCTACCTGAGGATCATAGGTATGGGTATTAGTTTTGGCTAATTGCTTATTTAACTCGAGAGTTGTTAGAAATGTTACTTCTGCTTTAGAAAAATCATTTACTTTATGATAAAGAAAGCCTAGGAAATTTTGCGTAATTGCTATATCAAGGTCATTAAATTCGGGATTGCTTTTTGGGAATTTCTTTTTTAAATCCAATATTTTTATGCAAAAATTTATAGCCTGCTCATGCTTGTTAATCCACGCAAGAAAACGTGTATAATCCAACAGACTATTAAGATTACTTGAATCCAGCTTTAGAAGCAATTCAAAACAAATTGAAGTACTATCAAACTCAAACACAGTCTTATGCAAATCAGCTTTAAGGCGAAGGGTTTGGGATATGTCTTGTGTTCGTTGCAGTTGCAAAGAATTTCGTTGATTAACCTCATTATTTAATTGAGTAAGTTTTTCTCGTTCCGTTAAAATTTGGGAAACCATATTTTTGAAATTTCCCTTGTTTAGAATTAATAGTGCAGAATCCAATTGTCCTCCTTGAAATAAATCAAACGCATCTCGAAAAAGCGGGGATGAATCATCCATGTTTACCAAGGCATATTTACTAGCAAAATCTTGTGCTTGTTCTTCAATAGTTTTTCGTTTATCGTCCAATTCTAAAAGTTCCTGTTTCAATTGCTTGATATGATTTATATTTTGCGAATTGCTTTTTCGTAGTTTAGTCAGTTCATCACTTTTTTGGGCAACTTTTCTTTCTAAGCGTTTTTCCGCTTCGGTTTTTCCTATATTGTAAATTCTTCGGCGGTATTCAGCAATGCTATCCGGCGGCGCCATACTAATTCTTACAAGATCTTTTTGACCAGTCACTGCATTTAGCGACGAGATATTTACCACTTCAAGAAGTGGTTTTTTGACTAGGAAAGAAACAGGAGTTTTTTCAGATATGCCCACATAATACAATGTAAACTGACCAAGAACATCTGTCAAAGTAGGTTGAGCCTTGCTAAGATCATCCTCCACTTGTGCATTAAATACAAATTCCCTTTTACCAGTTCTCGTTTCACTATTGTGAATAGAAACTACACCACGAAGAATACTTTGTTGAGCGATTGTTTTTAAACAACAAATAATAAAAGGAAATATAATTATTTTTCTCATAAAATGAATAAGCGATCGCGATGGTTTTTTGAACATGAAATAAAAGCCAAATAACTTGTTGCAAATTCGTCCATTTAATGTGTGAATGGATTGTTTCTATAGCGTAAAGATATTTAAGTCCTTTTTGAGGAGGCGAATAAGATTTGTACTTTTATTAAGAGCGGTTATAAATTTTACGGCTAATAATTTGATTCACTACTTAAAATGAAATGTTGGAAACCATAAAATATTTCTTCAGCTATTCCAGAAAGGATTCTGAATTTGTTATTAAATTGGCAAATGACCTAAAAAAGGAAGGAGCAAGTGTATGGCTTGACCAAATAGATATTGCTCCAGGAAAGCGATGGGATGATGCAATTCAAAACGCATTGAATGAGGCCAAAGGCTTGTTGGTGGCTCTTTCAACGTTTTCCATCAAATCAGAAAATGTTATGGATGAAGTATCTTATGCTATAAATCAGGGAAAACAGATTGTGCCTCTAATTCTAGAAAATTGTGAAGTGCCATTTCGTTTAGCAAGGTTTCAACATATTGACTTCACAAGCAACTATGAAGTTGCTCTTCGCCAACTTCAAACAATCATAAACGCTAATCAAACCGACTGCTTATTAGTCAACCCTGATCTAAAAGCTGCTAGTAAAACGCCTCCAAATGAAAAACTACATTTAAAAAGTAGAAAATCTGAAATACAAGAAAATGAAATTTCATTAAAAACTTTGACGGAGAAAAACGTTTCTAAATTAAAAATAGGCTTTCTATGTATTGTTTCTGCAGTTTTAATAACCTTGTTTAACAAGTGTCCTACTAATGCTCAGTACTTTATTATATATGCACTCATTGGTATTGGCATCGCCTTGCTTTTTGTTAGAAGTGCAAAGAAAAGTGCTGCTAAAATTAGTACACAAAATGTTGTCCTAGTACTAAGCGGAGGTGTAGCCTTGCCCTTTATTTTATTTTTCACCAATCCTATAGGCTCCTTCAAACAGGATGATTGCAATGTTCAATTTAGTCAAACAAGTGCAACAGTATTTGTTCATGGAAAAAAAAGCAAACAAGACATCGTACTAAGAGAAATGGGACATGTAATTATGGATGTAAATGGAGAAAGAAAAAGAGAGTCCATTAATGAGAAGGGACAGGCAATTTTTCAAAATCTAAATGTTGGTGACAGCGTTCGTATAGAAATTGATTTTTCCGAACCCTACAAATCAGTTACTCCTGATTCAGTTTACGTGATTCAATGGAACAACAAAATCTATTTACCGGTTGCTCTACTTGGATTAGGCAAGGTGGAAGGAATGGTGTTGTTTAATGAAAGTACTTTAGCTGGCGTAATAGTAAAATTGAAAGGAGGAAGCGGGTTTTTATTAGATACCACCGATCAGACAGGAGGTTTTAGCATTTCTATTCCCGAAAAAATGCAGACCAATAAATACCCAATTTGGTTTATTAAGGAAGGCTTTAAAACAAAATCTACAACGGCATTTCCTCAAACTGGTGAGTCCTTAAATATAATAATGGAGAAGATGTAGCTCCTGTTCTTCCGCCGGTGTTCGTGTCCGTAACTAGTGAAGCAGCCCCGTTGCGTGTCCCCACGCAACGGATTAGCAAATGCCTTTTCTCCCCTACTTGGTCTTCAATTCTAACCATCCATAACCAGCGTCCAGGCGGGCAAACCCGTTTTTATCATAATCACTTGCAAAGGGTGCATTCCAAACTGTAGCAAAAATAAACCCACCCCTTTGAAGATCCTTCATGCGAAATCGCTGCGGCCCCTCCGGGGAGGGGATACCAAGTCTGAAAATTGCAGATGCGGGGAATCTACTTCCCTGCCGAATGTCCCCTACTCTTCACAGGCGACGTCCCGGCCAGCAGACTTTACTAATAAAATAAATTTATCGCCCGGACTCACCGTACAAAAGAGATAATATGCAATTATACGACGAGTCCTGCTATAGAGATAACCACGCAGCCAGCTCGTCTGAGAAACAGAAAATGCAATAGCACCAACTATATCTTCACTATTTTTACTTATGCGCCAACTAGCTGCTATAATGTTTTCCGACATGTTTGGTTATACTGCTCTAATGCAGCAAAACGAACAATCGGCAAATACCAAGCGCCGGCGGGTGAAGGAAGTTTTGGAAACTTCTGTGGCTGCATACAATGGAAAAATTCTTCAATATTATGGTGACGGGGCTTTGAGCATTTTCAGCAGAGCTATTGATAGTGTTCATTGTGCCGTGAAAATACAACAGGCATTGCAGCAGGAACCCAAAGTAGAACTGCGGATAGGCATTCATACAGGAGATATTTCAATAGAAGGTGAAGCTATATATGGCGACGGAGTAAACCTGGCATCGAGGATTGAAGGCCTTGCTGTTCCGGGTTCCATTTTTATTTCAGAAAAGGTGTTTGATGAAATAAGAAATCAGGAAAACCTTAGTGCCCGTGAAATGGGTTATTTTGAATTAAAGAATGTTATAAAGCCGGTCCGCATATTTGCCATAGACAATAAAGACATTGTCGTTCCAACCCGTGATGCATTGAAAGGAAAAACCAAACAGCCTGCTAATCGTCTGGCGGTGTTGCCATTTGTAAACATGAGTGCCGATACGGAAAACGAATATTTCAGCGACGGCATTACCGAAGAATTATTAAATGCATTCACCAAAGTAGATGGCCTGCAGGTAACATCAAGAACCTCTGCCTTTGCTTTTAAAGGAAAGAACACAGACATCCGTGAAATTGGCATACAGCTCAACGTAGACAGAATACTGGAAGGAAGTGTACGCAAAGCCGGAAACCGGGTACGCATTTCGGCGCAGTTAATAAATGCAGCTGACGGATATCATATCTGGAGTGAAAATTACGACCGTGACCTTACTGATATATTTGAAGTGCAGGATGAGATCAGCAGTATCATCGCTAACAAATGCCGTGAGAATCTGACTGCAAAAAAGCATGAAGAAAAATTGGTAAAAACCCCCACTCAAAATATTGAGGCCTATACACTTTTTTTACGAGGCCTGCATTTTCATAATAAGATTACGCCCAGGAATACCAAAAAAGCGATTGAGTGCTTTGAAAAAGCAACAACACTGGAACCGGATTATGCCCATGCCTACGCTATGGCTGCAACGGGTTATGCTTCCTTAGGCGCTACAGGACAAATGCTTCCTGATAAAGCTTTTGAAGTGGTGCATAGGTACAGTGATAAAGCAATACAATTAGATGGTTCACTGGCAGCAGCATATTCCGCGAAAGGCGCTGCCTTTTTGCTTTATAACTGGAACTGGAATGAAGCATACAATTTTTTTTCAAAAGCCTTGAAACTTAATCCGGCAACAACAGAAGTTCACCAATTGCTTTCTTTATATTATTTAAGTACTGGCCGCCAGCAGAGTGCCGTTGAAATAATGGAGAAAGCATTGGAGATTGATCCTGTATCACCAATTGTTAATCAATATCTTTCCCATGCCTACCTCTGTGCAGGCAGAACCGATGAGGCATTACAACAGATAGATCGTTTACTGGAACTGTATCCAAATATGCGGGCAGCAATGGAGTCAAAAGGATGGTGCATGGGAATTAAGGGCGACTGGAAAAAAGCAAAAGAAATATTTGAACAAACTCACCTGATGATAAAGAATCCGTTAAAAGGCCTTGGACCTTTGGGTTGTGCCTATGCCAGGTTGGGCGAACGGGAAAAGGCATTGGAATGTATCAGAAAAATTGAGCAAAGACAGGTGGAAGAACCGGAGAGTGTATTAGATATAGACCTGGCCATGATATGGTGGTCGTTGATTGAAAAGGACAAAGCTATATTTCACCTATTCCAATGTGTTGAGAAAAAAATGGGAGTTGTTGCTATTCTTATTGATCACCCTATGTACGAAGGCTTGTCTGAAGAACCGAAGTATCAACTATTAAAAGAGAAGCTGAACCTTGCTGAATACATTTAGGCTACTAATC
>JBGTNK010000123.1:0-13353 GCA_041743125.1 Chitinophagaceae bacterium
GTTATTCAAAGACACCAGGATAAACCAGGCGATGCTAAGAACATACTCGATCACAATTATGTAATCGGAGTTTGGGCTTCTGCAAGTCGTAAGAAGATCAGAGTTTTAAATAAGAATGGCACAGAATCACATCAGGGACCATGGGTGCAGGTTTCCAGGTTAGGAATGCCTCTTACCAATGAAGCTGTTATCCCCATAGGTAAGAAAGACCTGTGGAATTCAATGACCCCTTATGAAGATCTTGCTAACATTCAGACATTCGGTCAATACTTCTATCAACCCGAGCTGGCGCTTTATATGGATGATACTTTCTTTGGTTCAGCAGTTCCCGCTCTGGCACCACTCCGGATACAAAGGAATTCCCTGGGCGCATTTGGATTTGGTAACGATCAACAAGGACTGTTTCCATTAAAGAGTAGCGATGCCTTAGATGGTACTGCACTGGCAGATTATAATTTTGGAGATTTGTTGCTTAAAAAGAACTCTCCGCGTTCGATTGACCTTTGGCCCATTTTCCACACAGGAGTACCTAACCTGATTCCTTATCAGTTAGCTACAGGTAAAGGTGGTAATCCTTTAGCTCCAGGAAAACCATTTATCAATAACATTTTAGAGAATGGTGGAGATATGCTGAGGCTAAATCTGGCTGTACCAGTAACACCGCGTGATGATCCTAAATTCAGTTCTCTTGGATTAGTACAGGCAGCTGTTCTTGGTCTTACAGATCCAGCTTATAATGGAAATGCAAACCTCGAATTTATTCCAAACATGGACGGATTTCCTAATGGAAGAAGACTGGAAGATGATGTTACCCTTATTGAATTGCAGGCTGTAAGCGGAATTGTACTGGCAGCTGTTGGATTGTGGTATGATGATTTTGATGGTATGAATCCACTTTCGCAGGACTTGCTTGATGTGTTGACATACAGAACGGGTGTTAATGCAAATGATGTTTCTTTCAAAAACAAGTTTCCGTTTGTTCAGCAACCGTTTGCCGGAACTGATAATTGCGATTGCGATGCAACAACATCACCAAAAGGAACTAATCCACCTACGTCTATGCGTATGCCGGTTACCAGTAGTTTAGGTGTTGCAGCTCCTTCTGTATTTGCCTCAACTTTTCCTAACCCTGCAGCCAATACAAATACGGTAAAATACAGGCTTGAATCTGCATCACAGATAAGAATAGTGGTAATGGATCAGCAAGGAAAGCAGATCAAAGAATTGGTAAATAAAAAACAGGATGCCGGTGTATATACAATAGATTGGAATACACAAAAATTGGCAGCAGGTACATATTTCATTTCAATTATAAAGAATGGAAAACAGGGACAGGCTATTCAATTGATCAAGAATTAAACTTGTGATATCGGAAAGTCCGCAGAACAACTGCGGGCTTTCTTTTTATTTTCTTTTAACCACTATATAACCTGCAGTCATGAAATGAGCTATGATAATGCTGATCATCGACAATGATGATTATCCGGCGAATTCCATTTGGCAAAAAGCATTAAAAAATAATCAAATGAAAAAGAGTTATTTGTATTTGATATTGGTTGGCATATTTGTAATTGCCGGGGGATTTATTATTGTGAAATATAAAACCGATAAAAAAAGCAAAGCAGCAACATTTTACCCGCTAAAAGACCGGTTGGGTAAGATGGCCAATTCCCCCGAAGAAAAAAGTGTGAAGAAAAATTTTGCTGACTTAATGAAAATAATAGGGACAAACCCGGACGATACCAAGTCGAGAATTGCGCTGGCTTCCCTTTATATACAAGAAGCCAGGATCACAGGTAACTATATGTATTACGATGTTGCCGCTATGAAATATGTCAATGAAGTGCTTGCAAAAGACCCTAATCATTTTGATGCGCTGACCTATAAGGCCCTTCTTTATATATCACAACACCATTTTGCAGAAGGTTTGGCTATGGCGGAAAAGGCCAGGGCTATTGTTCCTGAAAATGCCTTTGTGCATGGTATATTGGTTGATGGCAATGTGGAAATGGGAAATTATGAGGCCGCAGTGAATGAGGCAGAGAAAATGATTTCTATCCGTCCTGATCTTCGTTCCTATTCACGGGTTTCTTATTTACGTGAGATATATGGTGACTATCCTGGTGCTATTGATGCAATGAAATTAGCGGTGGAAGCTGGTTATCCCGGCGATGAATCAACGGAATGGGCCAGGGTACACCTGGGCCAGTTGTATGAAATTGCAGGCGATCTTAGAAATGCGGAAATGCATTATTTGATTGCACTGGAAAGAAGACCTGAATATGCCTACGCCATCGCCGGGCAGGGAAGGATAGCCACTGCAAAAGGATCATATGATGAGGCCGTTGGATTTTTTTTACACGCGGATTCTCTTGTAAACGATTACTCCCTAAAGGAAGAAGTGGCGGATGCCTGGTTATTGGCAGGAAAAAAAGATAAATCAGATTCTATTCTATCATGGTTGAATAAAGAAATGACCCGGGATGCAAAGGAAGGATTGGATGATGAAAATATCGGTCATTATGCTGATAATGAACTGGCGTATTTAAATTTTAAAACAAAAAATTATGACCAGGCTCTTGAGTATGCCTTAGCTGAATATAATCGCCGGCCGGCAAACATTGATGTGAATGAAACAGTGGCCTGGGCCTTATACCTCAAAGGGGATTATGAAAAAGCTATACCATACCTGGAAACAGCTTTAAAAACGGGAAGTAAAAAGCCCGATTTGCTTGGCAGGGCAGGTTTGATATATGCAAAAACAAAAAATAAAGAAAAAGCAAAAATATTATTGGAAGATGCTTTGGCTGCACACACTTCCATCAAGGAGCCATTGAAAAAAGAAAGTGCTGAAGTTTTACGCAGTTTATAAAATCAGTAAAAAGTAATGAGAGTTCAATTTAAATATGTGAATAGATTCAGCTCTTTTGTTTTTTTGGTATTGGCGCTTAGTTTATTGTCCTTACCGGTTTTTTCTCAGGAAAGCGCATCACCTCACCTTGAAACAGGATTTATTATCAATGGACATACCCGGCTTCCCGTAGAAGGAGCTATCATCAAATTATATCCCGGTTTGCAGGTATTAACCTCAGATGAACAGGGCCGTTTTTCCTTTATTAATACATCGGGTAATAAAAAAGACAGCATGGCCATCTCTGCTATTGGTCATGAAAAAAAGAGAATCAGTTATGCAGATTTTTTAAGTTTAAATCATGTTGTTGAGCTTAATACCGTAGTGATCGAATTATCCGAAGTTGCAATAACCTTGAAACCAGGTTTTCAAAACCAGGTTATCAGCCAAATAGATATTCAAACAAGAACTGTTACCAATTCACAGGAAGTATTAAGACTTGTTCCGGGTTTGTTCATTGGCCAGCATGCCGGGGGAGGAAAGGCCGAGCAATTATTTCTTCGTGGCTTTGATATTGATCACGGTACAGATATCAATATCACTGTAGATGGTATGCCGGTCAATATGGTTTCGCATGCTCACGGACAAGGTTATGCTGATCTGCATTTTCTTATACCCGAATTGATCGGGAATGTTTCTTTTGAGAAAGGCCCCTATCATGCTGACAAAGGAAATATGGCCACGGCAGGCTATGTTGATTTTCGTACAAAAAAAATACTGCCGGATAATATGATAAAGCTGGAAGCAGGTCGGTTTAATACTTACAGAGCAGTAGGCATGATGAACCTGCTGCCTGAAAATGCGGAGGAAAAGGGGCATCACGCCTACCTGGCTTCAGAATATATGTACTCCAACGGTTACTTCGATAACCCACAGGATTTTAACCGGCTTAATCTCTTTGGTAAGTATTATGGCAAAATGGGCAAACATAATTATATGAGTGTTTCTGCCTCTGCCTTTTCCAGTAAATGGAAAGCTTCAGGACAAATTCCTGAACGAGCATTGCAAAGTGGCCTGATCGGTTATTTTGGTGCAATCGATCCCAATGAAGGAGGTAACACCCATCGTACCAATATTAATATGCAATTACAAACAAACCTGCTAAACGGAGATCAAATAAAAAACCAGGTTTTTTATACTCAATATGATTTTGAACTCTACTCCAATTTTACTTTTTTTCTTAAGAATAATTTACACGGAGACCAGGTTAGGCAAAAAGAAAAGAGGGATCTTTTTGGATACCACGGAAGTTATTCTCATAGCACCTATTGGGGAAATAAAAAATTAACCAATGATGCCGGTATTAGTTTCCGGTTTGATAAAACAAGAGACAGCGAGCTGTCAAGAACAAAAAACCGGGCTGAATTGATTGAACCACTTAAATTAGGAGATATACAAGAATTGAATTCAGGAATATGGATAAATGAAACGCTGCAATGGAATGAAAAATTAAGTATCAATGCGGGAATTCGCATGGATCATTTTAATGCTGGTTATCAGGACAAACTGTTTAATAATATATTAAATAAGGCAAGCGGGGTAATCGTAAGTCCCAAATTAAATTTCTATTATCAACTCAATAAAAAAACACAATTATTCCTCACTACCGGAAAAGGTTTTCATTCCAACGATTCAAGAGTGGTAGTGCAGAATGCAGGCAAAGAAATTGCGCCTGCTGCTTATGGTGCTGACCTGGGGATAATGCTGAAACCGGTTTCCAACCTCCTGGTGCAAAGTGCTGTGTGGGTGTTACGGTCTGAGCAGGAATTTATTTATGTAGGAGATGAAGGTATAATCGAGCCGTCAGGAAGGTCAGGAAGAGCAGGCATAGATATTTCTATGAGATACCAACCAGTAAAATGGTTGTTCATTGACGCAGATGCTAATTATTCAAGGGGAAGGGCAATTGATGAGAAAAAGGGTAGTGATTATCTCCCGCTGGCTCCCGTGTTTACTAGTATCGGGGGCATTAGTTATAAGAGCTCAAAAGGATTAAATGCCGGTTTACGGTACAGGTATATGAGTGACAGGCCAGCCAACGCAGATTATAGTTTGGTAGCTAAAGGATACCTTGTTACAGATGGCATGATTAGTTATACCCGGAAAAAAGTGGAGGTTGGATTATCTGTGCAGAATTTGTTTGACGTTCGCTGGAAAGAAACCCAGTTTGATACGGAAAGCAGGTTGCAGAATGAAACCGCTGCTGTGTCTGAGATCCACTTCACTCCGGGAACTCCATTTTTTTTAAAAACACAAATATCATTTTTCTTCTGACCGGGAATGCTTTTATGTTGAGTAAAACAAACACCATATTTTATAAAACAGTGATCTTTCTGTTAATGCTCTTGTTGTTGTGTACCTCTTCATTTGCGCATACTATCAATTACGCTTTAGAAAAAGCTCCGGCTGGTGAAGTGATTTGGTACTATTTAAAATTAGGTTTTGCGCATATTATTCCTCAGGGGTTTGATCATATATTATTTGTTGCAGGTTTGTGCCTGCTGAGTACAAAGTTTAAAACCATTTTATGGCAGGCCACTGCCTTTACGGTAGCGCATTCCATTACGCTGGCCCTAAGTATGAAAAATATTATCGTTGCACCTCCGGCCATTGTGGAGCCCGTCATCGCTCTTTCAATTTTATTTGTGGCAATAGAAAACATAATTTTAAAGGAACTGCAACCCTGGCGGATAGCCATTGTTTTTTTATTTGGATTGATACATGGATTAGGTTTTGCCAGTTCATTAAATGAAATTGGTTTGCCGCCTGATAAATTTTTCACGTCTATTTTATCTTTTAATATAGGAGTGGAGTTAGGGCAGGTAGCCGTTATTGCCGCCATGTTTTTATTGATCATTATACCGTTAAGAAAAAAAATAAACTACCGAAAGCTGGTAGTTTACCCATTGTCAATTTTAATCGGGATCATTGCTGCCTACTGGACGGTTGAAAGAGTCTTTTTATAAAAAGTTTCAAAAATATAACGGAATGCTTCAACAACAAAAGCGACTTGCGTCGCTTTAAATTTGTGCCCCGGAACGGAGTTGAACCGTTACGACCGTTGCGGGTCACAGGATTTTAAGTCCTGCGTGTCTACCAATTCCACCACCGGGGCAATTATTTCAAAATAACAAGAACTAAATTATCGATACAAAAGTTATACATCCATTGCGGGTCACCCCGAATTAAATCCGGGCCTGTCTACACTCCCGAACATTCGGGACCACCACCGGGGCAATGTTCAAAAAAAATCCTCCGCCATCGGGCAAGAGGAGTTTTTTTTTGGAGCGGAAGACCGGGCTCGAACCGGCCACCCCGACCTTGGCAAGGTCGTGCTCTACCAAATGAGCTACTTCCGCATTAATTATTTAAAGAACTTTTTACCTGTCGGCCACCCCGACCTTGGTCCCGCCGTTGGCGGGATGCTCTACCAAATGAGCTACTTCCGCTTTTTTTACCTTAAACCGGCATTCTAACCGGGTGCAAAGAACTAAAGGGGGGCAAAAATAGGGATAACGACTTTTGCAAAAAAATTTTTGGCCGGGTTATTTGTACTTAGGAGTGTATAAGGTGCTTTCCTGCACCGGAACCTCAGGCTTATCAAAGCGTTTAGTACTTAACATATAACAACTACCTAATACAAATGCTACAACACATGCAATCTGCAGGTAGAATAAAAAAGCTGAAGATGATACCCAGTTGTGTGTGAAATCCTGGTCCTGCACTTTTTCTAATTCCTGCTGATATTCATGGGATGAAGTCGCCATTTTTTAAGTTTTTGTCCTGCAAAAATAAGGGTTCAATCCAAATAATTTGGTTTTGTTTGGCCGGCAATCTCTAAAAATGTTCTTTTCTTTTTTATGAAGTATTGCCATACTAAACTTTTCGGCAGGCAGCCTTTTATTTTTATTTGCTCAACAGAAATTTGGTGTCTGGATTTTTTGTAATACAGCAACCAATGTATAAAAGAAAATTGCGCTTTTACAATGGCCATAAAATAGGCTGCATCGCCTGACAACAATCCTTTCCATGCACTGATTGTATCAAGAAAAAAACGAATGAACAAAACCAATAATTTTTTTTGTCCTGGCAAATTCTTGGCCAGCATCACCAGGTTGTTCCTGAAGTTGAGATAGGTTTTGAGTGAACTACCTCTTTGTAAAGTACCACCACCTACATGATAAACGACTGACGAAGGACATGAATAAATTTTATGACCTGCAAGTTGCAATCGCCAGCAGAGATCAATTTCCTCCTGGTGAGCAAAAAAATATTCATCCAGGCCATTCATTTCCAGGAAGGCTGATGACCGGATAAAAAGAGAAGCTCCGCTTGCCCAGAAAATGGGTTCGGCCTGGTCGTATTGCCCTTTATCTTCTTCACAGGTATCAAACACCCGGCCTTTGCAAAAAGGGTATCCGTATTTATCTATCCATCCACCCGCGGCACCGGCGTATTCAAACATTTTTTTATTATGCCAGGAAAGAATTTTAGGCTGACATGCGGCAATCGAATTATCATTTTCAAGGAGATTCACCATAGGATCAATCCACCCGGAAGTTACTTCTACATCGGAATTAAGCAGTACCAGGTAATCTGCTTTTACTTCTTTGATTGCTTCATTGTATCCTTTTGCAAACCCCCAATTATTTTTAAGTCGAATGATACGAACAACAGGAAATTTTTTTTCAAGGAACAGGATGGAGTCATCTGTAGAAAAATTATCGGCAACAATGAATTCCAGGTTTGAATAGTTGGATTGCATTAAAGAAGGTAAGAATTGCTCAAGAAATTTTCTGCCGTTCCAGTTTAAGATAACAATAGCTACTTTGGGTAAAGGCTTCAAAACTTATTTATAAATTTATTCAAACGTACACAAAGTTTTCCATCTTCATTTTTGATTCATCGGGTAAGCCTGTCGCTTCACCTAAGGTGTTGCGAATAAGAAAAATGTTGAAGGCCGGTTTATCCTTGTTAAATTCGGCGCATGTTTCGACAACTTTTAACCTGGCGTACCGGCCTGGCGGGTATAGCAATTCTCATTGTAACGGGTACTGTTTTTTATTCACAGTATGTGTCAAGGAAAATTGCAAAGGAAGAACGGGCCCGGGTTACCGCCTTTGGCGAATCATTAAAAATTAAGGCGTTGAGTGATGATCCGAATGTTTTGTTTTTTACCAACAAGATTGCCGGGGACAATGTAGACATTCCAATAATAGAAACTAACGAGAGGGACGTGCCTTCCGGATTGTATGTAAACCTGGATTCATCAAAGGTTGCTTCCGATACAAACTACCTGAGAAAGATGGTAAAGAATTTTGGAGAATTGAATACACCTGTGGTAGTTGAAATAACCCCTGAACCGCTTGCTTACAATAAATATTATTATGGGGAATCTCAATTGCAAAATGAAGTACGTTATTACCCTTTGGTGCAGCTGGTCATTGTTGGTTTGTTTATTATAGTTACACTGATCACCCTGCGAAGTAATTACCGCTCCGTGCAAAACCAGGTATGGGCTGGAATGGCAAAAGAAACGGCTCACCAGTTGGGCACACCCGTTTCTTCCCTGGAAGGATGGATAGAAATGATGAAAGAAAAACCGGGCAATGAAAGTATTGTCCAGGAATTGGGAAAAGATGTGTCCCGGCTGCGGCTGGTTTCCGACAGGTTTGGCAAAATAGGAAGTAAACCCCGGTTGGAGGAAATAGATATAGTGAAACAGATTACGGATATGGTTGACTATATCCGCAAGCGATCCCCGGGCTCAGTAAGTTTTGTTGTCAATGCTGACGGGGGCAAACCGGTTATGGCGATGGTTTCGGCCCCTTTATTTGATTGGGTGATCGAAAATTTATTAAAGAACGGATTGGATGCAATGGAAGGGAAAGGATATATAAAGGTGGATATAAAGGATGAAAAAAAATCAGTGATCATTGATGTTACGGATACCGGTAAAGGAATTTCAAAGCCAAATTTTTCAAAAATTTTTAAGCCGGGATTTACAACCAAAAAAAGAGGGTGGGGGCTTGGTCTTAGTCTGTCCAAACGAATCATTGCTCAATATCACAAAGGTGAGATTTTTGTAAAGCAGTCAGAGCCCGGGAAGGGCACTACCTTCAGAATTGTGCTGGGAAAACAGTTGGATAGGTAAGGGTCATTTACCAAAATGTTTTTTAAGATGAGAATCATTTCCCGAATTATTCAGACTCCTTCAAGTAATGAACTTTTCAACTTTCCCCTATATTTGCAAACCTCTGCCCAGGTGGCGAAATTGGTAGACGCACTACCTTGAGGTGGTAGCGCTGGAAACGGCGTGCTGGTTCGAATCCAGTCTTGGGCACCTGAGTGGACAGATCGAAATTTGATTCGGTTTGTCCATTTTTATTAGGCTGAAACCCTTATCCATACTGTATATTAGCTCAACAGCCTCGTTCATCCTAGCGGTTCGATATTGGAATCCGTCAAAACGAGTTTTTCAGGATATATCAAACCAATTATTTCCCGCTTGCCCGGCTTTCATATAGCATGTCAAGAGAAGAAGGTGTTGTAATTGCTTTATTCAGAAGCGGTTCTATGCTGTTGGTTTCTTTTGACGGCTCAATTAGCCTGGATTCCAAACTCGTAATTCGTTTTTCATAATCGCCTTTTATTGAACGATAGTCAGAAGGCCCAATCTCATTGGCAAGGGCAATTTTCGGGCATTACTAAGCACTTTATTCGCTTTTTCTAATGCTTCCTTTATTTGCTTTATGTCTTCTCTCTGCGACTTGGTTTTAGTCTTAAATTCATCCTGAAGAACGGCTGAATAACATCGGTCATCCCCAGCTGCCCGCACCACATAGAAGTTGAAGGAGTATTAATAATAAATTGCACATGATAGTATACTATTTTTGACTGAAAAGAAATTATTTTTTAGCTGGTAAGGATTACTACTCATATGAGTTTTATCAAGTTCATATCTTAAGAACTGATCCTTTTTCATAATCCATCCATCAAACCTTTGATATATCCCACGCCAAAAAGATTTCCTTTCATTTCATACCCTGCATGGCTATTACTTTGGCCACACATCGTGGGTGCATGGTCTGACCGAAGAGGGCCGGAAAAACCAATTCGTTTATACGCCTTCATCATCCGGAACATATCGGTGGGGCCATTATCATGAAATGTTTCCCTGAAATTTTCTGCTGTACCCTTAACATCTCTTATATGCACAAAATATATCCTTGTTTTAAACTCTTCAATCAATGCTTCTACATCTTTGCCCATGGTGGTGTAGGTTCCCTGGCAAAAGGTGAGGCCGTGCGATGGACTATTAGGCAAAGACAATGCCTTTCGTATGCCTTCCGCATCAATAAAAATCCTTCCAATACCATGTAAAGGTGTTACAGGTGGGTCATCAGGATGCAGTGCAAACTTAACACCTGCCTGTTCTGCAACAGGTATTACACTTTTAATAAAATATTGATAGTTTTCATATATCTTTTGCGCACTTACTTCACCAAATTCTGTTAAAGGTTGGTCATTTGCAACGGCAGCATCAAAACCGCTGACTGATGCTCCAGCCCTTTCTGGTATATTAGTTGTTGTTCTGTACCAGCCAATACCTGCCATGAAATTGCAGCACAATAATTTAACCCCCAGCTGCCCCATATTCACCAACATCTTTTTATACAATTCTATGTCTTCAACTCATGCGGGAGCGATATAATAAAGCAAGAAGTTCCTCTAAATAAAATTCCAAAAAATTACATTTCACACGTGTATGTTGTCTTTTTTTAAATACATAAGTTTTTTGCGGTTACTCCTGTTGCACCTATTATGAAATTAGTGCGCATAAGAATCGTCAGGACTTTATTGCAATATCGGAAATACACCTTCGGAAGCCCTAATTAAATAAAAAGTATTTGAAAAGAGAAAAACAAAGTGAATGGAGCAGATTTAGATTAAGGGAAAAAAATTTGTTTAATTTAAAAAAATAAGTAACCTTTCCTATACAATTAGGTAAAAAAGAAACTATACGAAAAGCTTTGAGAACAAATCCATATACCGCACCTAATGTTAGATAGGAGCACTGTCAGAGTTGCAGACTGCAATTTTATTGGTACAAAGCTTTTACTTTTCCAATATTTAAAATGAATGAGAAATAATCTGCTATTTATTTAATTAACTAATAGTCGGTTAGTTATATTTTTATTCAAAAGTTTTTGTTTGATAATGAGAAAGTGTTTGTCTTATGATACACGTCTTATGATACAATTTTGCTGCTTGTAAAATAGTTTTAACCATCAAAATGTCGATTTTTATAGTATTAACTACAGTTGTTTTGCTGATTGTTGCTTTATATAGCAATAAGGCAAGGCCATCTGTCCTGTTCTTAATGGCTGTTTTTGTATTTCTGTTTTTTGGCGTTCTCAAACCCGAAGAAGTATTGAAGGGGTTATCCAACAAACAGGTTATTGTTATCTTTTTATTACTTATACTTTCTACCGGATTTAAAAAAGAGTTTGGCTATGGTTTTTTCAATTATCTCTTTAAACAAAGTCTGCGTCCCAAACAGTTTTTACTTCGCCTGATGCTGTTCGTTTCCTCCTGCTCTCCCTTTATCAACAATACACCCATTGTAGCATTCATGATACCGTATGTAAAAGACTGGGTGGACCGCAAAGGATGGCCTGCATCTAAATTCATGATACCCTTGTGTTTTGCAACTGTACTGGGTGGCATGATCACGGTAATTGGCACTTCTACCAATCTTTTGTTAAATGGCCTGATTGCTGAAGCTGGCTTAACGTTGTTAAGCTATAAAGATTTTCTTTTTATGGGATTGATTGTAACCATATTGGGATTAACGTATTTATATACTATTGGTTACAGGTTATTACCCGATAAAAAAAGCGCTACCAAAGAAATGGAAGAAAACATGAATGAATACGTAGTTGAAACAGTGGTAGAACCTTCCTCCATATTGATTGGTGAACCCATCAAAACGCATTTGCGTAATTTAAAAGATATCTACCTTTTCGAGATCGTACGCAACGGTAAATCGATTTTTCCGGTATCGCCGGAAGAGAAAGTGCAGGGAAACGACCGGCTTTATTTTTCCGGACGAACTGGCGCCATAGCTCAATTGGTGAAAGAAGTAAAAGGTTTAAACTTGCCAGATACTACTACGCTAAATAAATACCGGCACCACCACTATGAAGAAGCAATTATTCCTGTTAACTCTAATTTGATTGGAAAAAAAATCCGGGAATCAAATTTCCGACATCGATACAATGCTTCTATTATAGCGCTTCACCGGCAGGGTAAAAGAATTTCTGGTCCGGTTGGAGAAACTATTTTGAATGCCGGAGATTTAGTGCTGCTGTTGGGAGGCGATAAAATGCATCCCCATCATTCTGACTTATTCCTGCTTAAGCGGCACGATATACAAATGGTTAGAAGAAAAAAAACTTTCCTGGATAAAATTGCACCTTTTGTAGCTTTGGCCCTACTGGTCCTGGGGATTACAAGGGTTATAGATTTATTTATTGCAACAATGCTGGCAATACTGGTATTTGTAGCTATTAAAACGCTTCGATTTAGCGACTTAAAAAACGCTTTTGATTTTGATTTGGCTGTTTTGTTAATAGCTTCCCTGGCTATTGGCCTGGCACTTTCTAAATCAGGTGCAGCGCAATGGGTAGCAACAGGAGTATTGAGTGTAAGCGGTACTCATCCTGTTGCAGCTATTTCCCTGCTGTTTGCCGTTACATTATTAATAACTGCTGTTATATCCAATCCAGCTACAGTAGCCATTGTTTTTCCCCTGGCAGTTTCCTTAGCTGACCAATTGCACATTAGTACTACACCTGTTTTTGTGGCTATTGCTTTTGCTGCTTCCTGCGATTTTATGACGCCTATTGGTTATCAATGCAATTTAATGGTATACGGACCAGGTAATTATTCTTTTAAAGATTTTTTCAAAATAGGTTTTCCGCTTACACTACTTTATGCTTCGGCATGCATTATTTTTATTTCATGGTATTACAATTTATAACTATGGTCAATACTATCTTTCCTTTCGATTCTAAGATTACCCACGAGCAACGCAAAAAAGCAATGATGCAGGAGCCACGGCTTATCTGGCTTACAGGCCTGTCAGGGTCGGGCAAAACTACATTAGCCCTTCGCCTGGAACACTATTTTTTCTCTAAAGGCTTTAAAGTGTTTATTCTTGATGGAGATAATGTACGTAATGGACTTTGTAAAGACTTAGGTTTTTCCGAAGACGACCGCAAAGAAAATATGCGCAGAGTAGGGGAAGTAGCAAAGTTGATGCTGGATGCAGGTCTTATTGTTATCAGTGCTTTTATCTCGCCAAGCGGAGACGACCGCCAGGCAATTAAAAATATTGTTGGAGAGCACCGGTTTACTGAAGTATATGTAAACTGTAC
>JBGTNK010000124.1:0-5196 GCA_041743125.1 Chitinophagaceae bacterium
GTAAAGGCAATATAGTTACCACCCGGTTTTAAACCCCGGCCACCACCTGCCGCTATTACTAAATACTGTTTACCATTTACGGCATATGTTATTGGAGTAGCAAAGCCACCGGCGGGAAGTTGATATTCCCATACTACCTCACCTGTTTTCTTATCAAAAGCACGGATCTTTTCATCTCTTGTTCCTGCAATAAAGATGAGGCCACCGGCTGTTACAATAGGTGCTCCATAACTTTCAGTACCTGTAACAGGAATGCCCTTTTTAGTTAGTTCGGGAAATTCGCCAAGTGGAACTCGCCATAAGTAGTCACCGGTATTAAGATCAATTGCATTGAGCGTACCCCAGGGAGGTTTTACACCCGGGTATCCCTGCAGATCAAATAATTTTTTCCAAACTTTCACTGCATAGGCTGGTTTAAACCCAAATGGTTTATTCTTTTCATCTGTGGTATCAACCCGTTCACTGCCAACTTGCTTTGCATTCACATTTGCCTGAGGGTATAATAAGAAGTTAACAATAGCATCGAGATCATGATTTGATAAACGTTGGAAAGAGGGCATTCGTCCGCTGCCTGCTTTTAATAGCGAATGAATTTCCTGTGGCGTACGTTTCATTTTGATGTCAGTAAGGTTGGGGAAATCAGGTCCGCTGCCTTTTCTGTCCTGGCCATGACATGCAGCACAATTAAGCATGTAAAGCGATTGCCCCTGCGATGCACTGGCCATGTCATTATTCAGATCAGCGGTATCTATCATCTGCGTTACCCAGGGATTGTCATTTGCATTTTGATAAAAGATACCATCCGGATCAACAGCGTTTCCACCCCACTCTGCTCCTCCACTATATCCAAAAAGTAATGTTCCTTTTATACTTTGTGGAGTAAATTTATTGTCGGAGCGGTACTGAAGGAATTGATCTTTAATATAAGCATTGGCCTCAGGTGAAATATCTGAGATATCCGCCTCTGTAAATACCTGGCGGGAAAGGGGAAGTGGTTTAAGCGGATATTTTTGGGTGGGCCAGGGATGTTCACCAGGCAGCCCATCAACCGGCACAGCTCTTTCTTCTACAGGAAAAATAGATGTTCCTTTATCACGATCAAGCACATACACCAATCCATCTTTGGTAGCCTGAACCACTACATCTATTATTTTTCCATTTTGTTTTATTGTTGTGAGGTTAGGCGGGCAAGGAATATCACGGTCCCAAAGATCATGATGTATTACCTGGTAGTACCAATTCAATTTACCCGTTTCGGCATTAAGAGATACCACGCAATTTGCAAATAAATTTGTTCCTTTTCTGTCGCCACCATAAAAATCAAAGGAGGGTGAGCCTGTTCCAAAAAAAACGGCGCCTCTTTTTTCATCAACCGTTAATCCACTCCAGTTATTGGCGCCACCAAATTTTGTATAGGCATCTCTAGGCCAGGTATCGTAACCAAATTCGCCCGGATGCGGAATGGTGTGAAAGACCCATTTTAATTTTCCCGTTACGATGTCGAATGCCCTTACATGCCCCGGCGCGGCATTACTTGATTCAGATACGGTGGAACCTATAATGAAAATGTTTTTATATACAACTCCTGGTGAAGTGGCCGCTACCGAAAGATCGCTTATATCCCGGTTGATCCCGGTTGCCAGTCCTTCGTGTAAATCAACAGTTCCTTTTGTGCCAAAACTTTCGATTATTTTGCCATTAGATGCATTGATACAATACAAAGAAGGCCCTGCTGTATATAAAATTCGTTTATCATTTCCATTTTCCCAGTAAGCCACTCCCCTGTTGGAATTTAATTTTGATTGATCGGGAGAAAATATCCATAATTGGTTTCCATTGCCTGCATCTAAAGCAAACAATTTAAGTTCCGGTGTAGTTCCATAGAGTACACCGTTTATTACGATCGGCTGGCATTGGATTTCCCTTCTTCTTTGAGCTGATGAAGAGTCTGCAGCATTGTACATCCAGGCTACCTGGAGATTTTTAACATTGCTTATATTAATCTGATCCAAAGAAGAATAACGATTGCCTTCCTTATTACCACCGTACACCGGCCAGTCTTTCCCGGATATTCTGGATTCTTCATGATCCTTGCAGCCTGTTAAAATTATTGTGACAAAAAGTATAGACAATAATGTTTTATTCATTCGCTTTTTTGATTGTACTCTTTGTATCAACAGGGCCATCTATAGATGTTATGTTTATACAAGCAAGAGCAAGAGTAATAATTTTAATCATCTTAAAAAATTTCCTTTCAATAATTCACCGGTAAATATTATAAAGTAGCTAACCTATTTTAAATGAATAATTATCTTTTTACCAATCGACCACGGAGCCATCCAGGTGATTATATGTTTCAGGATTTTTCCAGTCATGCCCGATTTTATCAGCTATTGCTGCTTCATCCAATTCAATACCCAGGCCTGGTCCTTCAGGTATCATAACCGTTCCATCCTTTTGTAATTTAAAGGGCTTTTTTAAATAACCTTCTCCTAGGGTAACCTGCTCCTGCACCAGGAAGTTGGGAATGCTGGCAGCCAGGTGAAGTCCTGAAGCAAGCGATATAGGACCCATTGGATTATGCGGTGCTATCGGTACATAATAGGCTTCTGCCATACCTGCTATAATTTTACCTTCTGTTATTCCCCCTGCATGACAAAGATCAGGTTGCAATATTGAGGCGGCTTTTTTTTCAAGTAACTCACGAAAGCCCCATTTTGTAAATATTCTTTCGCCTGTTGCTATCGGTAAATGTGTGCCGTGTGCAATGTCAGCCATCGTATCAACATTTTGCGCCTGGCAAGGTTCTTCTATAAACATGGGTTGATAGGGCTCCAATTCCTTGATAACAACTTTTGCAGTTTGGGGTGAAATATTTCCGTGGAAATCTATACCAATATCCATATCAGGTCCGCCGGCATCACGTAGAGCGGCAAAACTATCAACGGCGTGTTTTATAAATCTTGGATTTTCTACAATATTAGCCGGATGCTC
The DNA here is from genome assembly GCA_041743125.1 of Chitinophagaceae bacterium. Taxonomy (GTDB): domain Bacteria; phylum Bacteroidota; class Bacteroidia; order Chitinophagales; family Chitinophagaceae; genus Terrimonas_B. The sequence continues at coordinate 2,995 of JBGTNK010000124.1, forward strand.
ATGCGCCAGTCCTGTTTTAATTACTGTAAATCCTTCTGCTTTTCTCTTCTTCATATCCTCAGGCGTAGAAGCACGACCGTATACACGTACCCTGTCGCGGGTAGGGCCACCCAACAATTCATAAACGGGAACTCCAAGCAGTTTTCCTTTAATATCCCACAAAGCCTGGTCTATTCCGCTGATGGCACTTGTTAGTATGGGTCCGCCGCGATAAAAGGCATGCCGGTATATGGCTTGCCAATGGTGAACAATGGCCCGGGGATCTTTACCAATCAGGTAAGGTTCTATTTCCTGGATCGCTGTTTTAACTGTAAGTGCCCTTCCTTCTAAAAGAGGTTCACCCAAGCCAACAATTCCAACATCGGTATGTATTTTAAGAAAAATCCACCGGGGTTTTATAAGGAAAGTTTCAAGCCTGGTAATTCTTACTTTACTTCTGTCAAATACTTTTTCTGGCATCTTTGCATAAGATGTCAATGGTAAAGCAATGCCGGCTCCTATTGCACCCAATACCGATTGAATCACCGAACGCCTGGACATACCAGAGGATTTAGTTTTTGTTGCCATTTTTATTTTTTTCAGATTAAAAAAAAATTTATTGAACAATTACCAATTATGAAGGGCACCATCGGGACTCTTAAGAATGGGATGAGGAAATTTTGTATTCTCTGTTATCTCCATAATAAAATCGGCCTTTTTCGGATTGAATTTTACGCCAAGCCCGGGTGCAGGATTCAGGAATAATTTTCCATTGTTAAAATGTACCAGATCCTCATTAAAATACGCGGCGGTAGATGCTGCGCCACCTTCGTACATGCAACGGGCCGGGCTACTTGAACCCAATACATGCACCAGAGCAGCCATAGCCAGGGGACCAGTTCCGTGAGGGATCATTCCCACATAATGTGTTTCACAGATAGCAGCAAGCTTTTTGAATTCCGCAATACCACCAGTGTTTGGCAATGTAAACCGGGTGTAATCAATGAGGTGATTTTCTATCAACTCATTACTATCCCATTTATCGCCGAACTGCTCTCCCACTGCAATGGGCACTTTTGTCATTTGCCTGACTGTTTTATAGTAAGCGGGGTTTTCGGAACGTACGATGTCTTCAACAAAATAAGGACCCAATTCTTCAATTTCATTGCAGATCTTTATTGCGTCAGGCATATCAAACCTTGTATGCAAATCAATGGCCCAGTTGCCGGGGCCAACCGCATCTGATACTATTCTGCATTTCTCTATCGTTTTCCTGACATGTTCACCCGTATCAAATTTTGACTCTCCGTTTCCACCGGTTGGTCCAATGCGGTACACCCGATAGCCTTTCGCGATAACTGACAAAGCCATTTCCTGCTCTGCATTCTTATCAAAATCGTCACGGCCTCCGGACCGATAACATTCTATATATTCCCTGGTGGCGCCACCCAATAAATCATATACGGGTACACCCAAAGCTTTTCCCTTAATATCCCATAGGGCCATTTCAAGTGCACCAATGGCATGCAACTTTTCCCTGCCGGGGGGATAAAACATTCCTCTATATAAATTTTGCCAGATATGCTCTATCCTGAAAGGATCTTCTCCTATCATCATTTGCGCACACTGCTCAATCATATCCTTTGACCCTCCCTCTCCAATCCCAATGATCCCTCCGTCCGTTTCTACTTCAACTATACCACGGGCCTGGTTAAAAAGCGGTTTGTTATATCCTGGAGCACCATAATACCTGATCTTTTTTATTTTTAATTTAGAAGCACCTCCTGATGACCCCATAGAAGGATAACCAATAAATACCGCAGCAGAACCCAGCATTACAGACTTTATAAAATTCTTTCTATGCATAACGCTTTATCTTTTTTCAATTACTAAGAAAAAAATACTGCTGCAGCTATTAATTGAAAGGGCTTTTTTTTCCTGCAAAGGAAAATTGTTGGTTATCCTGTGCTTAATCAATATCAGGGACGTATAATAGTTCCATCATTTTTCCTGACCTGCCATTTTGATTTAGTTCCGATCGGGTATTTAGCAGCTTCCTTTTCATTTACATCAACACCAAGTCCCGGCACTTCATTTACATACATGTATCCATTCTTCATAGTAGGACAACCAGAAAAAATAGTTTGTAATTTGTCAGAAAAATTAACCGCTTCCTGGATACCGAAATTCCATACAGCCAGGTCAATATGCGCCTGAGCTGCA
>JBGTNK010000125.1:0-6421 GCA_041743125.1 Chitinophagaceae bacterium
TTCACCTAATGTTTTCGAGAGTTCTATTTGTTCCTGTATTTCGGTATTGGAACCGATCCACATTTTTGGTCTGCCTCTTTCATCATTTACAGTGGTTGCCCGGACAAGATGCCATAAATATTTTCCATCCTTTCGCAGAAGACGGTTTTCATGTTCAAAGTCCTCACCGGTATTAATCGAGTGCTCCCATTTCTGTTTTGTGTGAGACCAGTCTTCCGGGTGAATAATTCTTTTCCAGCCCCAATCTTTTAGTTCCTCGAATGTCAACCCGGTATAGTCGAGCATTACCTGGTTAAAATAATTTCTGTTTCCCAGGGCATCAGCCGTCCATACTTTTTGCGGCATTCGTTCAGCCAGTTGCTTAAATTGTTCTTCGGCTTCTTTGTGTTCAGTAATATCTGTATTGGTTCCTATCCATCGGATAATTTTGCCTTCTTCGTTAGTTACAGGATAGCCCCTTGTAAGGAACCACCTGTATTCTCCATCATGCCTGCGAAGCGGAAAAGTGAGTTCGAAAGTTTCGTTGGTATGCCATATTTTTTTTGATATTTCAACAATGCGTTCTACATGGTCCGGGTGATGTACTTTTTGCCAGCCCCAGCCTTGCATTTCTTCCAGGGTAAGCCCGGTGTATTCTAACCATCTTTTATTATACCAGTATATCCATCCTTCGCCATCCGCAAGCCAGGCAAGGTTTTCCATATTATCTGCCAGGGTGCTGAACTGTTCTTCGCTTTCTTTTATCCGCTGCTCTATTTTTATTCTTTCTGTAATGTCTGTTGAAGTGCCAATGATGCCTGTAATGGTTTCGTCGGAATCTTTAATGGCCTCAACGTGCAGGGTGTAGTTAGTTCTTTTACCAGCAACTTCAATTTCAATATCACCGTTAAAAGCGTTGCCTGTATCCAGTACCTTTTGCTTAATGCTGGTTAACACTGCTGCAGATTCCGGGACATGTAGGTCTTTATCTGATTTTCCAATGATGTCATCTTGGTTAAAATCCGGATGGTGATTATAGATCCAGGTATGTATTAAATTTTTATCCTGGCTAAAAACTATTTGGTTGCTACCTGCAAGTGCCAGCCTGAAAAGAAGTTCGCTTTCCCGCAATTTTTCTTCTGACTTTTTACGCTCATGTATATCAAGTCCTACACCCATCATTCCTATGAATTGACCATTTAGTGAGAAGCGAGGGGTTGCCTTCCATAAGATGGTACGATATATACCATCAATTCCTTTTTGACGATTTTCAAATGAACAGGATTCCCGCTTATTAAAACCATCCATGTAAATTTTAGTGGATGGCTCAATATCGTCAATATGAGTTATCCCGGCCCACGCCCTTCCCTTGTAATCATTAGTTGATATGCCAGTATAATCCCGCCAGGTTTTGTTCAAATATTCTACTTCGGCATTTTCACCGGCCAAAAATATAAACACTGGTGCATCATCAGCCATAGCACGAAATCGTGCCTCACTTTCCTTTAAAGCTTCCTCCGTTTTCTTTTTGTTACTCGTTTCGACAACAGTAACCAAAACGCCACCAACTGTTCCATCATCTAAGCGTATCGGGCTATACGCAAAATCGAAATAACATTCTTCTACAAACCCGTTCCTGTTTAAGGGTAACATCAAATCAGGAAAACCAACAGCTTTCCCTTTCATTACTCCATCAAACATGGATTCTATGATGTGCCATATTTCTGAAAATGTTTCCCGTGTGCTGATACCCAATGCCTGGGGATGTTTGGTAACTCCGAGGATGGGGCGATAACCATCATTGTAAAGCTGGATGTATTCGCTGCCCCAGGCTATATACATGCCAAAGGGGTTATCAAGCATTACGGACACCATGGTACGGAGGCTTTGAGGCCAGTCTGCAGGGTCGCCTAAAGATGTTTTACTCCAATCTTTTGCTCTTATCAGAGCACCCATCTCCCCACCTCCTCTAAGAAAAAAATAGTCAGAATTTTTATTGCTCATATAAACATCACTTATAGTTGAAGTATAAATTTATCTCTTGCAGGTTAAGTTAATTTTTTTTGTGATATGAGTGGAAGCGCTTCTAAGATTACTTTTTTTAATTTATCATATTCACCTGGCTTACAAATATAATAATGGGCTCCTTTTTGATAAAGTAAATCTACAACTTACATATTCAGAGAGGTGGAATAAATAATTACAGGAAGATTCAATAGTGTCTCAATTGTTTTTATTTCTGATAAACATTCGAATCCGCTTTTTCGGGGCATGTTCAGGTCAAGGAAAAGAGCATCTGGTAGTAAAGACCCTTTTGCAGTACGCGATTGCATGAGTTGCATTCCGTCATTTACGGTGGTGAGTTTTGCGGATATGGGTAGTTCTTCTATGATATACAGTTGAGATTTATTCGTCCAGCTGGTACAAAACCTGATTAGCGATTTGCAGATCAGGATTTATTCTTCAGCCAGCATAGCAGAAAACCGCCTGTTGTGCGTTCGGTTTTCTTGTCAAGTTATTTTGCCATTAATGAACTATAAACTTTTCCATCTTTTATTATTGTCTTGTCTGAAAGAAAATTATTGTAGTTGTCAAATGGATTATTGTCATAAATAATGAGGGTCGCTTTTTTACCTTTTTCAATAGAACCATATTTATTTTCCATTCCTAAAGCAGTTGCTCCGTTAATAGTAGAGATTTGAATAATGGAAGGAATTGAAAACCCGTATTGAGCCAATAAAACTTGCTCGGACAATGCGGCTTTTCCTCCATTCGGGCAATCGGTTCCGATTCGTATTTTAATTCCTTTGTCGTGGGCTTTCTTTGCCAATAGCATAAATGCTTTAAAATTATCAGCGTTCCGCTGTATCTGCTTTTTACTCCATTTTGAATCCGGCTTATTGTTAGGGTTAGAAAAGAAAGTAAGCCCGAACTTTTCTGCAAATAAGTGTATAGTTGTTGAAAAAGTAACATTACTTTTTGCAAGATTATCACTTAATAAATCTAATGCCACTGATTTTTTTTCAACAATAAAGCGGGTTTCATTCATTACCTGCTCGAAAAAAGATAAAGAACTATCCCAATTATTTTTTCCATAGAAATCATTCATCCATGTTTCATAATTCTTCCGTCGGTTTCATCGAACGAAACATTTCTTTCTATAGTAAATAAATGCTCATAATTTCTTAGCCCAATGATAAGTGTTCTATCCATAAACATAATGCCATTATCAATATGTCCATATACTTCCATTCCCAAGCTATCAACAGTTTTAAATGCAGTTAAAAATTCAGGACTTCGCAAACCCCAATACAACTTTATATGCCTTACGCCCATGTTATAGTAATCAATTATTTTTTGATTCGCAGCTAAAGGTTTGGCTGGAGTGTGTCGGCTTTGTGTGCCTTGCAAATGTGCCTGACCTGGTGCGTCGGAAGGACTAAAGGGTTGTAATTTTTCTATATTAAATATCAGAGTACTAATATTGAATTAACCCGCTTTTGAAGTCAGATTGGTTATTTGATTTAAAGGTATATCTATTATTATTGTACAGCCATTACCAGGAGAAGAATCAATTTCGAATATACCCGAAAATAATTCGGCCCGTCTTTTCATATTGGCCAGGCCTATTCCTTTTTTAACAGTATTCCTATTAAACCCAATACCGTTATCTGTGATCTGCATTGTAAGTATATGATTATAGATAACCACATTCACTTCTATGAGGGTAGCTTTTGCATATTTGAGGATATTTCTCAATTGCTCCTGCAATATCCTGTACAAGTTTAGCTGAATCTCCATACTTAACGGATATTTTTTCACAGACAGGTCAAAATGAAGCAAAATTTCTGCTTGTTCCCTAACATTAAAAGTGCCAAATAATGTTTTGAATGCTTCCTCCAGGGTTGAATCGTCAAAAAAGGCGGGTGCCAGGCGGTGAGACAGGTTCCTGATCTCATCAAGTGCCATTTTTGTGTGCACCGTACATTGATCTAATAAATACATTTTTTCTGTTGTCACTGCATTTTTAAGCATATCAAGGCTGAATTGACTTGCAGCAAGTATCTGGCAAACATTATCATGGAGTTCGCTCCCTATTTCATATCGCTCATCTTCCTGGGTTTTTATAATGGCCCGGGTGATCTTATTATCAAATTGATTTTTTTCAGTTACATCTATGGCAATTACCGATCTGAAATCTTTATCGTTTATAACTATTGAGGTATTGTAAATTTCAACCTCAATAATGTCCCCTGATTTTTTTACATGTTTCATGACGCTTTTAAAAATCTGACCTGAAGGTCCGGGATTTTTAATGGCGGCGGAAGCCGCAGGGATATTTTCTTTCAGTTTAATATCCATTAGCGTCATATTCAGAAATTCTGCTTCGCTATAGCCGTATAATGCTATGGTGGCTTTGTTAACCTGTACAAACCTGAAGCTTTCTGCATCATAGACCCACATCGGTTGGGGGCTGAGGTGAAAGAGATCGCTATAACGTTTCTCTGATTCCTTTAATTCTGAAATATTCTTTTTTCTTTCTATTGAGTACACAATGCTTTTATAAAGAATTTCAGCATTTAAATCATCTTTAAGTAAATAATCAAAAATACCTTGTGCGATTGATCTGATACTAAAATCAATATCTGTGTACCCCGTTAAAATGATAATCGGACATGATGAAGCCAGCTGCAACATTTCAGCAATCAAGTCTTTTCCATTTTTATCCGGTAAAGAGAGGTCTAATAAAATGATGTCAAACGGAGTGTCTGAATCCAATATAATTTTAGATGCCTCCTTAAAGTTAACTGCATGCAGAATAACAGGGTTTAAAATTTTTTCGGTTAAAAAATCTACCACCAAAGTAAAATCTCCCGTGTTATCTTCTACAACTAAAACCCTGTATTGCTTATTATCTTTTATCATTTTTGATATTTTTTATGGTGGGCAGTTTAACTACAGATATCCAGAAATTTTCAATGGTGGCGACTACCGAAAGAAACTCGTTTACATCAACAGGCTTTGTAATAAAGCAGTTAGCAAAATTTTTATACGAAAAATTAATATCTTTTTCGGAAGAGGAAGTGGTAAGCATAATGATAGGAATATGTTTTAAAAGTTCATTTCCCTTGATATACTGCAATACTTCGTGGCCATTTTTTTTGGGGAGGTTAACATCAAGCAATAACAGATCGGGTAAAATTCCGTTAGAGTATTTTCCTTGTTGACTCACAAAGTCTATCGCTTCTTTACCATCTTTTACTACACTTAGTTCAATATGTATTTTGGCTTACTCCAACGCTTCTTTTGTAAGCAGAATATCACCTTCATTATCTTCTACCAGTAAAATGTGAATTGCTTTCATGGTTTTATTTTTTTATTGTAAAATAGAAGGTGCTTCCTTTTCCTTCCTCCGACTCACCCTCATATTTCGCCTCCATGATGTTCCACTACTTTTTTGAACACAGCCAGGCCAATACCCGTTCCTTTATAAACTTCCTGGGAATGAAGCCGGGTAAAAATTTCAAATATCTTTCAAATTTATTTTGCAATATTAATGCCATTGTCCTCAATCGTAAAGAGCCAGGTTGTTTCCAACTCTGCGGCAATTACACTAATGACGGGGCTTATCTCTTTTTTTCTGAATGTGAAGCATGCACCAACGCTATTAAACAAAAAGGAAGCAGATAAATAATGGTACCGGCAAATAAATTATTTCTCCAGTAATCCATGTTTTTCACATTGCCCAAACCTCCACAGTTGCGATTGATTATATTGATTTTTTTTTACAGGTAAACACCTACTTTTATGTTTCAAATTAACTTCCTGAACAGTTTTAAGGTTTCAATTTGAAATGTTTTAAGTAAGTGAGTATAAATATTTTTACCTTTTACCCTGCATTGGTTTAATAAGCGTATTGAGCTTTATTTTTTTTTATTACACTGAGCCGTTTTACAAGTTTTGGTATTTTTTTTGTAGCCGATTTTTAAATATCCAAACTAAATAATGCCCTGCACATTGTACACAGTATAAAAAATTGCTTACCTAAAAACAACTAATGAAAAAAAACCTGATTATAGCAACTTTCTTACTAATATCCGCTGCCCTCAATGGTTTATGTTCCAGTCAGCTTTCAAATTCTGAATTTAGACAGGGGCGTTTTATATATTTTTGAAAAAAAATAAATCAACGCAAATGTCGCATGGAAAGTTAGAAGAACTTTTTCTGGACCAATCAAACGATCTTATCTGGATGGTTGATGCCGACTTGCTGTTGACCTATGCCAACCAGGCCTATCTGGACCTGATGAAGCATTTAACCGGTAAAGAAAAAAAACTAAATGAATCGGTATTGGTAGAAGGATTTGGAGAAGGCTATATTGAAAAGTGGACGGGCTATTACAAAAAAGCCTTGTCTGGAGATTATTTTGAAATAGAAGAGC
>JBGTNK010000126.1:0-50863 GCA_041743125.1 Chitinophagaceae bacterium
CGCCAGATTAATATCTAATAAAACAATATCGGGCCTTTTGATTTTTATCATTTCAATGGCTTCATCTAATGTTCCGCTTTCTCCTGTTATTTCAATTTCTTTATCAGAGGCAAACATTTTTGCCCACATTTCTCTTATTAATTTATGGTCATCTACTATAACTACTGATATTTTTTTCATACAATATATTATTTTAGGTTAAAAAGGTATTAGTACATCCAGAATGCATACCCGTCAGGAGAGGCTATAATATTTATGTTGCCGGATAAATTTTTACCCGACCGAAAATGTTACAGTTAAAATACAGCCCTTGCCGGGTTGCGAAACAAAATCGGCCGTTCCATTGTAAGCTGCTGCCCGGCTTTTGATATTGGCTATTCCAATTCCTTTTTGTTTTTTACCGGTATCAAAACCAACACCATTATCTGAAATGGTCAGAATAATGAATTTTTCATTTTGGATAAGGCTGATGATAACGGCGGTTGGTTTGGCATGTTTTAAAATGTTATTCATTTGTTCCTGCACTATCCTGAAAACATTTATTTTGAATTTATCATTCACACTGTGTTCGCTAAAACTATCCATTGTACAGGATATTTTTACCGGGCTTATTTCTATAGCATCGGAGACAAGATTATCAATAGCTTCAGAAAGACCGAGGTTTTTAATGATATCGGTTTTAAGTCCTTTTGTTAATTTCCTGATCTCTTCAATAGCCGTCAATGTGAATTCGGAAGAACGGTCCAAATATATTTCACTTTCAGTTCCGCCCTGTTTTGCCATATCAAGATACATCCTGGAGGCTCCCAGCAACTGGTTCACATTATCATGCAATTCTCTTCCTATTTCGGACCTTTCTGCCTCCCTGGCTTCATCCGTGGCTTCTTCAATCTGCTTTTCTTTCAGTTTGATAGCCTGCACAAGCTTTTCTTCCAAAGCCTTTTGTTTATCGGTATCCAGCATATACCCAATCATGCGGTAGGCTTTCCCCCCGGCTCTTCTCAGAACAATGCACCTGCTTACTACATTGGCTACTGAATCATCTGCTCTTAAAAAACGATAACTATACTTCCACTCAGTTTCAACTGAGCCAAGCATCCTTAGATAATCATCTTTTACCACTTCTTTGTCATCAGGGTGGATATGGTTAAGCCAATCCCTGCCTGGCATAATATTGTTGGTTAGTTTATAGCCAAATTCTTTTTCATAGGCATCATTGAATGTTGCTTCTTCAGATATTAAATCAGCATCGTAAAACACATCAGAAGGCGAATTAAATATCACCTTAAAACTTTCCTTATACTCTGTTATCAGTGACCATTTAGCGGCAATTTCATTATCCAGCATTTCTTCCAATTCCTTTTGCCGGCTGAGATCCCGCATGACTCCTATCAACCGGTAAGCTTTTCCGTCAGCATCTCTAAGTATGTTGGCCCTGTCGATTACTATAGCGTTGGAACCATCGGCCCTTATAAACCGGAAGGTATGCTCCCAATAAGAAGCGGATGAAGCAATGGCTTTGTGTAATCCTTTTTCAACGGCTTCCTTTTCATCGGGGTGAAGGTGATCGCTCCAATCTGATACATCACCTTTAATTTCCTTTAAAGGATAACCCAATAATTTTTCGAACCCTTCGCCTCTAAATACTTTATTTGTCAATAAATTCCAGTCCCAAATTACATCAACAGAAAGTTTAGCAGCCTGGAGGAATTTTTCGTTACTTTTTGCCAGCAGTGCATCTGATTTTGCCTGTGCCAGTAAAATATTTCCGTCCATTATCTTTTTATTTTTGAAATCGATTTCTTTTTGTTTTAATAAAGCAAGAATAATATTGCCTGCTAACTGTTTTTCTTTCCGGGTATCAATATTTTTTTGTTTGGAAATTGCAAGGGCAATATTACCGGCAACTAATTTTTTATTTTTGGCGTCAACTTCCAATTGCTTTGATATAGCCAGTACAATATTTTGGGCCACCCGTTTTTTATTTTTTGTGTCAATTGCTTTCTGCTTTGCTATAGCCAGCACGATATTACCGGCAACTATTTTTTCTTTTCCGGCATCAATATTTTTTTGCTTTGATATAGCAAGGGTAATATTTTCAGCAACTAATTTTTTATTTTTTGAATCAATATTTATCTGCTTGTCTAGGGCCAGGTCGATATTTTCAGCAACTAATTTTTTATTTTTTACATCAATATCTATCTGCTTTGCCAGGGCCAGCACAATATTATCAGCAACTAATTTTTCTTTTTTAGTATCAATATTTTTTTGCTTCAGTATGCTCCCGGTCATATCCGAAATGGAGGTAATTGATTTTTCAATGCCTCCCTCATCCATAAAAACTGAAGAAGTGATTTCACAGGGAACCGGTTTGCCGCTTTTTTTAATGGCTGTTACCAAAGCTCTTGAATGGCCCTTTGCCATTCTTTGTTTCAGCATCTTTTTAAAGCTGCTTTCATTGATATCAAAAATAGCCGACCTGCTTTTGGTTAATAATTCCTTTTTAGAATAACCGAGGAGTTTACAGGCAGCAAGATTGGCTGATATAATTTTTCCTTTGCTGACTATGGTTATGATGTTTGGTTGTAATGAATTATCAAAGGCCAGGTGATGAAGTACTTCTTCACCTGCTGCTCCCATGGGTTTTTTCGAAATGCGGGGCTTTTTGGGGTTGTGGATTTTATGTATTGCAGGCATTAAGGATAAGATTCCTCTGTAAGGTAATGTTTATCCTGTATACCTAAAAAAGGGATTTGGCAGCCATTGCCTGATTACCACCGGGATCAAAAAAAATATATTCTACTTTTCAGATATTTTCACCATCAATTTTGATATTCAATATAGACTTTTCTTCCAGTCATTGCGGTAAGTGAATCAATTGTTCGGGTAGTATCGGCCACAGAAGGTAATATCATAAATAACTTATACCGGACAGAGTCAGCTGTTTCCATCTGTACTTTCCACCTGATGGTCTTAAATTGATTAAAACGTTTGAATGCTCTTTTGCTGGAAGCAACTTCCAATACATATTTATAATTTTCTGACGGCTGGTTAATGGTTTCGGCAAGTTTAATAGTATCCGATGGAAGGAGGCTATCCGTTAAAACCGGTTGAGGAACCACGGTCTTTACATCTGAACTTACAACATCGCTTTTACTTTTTTTGGAAATGATATATCCGCCCCAGATGGTTATACCCACGCCTGCTAAAAGCAACAGTCCTATTACCGGTTTTTTCCATTCAAGTTTTGTGGTAGGTCCGGTAAGGAAAGATTCATAACGGGGAGATGAATTTTCAGGTGATGCCGAAATGGTGGTTTTGTCCGTATTGTTTTCCCTGATTTTATCAACAGGTACTGATATTGGTGTAAACTCAAGTTCCCCGGGTTTTACGGTTGACAGAATGCCTATACCTTCAAATGTAAATGGCTTTCCCATATTCAAAAATTGCCGGGCAAGGTGCAGGTGCGAATCCAGGTCCGATGATGCCAGCGCCTTCATCTTTCCTGTTCTTTCGGATATATATGCAATTAGTTCTGCCGAATCTTTTAGTGAAGTATTATTTTCAAATGTGACAACATCCAGCACAACCGATCGTTGTTTACTGTTTTGTAAATCACGAAGGGAAGAACTTTCAATAAAAAAGGAGCCAATGCCAGGTAGGTCTAATCTTTTATTATTATAAAAGTATTGGGCCAGCAGGGATGGTATTTTCACGGCTATTCAGGTTGTACTCACAATATATATAATTTGAATGGGTGTTGCAAGAGAATGACGCCGTTATGTTTACTTTTACAATATTATGCTCACTGCGGATGAGAAAAAATTTATTGCATTTTGGGAAGCCAACCGCCTGAAAAGAAAAAAGACCTTCAGGAATCTCGCCATTGGCTTACCCCTGGGTTCAATAATAACAATAGCGATACTTATTAATTTCTATTCAGGTTGGTACAAAAGGGCCGATATGGTCATTCGATCGGGTTCATCTCTTTTGCTGCTGTTGGTAATTGCGGCCTTACTCATTGTGGTTTTTATAACCATATTTTCTGCGAGGCATCAATGGGATATAAATGAACAACGTTATCGTGAATTTTTAGCAAAGAAAGATCAACCCTGAATGAAGATTCTTGCAGCTATTATTGAACAATATTTGTCTGAGTACAGATTATTACCCTAAATACTACCATATTGAAAAATTTTCCTTGTTTTTTCGGATTGTTGCTATTGATTTCAATAAACAGTGGCTGTAAGAAAAATGATAAAAGTTGCAAACCAAACCCTGTTTCCAGCGAAGTTTCTCAAATACAGGCCTATGCTTCTGCAAATGGTATTTCGGCAACAGCTCATCCCAGTGGATTATATTATGAAATTATTGAAATGGGCACGGGCACCAAAGCCAATTCGAATTCACGGATATCTATAACCTACACCGGAAGGTATATGAATGGTAAAATTTTTGACGAGCAACTAACGCCGAATGTAAAGCTCTGGTCGTTAAATGGTCTGATTGAAGGCTGGATCATTGGGGTGCCACTTATAAACAAAGGCGGTCATATTAAATTGATTGTTCCTTCCTCATTGGCCTATGGCTGCGATCAGTATTATGATATACCGGGGAATTCTGTGCTATTTTTTGATATTCGCCTCGTTGACGTGCAATAGCTCAAAACTAACTGCTTATAGCCCTGAACCTAATCTGGTTCAGGGCTTTTTTAATTGTAATTTTAGGGCTAAAAATTAAATTCCTTGTCATACGAACCACTGTCAGTATTTGATATTTTTAAAATAGGAGTGGGGCCCTCCAGTTCCCACACGTTGGGTCCCTGGCGGGCTGCGCAACGATTTCTGCAGACCCTAATTGCTCAAAACATATTACAGCAGGTAATTTCAGTTAAAATATTGCTCTATGGCTCCCTGGCTAAAACAGGAAAAGGGCATGGTACCGATATTGCAGTTCAACTGGGTTTGAGCGGAGAAGATCCTGTGACATTTGAAGTGAAAAATATACAGGCCAGAATGAACGATATAGCAGCCATGAAGAAAATAGTACTGGCGGGCAGGCATGAAGTGGATTTTGATCCGCGGGAGGATATCGAATATTTATTTGCTGAATCCCTGGCTTATCATCCTAATGCGCTTTCATTTTTAGTCAATCTAAAAAATGGCGATTCCATTGCAGAAACTTTTTATTCTATCGGTGGCGGGTTTGTAATTAAGGAAGGTGAAGTTTATAATTCTGCAGCTCATGTTCAATTGCCATTTCCGGTTAGTACTGCAGATGATCTTTTACATTGGAGCCGGAAGACGGGTCTGTCTATCCACGAAATTGTTTTGGAAAACGAAAATGCATGGAGATCTGAGCAAGAAACAAAAGATGGCATTCTGGATATATGGCATGTGATGAAGGAGTGTATGTATACCGGGTGCCATACTGCAGGTACCCTTCCGGGAGGATTATCAGTAAGAAGGCGTGCCGAATCACTTAACAAGAAATTATTAGGAGGAATTCATTATCCTGATTATGATACGTGGATCAGTGCCATTAAAAAAGGAGGCAATAATTTTCAATATACTTTGGATTGGGTTAGTTGTTTTGCCTTAGCGGTCAATGAAGAAAATGCATCATTCGGCAGAGTAGTGACGGCACCAACAAATGGAGCCGCTGGGGTAATACCGGCCGTGCTGCAATATTTTATAGTTTTTTGTAATGAAGTAAATGACCAAAAAGAGGATATTTCAAAAGAAGAGCAGGTTGTCCGGTTTTTATTAACGGCTGCTGAAATGGGAAGTATATTTAAAAAAGGTGCCACTATTTCAGCAGCGATGGGAGGTTGCCAGGCCGAGATCGGCGTTTCATCCGCTATGGCCGCAGCGGCATTAACGGAAGCAATGGGGGGGAACCAGCGGCAGGCAATGATGGCAGCTGAAATTGCAATGGAACATCACCTGGGAATGACCTGCGACCCAATTGGCGGACTGGTACAGGTACCGTGTATAGAAAGAAATACCATGGGTGCCATCAAGGCCATCACGGCTTCTCAACTGGCCCTGCAAAGCACACCAGACTATGCAAGGGTTTCACTTGACGGAGTCATCAAAACCATGTGGGATACGGCTATGGATATGAATAGTAAATACAAAGAAACATCTGACGGCGGATTGGCCATCAATATACCCATTAGTCTCAGCGAATGTTGAGTTGAAATAAATAAAATAAATTAGCTGCGAATATAATTTTCAAGGTGGTTAATGGTTTCTTTTTGGGCCAGGATCGTTTCTTTCACCACATCACTCATAGATATGATGCCGCAAAGGGTATCCTGTTCAAAAACCGGGAGGTAACGAATATTTTGTTGGGTCATTAGTGACATACAAAGGTCAATACTATCTGAAGGTCTTAAACTGGGCATGTCTTCTGACATAATCTCGGAAACTTTGGTATCCGTGGAATGTTTTCCGTTTAAGATCACTTTGCGGGAATAATCTCTTTCGGTAACGATGCCGAGAAAATGATCATTTTCCATTACCACAACAGAGCCAATATTTTTTGCGGCCATTAGTTGTATGACATCATATACAGTAGTTCCTGGCAGAACACTAATGGTTGTGTTTCCTTTGCGGGCAAGAATATCAGATACTTTATTCATATACCAATTTTTTTGGTAAATGAAATATACAGGAATTATGAATTGATACAAAAAAATATATATTCCGTAGCCACCAGGATGAAGTTTAAAGTGAGGAATCACCTTTTATTACTCTGAAATATTTTTTTACCCGTTGTTTCAATGTGAATTCTCCTCAAGAAATTTTTTATATTCTGCCAAATATTCAAGCGGCGTTGTTTTCCATTCCGTTACCCGGGTAACATTGGTACGGATACATTGGTAAACGAAATCATACAAAATAGTAACGATGGCCGGATTAGGAATTTTGTTTTGGCTATCCAGAGCAATAAAGGCACCCCGTTTTCCTGTTTTTTCATCCTTTGCAATTTCAAGCATAGCATAATACACCGGCAAGCGTGCCGTCTTAACCCGTTGCAAAATTTCCGGAGAATCCGATACCTTTTTTTCCGCTTCATCAAACAAGGCGTTATATACGGTAATAAGAGAATCGGAAAGAAAACTTTCTTTTTCCATAACCGGTTTTCCAAAAATGGAAAGTTTATAGCCCGCTGCTTCCATATTATTATCGTGTAACAGGTTAATATATTCCTTAACCTGCTGGGCGGCCTTGCCATAATATCCAGTAAGAAAATCATTCATTACTTCGTCTACATTCACATGGGGGTTCCAGAGTAATTTATCAATGAGGTAAGCCCTCAATTCCGCCATCTCACCACCAATCTCCCGGTTACCTTGTTCAAAAATGGCAGATACTCTGTTGTTATGCATAAACTGAAGATTGGGTTGCAGTATACGGAGGTTGGGGAATGGAGCAAATAGATTTGAAAATCGGATGACATAGTCCCACACAATGATATTATCCGTTAATTGACCCCAGCCTTTCAGATCATTGCTGAAAGCAGTATCCCCTTTTTCCATTGTAGTGTTCCGGGTACTTTCAATACTGCATAACATGATATTGACATTTTTTGCGGGCACAATATCTTTTGGCGGCACCCGGCTATATTGATAGGCCAGCGTAGAGATGATTTTTTCAGGAAATCTTTCTGCTACTTTGTTTACAAATGTTAAAATGGAACCCATGCCCAACGCAGCGTATTTTGATCCTCCATGGGTTGAATACATTTTATCTTCAGGAGCAAAGGCTGCATACTTTTTATCCAATGCAGCACAATCAATGCAACGGCAGTATTTCACATTATCGTTTTGACTCACCGACCAATATTTTGCTTCCGGATTTTTGTTAATGGCGGCCTGCAAATTTTTACAAACTATTTCCAGCACATCCGGATTACTTAAGCAAAGTTGTGATTCGGGTTGAACACCTGCTCCATCCCAGGAGGGTACCAATCCGGCATGGCGCTTACCATCATAGAAACTAAAGTATTCCGGATGGAATTCACCGTATTCTTTGGGGCTTAACAAGGTTTCGAATGTATGAACCCAATAACCCCATTCACTCTTACCCGGACCTACATGCGAGTTCAGTTTATGCCATGCCTGGTATTCTGGATCTCTTGCATCCAGGTAAAAATTTTCCCGGTAACTGAAGGCGGGCAACTCCATATCATTTATTGAATGTATAGTAATGGTTTTCTTTTTTGGAACTACAGTTACTGCTGCTGAATATTTCCTGCAATCCAAATACTTTTCCAGAAAGCTGTATACACTATACAATATTCCCTGACCTGTTCCTCCTGTAATAACAAGACTATTGGGAAAGGACTTAATAAATATTCCATCTTTATCCAGCTTTTCCTTTGGCACTTCATTCTGTTCAGCTCTTTGTACATTACCTATTAAAATTTCACCCTTTTCCTGTTTATTATTATCCGAAGCAATTGATAGAACGGCACCTGAAATTCTTTCAATATAATCCTGTAAAACTTTAGCCGCATGGATTTCAATCACCGTTGGTTTTTCAGGAATGATAATACGGCTTTTGGGATGACCTTTCTTAACAAGTGTAAATTGCTGGGAAAGTGCAGGCTGAATTATTAAAAACAAAAAAGCGGACAGAATGGGAAAAAATAATCTTTTCATAAATAGTAGTTGGAATTTTGAGATTTCAGGAGAATGCTTTTAAAATTAAAGAAATTCTCTTCAACATCATTGTTCACGGGAATATTCTGTAGCTTATTTATAATAATAAGTTAGGATTACAGATAACAAAGAATTTTAATTTGCTCAAGAGGGATATTTCAATTGGAGGAATATACCAGCTGGCCAGCGAAAAAAAATAATGAAGGGATGCAAATAAAAAATCCCGGCGGGAAGTAGGAGTAGTTATTGAAGACAATTAATTCATCAGTGGATTTAATTCTCCGTCTTTTATGGCCTCAGTTCCGTAATCCTTTATTACATTATATAAGGTATCTCTTTCAACAGGTATTCTCTTTGCTTGTTTTATCAGCGTGACAAGTTGGGTGGTGGTCATGGAAGGATTCTGCTCTTCTGAACCTGCCATTGAATATATTTTAGTGGTATCATCTATTGTGCCGTCAATGTCATTGACTCCAAATGATAAAGCCAGCTGAGCATTTTCTCTACCCAGCATGGGCCAGTAGGCTTTCAGGTGTGGGAAATTATCTAAATAAATTCTAGCGACAGCGTACATTCTCATATCTTCCACAATTGTACTCTCCCGGATTTGGCTCATATCATTTCCTTTATTTCGAAACTTGAGGGGAATAAAGGTATTAAAGCCGCCGGTCTTGTCCTGCAGGTCTCTTAACCTTCTCATATGGTCAATACGGTGCCAGTATTCTTCTATATGTCCATACAGCATGGTGGCATTGGAATGCATTCCCAGGTTATGTGCAGCTTCATGAATAGCCAGCCACCCATTTGCATCCACTTTATCAGCACATATTTGTTCTCTTATTTCCGGGTGAAAAATTTCTGCCCCTCCTCCCGGCAATGAGTCTAACCCGGCCTCACGTAAGATTTTCATTCCTTCTGCTTCATTTAATCTGGCTTTACGAAACATATAATCCAACTCTACAGGAGTAAATCCTTTGATATGTAATCCTGGCCGATGGGCCTTTATTTTTTTAAGGAGGTCAGCAAAAAAAGTCATCGTTAACTTAGGATGCACACCGCCTACGATATGAACTTCTGTCACAGGTTGTTCATCGTAACTTTTTACGATATCCAGCATTTGATCTGTTGATAGTTCCCATCCTTCTTCTTTATGTGCATACAGCCTGCTATAGGAACAAAAATTACAACTGAAAACACATATATTAGTTGGTTCAATATGAAAATTTCGATTGAAAAATGTTTTATTACCATGCAATCGCTCTCTTATTGAATTGGCAAGCGAACCCAGGAAGGGGAGGCTTGCTTTTTCAAAAAGAAGTAAACCTTCATCATCACTTATTCTTTCAGCATTCCTGACCTTATTTGCAATGGATATTAAATTTTCATCTATACCTGAAGACCTCATTATTTTTTCCGATAATATTTCCGGCATGTTGGTGTTTATTTAAATCAGTAACAAAGTTAGGAGAGATTAGGTTGCAAACTTTTGCCTAATCAGCCTCCTTAAAATCCCTTATCTTCCCTATTCAAACTATCATTGAACAAAACAAACTGCAGATGAATATCAAGTCCCGCCTCATTGTCATGAACTTTCTTGAATTTTTTGTGTGGGGTGCATGGTTGATTTCACTGGGGGCCTATATGATTGTTACTTTAAAATTTACAGGGGTTCAGGTAGGGAGTATTTATGGCACAATGGGAATTGCTTCCTTATTCATGCCGGCTTTACTTGGAATAGTGGCAGATCGCTGGATAAATGCCGAAAGAATATTGGGCTTATGTCATATAGCAGGTGCAGGGTTGCTGTTATGGGCATCAACGGTTACAGATTTTAAAATGATGTATGTGATCATGTTGTTTAATTCTATGGCCTTCATGCCAACCATAGCATTAAATAATACCGTATCCTATATTATACTTGAAAACAAGGGGTTTAATATCATAAAGGATTTTCCTCCCATCAGGGTATGGGGCACTGTCGGATTCATTTGTGCCATGTGGATGGTGGACCTTTTTGGCTGGACCAAAAGTCCTTTGCAATTATATGTTAGTGCTGGTGCCGGATTGTTTTTAGGTTTATATGCTTTTACTATGCCTGCATGTAAACCCGTTAAGACGGGGAAAAAAAAGAGTCTTGCTTCTTCTTTGGGATTGGATGCATTTGTTTTATTTAAAAGAAAAAAGATGGCAGTATTTTTCCTTTTTGCCATGTTTTTAGGAGCAGCTTTACAAATTACTAACTTATTCGGCGGAACATTTCTTGATGATTTTACAACCCGGTATCCTGATTCCTTTGGCGTTAAGCATCCCAATCTTTTATTATCTATTTCACAGATATCTGAAACCCTGTTTATACTTACTATTCCATATTTCCTGCACCGGTTCGGGATCAAGAAAGTAATGCTGATGAGTATATTTGCCTGGGTTCTCCGGTTTGGTTTATTTGGTATAGGCAATCCCGGGGATGGGTTATATCTCCTGATCCTATCAATGATCATATATGGAATGGCTTTCGACTTTTTTAATATCTCGGGTTCCTTATTTGTAGAAAAAGAAGCTGATATAAAGATCAGGGCCAGTGCCCAAGGGCTATTTATGCTTATGACAAACGGATTAGGTGCTTTTTTTGGTGGAATGATTAGTGGATGGGTTGTTGATTATTTTACAACAAACGGTATAAGAGACTGGCAAAATATATGGTTTAGTTTTGCAGGCTATGCATTAGTGCTGGGGATTTTCTTTCCTTTCGTATTTAAGTATAAACATGATCCGGCGGCATTGGAAAATATTCATCACTAAAAGCAACCTGTTTAATCTCTGCATTTTATTTTCCCCACCTGAATGTGGTAATATCAAAGCCAGCCAGGTCAAGAACCCTGTCAACAACTGTGGCGGCCACTTCTTCAATAGTTTTTGGTTTGCTGTAAAAGGAAGGTGTAGCCGGACAAATAATTCCCCCGGCTAGTGTAACAGTCTCCATGTTGCGGATATGGACAAGGTTATATGGCGTATCACGGACTACACAAATCAATTTTCTTCTTTCCTTTAGTATAACGTCGGCAGCCCTTGTAATAAGATCGTTTGAAATGCCATTGGCTATCCGGCCTAAGGTTCCCATCGAGCAAGGAATGATGATCATTGTATCGTATTGACCAGAGCCTGATGCAAACGGTGCATTAAAATCCAGCGATGTATAAAATGTGCCGGGTAAGTTTGTATAGCTGTTATCACCCAATTCAGTTTGCCACACTTGTTGAGCATTAGTACTCATTACAATGCCTAATTCATTCCAATGATCCTTTAAGGTTGAAAGTTTATTCAGAATCCCTTTTGCATACACAGAACCACTGGCACCTGTAATAGCTATAATTATTTTTCTCATATAAATTCTGTTCAATTGATAAAAGTCAGTAATTGAATTGAAGGTAAAAATTAAATCGTGAATCTGATTTTGTTAGTCATATTGCCAGATAGCCAAATTTTGAATTCAATCGGCGTTGTGATGTATTACCCTAACTATCGATATTTTTTGAGTATTGATTGTATTTTCCGGATCATAGTTGTAACATGGATTTCCGAACCATCTACATTTTTTCTTGATGAAAGGATTCTAAAATTGATGCAATCGTTTGCGATGATTGAAAAATATCAAAATACGCCTTGAGGTAAATCAAAAAAGTGTGAAATCAACACTTATGAAAAAAAAAGAACCAAAAAAGTTTTTGTATTAAATCTTATTAACGATATTGCTTTTGAATTTTCATAGGATAAGGTTTAATGGTTAATGGTTTTTGATTAGGGCCCCCGACTTTACCGTCGGGGTTCTTTTTTCCAGACCTCTAAAATTAAAAATAAAGTTGTGCCTCATTCTGGAAAAACCTGGTAATTTTTTTCAATCTTATCTTCAAAACGCTTTAGGCTGATCAGTTGAGCCACTTTTTCCTTTAGTATTTTCATTTCCCATATTTTCAATTATCCATTTTGTCATTTTACTCCACAGATGAAAACTGGTATTATCCAGTTTCCCTGAAATCTTATGATTTTTGTTGGGATAATAAGCACTTTCAAAATCGACATTATTTTTCACCAATGCTGTTATCATTTGCGTTGCATTTTGAAAGTGTACGTTGTCGTCAGCCGTGCCGTGTATGATGAGATATTTACCTTTAATTTTATCCGTATGATTTATGGGTGAATTGTCATCATATCCATTTGGGTTTTCCTGCGGAGTTCGCATGTATCGTTCAGTATAAATATTATCATAATATCGCCAGTTGGTTACAGGTGCTACAGCAACGGCAGCTGAAAATACATCAGCTCCTTTTGTGATAGCAAGAGAACTCATAAACCCACCATAACTCCAGCCCCAGTGGCCAATATTATTTTTATCTGCAAAGGGCATGTTGCCCAAATATTTTGCCGCCTCTATCTGGTCTTCTATTTCAAATTTTCCCAGTTGCAGGTATGTTTTCTTTTTAAACTCTTCACCCCTGAAACCAGTACCCGTGTTATCTATACTTACAACAATGAAACCTTTTTGTGCCAGTAACTGGTGCCAGTAACTAACGGTGCCGAAATTATTGGCAACTTTTTGGGACCCGGGTCCTCCATAATTGCAAAACAAAAGGGGATATTTTTTTGAAGAATCAAAACCTTGTGGTTTCAGCATCCAACCATTAAGTGTATCACCTTTGTTGTTAGGCACACGGATGAATTCAGCCTTACCTAATTCATATTCCTTTAATTTGTTTTTTAATGCGGTATTTTCAGAGATAGTTTTTACAAGAGTAGTTCCGATCGCTTTTTTATTGCCGGAGTTAATTGTATGAAGTGTCACTATCTGCGGGGTGTTAATATCAGAACGATAGGAATAAAATTTTGTAAAATCGTTATTCATTTTTACTTGATGCCAGGCTTCACCTGTAGTTAGCTGAACTGTCTTTTTCCCTGCAAAATCTGTGACAAACAGATTCCGGTCCATGGGTCTGGGGTAAGCCATTGTATAGAATATCCTTTTGTTCTGTTCATCTATTCCATTTACTTCCGTTACTTCATATTTCCCGGTTGATACCTGCCTGGCTTTTTTACCGTCAAGGCTTTGTATATATAAATGACGGAAACCATCTGTTTCGCTTGTAAAGAGTAAATTTTTTCCATCTTTTAAAAACCACCAATCATCATTAATTTCTACAAAAAATTTATTCTTTTCCTCATATAGAACATGGCTATTGCCGCTTTGTGCATCCGTCATTAATAATTTAAGATTATCCTGGTGGCGGTTCATCCAATAAACGACCAGGTTATTATCATTTTTAGTCCATCTTATGCGGGGAATATAAATATCACCTTGTTCATATTGAGCTTTAACATCTCTTCCGGTACCCAGGTTATAAATGTGAATCTCCACTTTTGAATTATCCTCCCCGGCTTTGGGATATTTATACCTATAGTCTGCATTATATTCATTGTTATATATCGTCATATTATATTCCTTTACCTCCGTTTCATCGAAGCGGTAATAAGCCAGGTATGAACCAGCGGGACTCCATTCGAACGCACGGCTGAATTCAAACTCTTCTTCATACACCCAATCGCAATTGCCATTAATGATGTAGTTCCATTTTCCGTCTTTTGTTACTGCTGTTATAGTATTTGAATTGATATTTTTTATGTACAGGTTGTTGTCTTTAACATAGGCCACATTCCTGCCATCGGGGGAAAGGGAAGGATGTAATACTTTTGCTTCATCAAGTGCGACTAATTTTTTTGTAAGGGCATTATATATATAAACATTGGCTTTGGTCGATCGCCTGTAGATGGATTCAATATTTGTTCTCAGTAATACAATATCCGGATGTGCTTCATTATATATTATGTCTTCCGGCACGTCAATCTGATTACCCTTTTCATCTTTTAGCTCTTCCGGCAAACGATGTTTATTGGCAGGCTCTTCAAAGTTGGCGTCTATTTGTTCCTCCCGGAAAGTGCCATTTTTATAAATATCTTCTAATGTAATTGACTTTTTTTGTGCAATAGAAAGAAAAGGAATCAAAAAGAGCAGAACTAATATTTTGCGCATAATCTTATTTTTAAAATGTATCAAATACTAATTTGTATAAAAAGCAATTCGGGTGTTTAAACAAAAAACTCTGCTCCCTTTTAAAGGGAACAGAGTTTTGGTTTTATTATGTCTTAAAAAAATTACTTGTTCTTTGGTAGTTCCGTCATGTAATCAAAACGTTTCCCCGTTACCTCAGCCATGTCGGGTATTGCCTCTGCCTTATATTCTCCGGCATCTAATTTTTTCTTAGTGGCGGAAAAGGCTTCAAGGGTTTCATGGATATCTTCATCAGTATGAACCGCTGTAGGTATAAGCCGGTAAATTATATGACCTTTTGGAATAACAGGATAAACAACGATAGAACAGAAAATCTTATAATTCTCCCGAAGATCCATTACCATCGCTGTAGCTTCTTCCACACCACCTGTCATATAAACGGGAGTTACCACAGAATCAGTTTTCCCGATATCAAATCCTCTTTCCTTTAATCCGTTTTGCAGTTTGAGTGCGTTGTCCCAAAGTTTTCCTTTTAATTCGGGTTGATTGCGGAGCAATTCTAACCTTTTCAGGTTGCCAACCACTAAAGGCATAGGAAGGCTCTTGGCAAAAATTTGGGAACGAATATTATACCGGATATAATCAATAATATTTTTATCGCCTGCGACAAATGCTCCGATAGATGCCATTGATTTTGCAAACGTGGAAAAATAAAGATCAATTTTATTCTGAACATCCTGCTCTTCTCCTGCACCAGCACCTGTTTTGCCAAGTGTTCCAAATCCATGCGCATCATCAACCAACAACCTGAATTCAAATTTATCTTTTAAGGAAGCAATTTCCTTTAACTTTCCCTGGTCACCGGCCATTCCAAAAACACCTTCTGTAATGACGAGAATTCCACCTGCTTTTTGTTTTTCTATTAATGTGGTAGACCGTTGCAATTGTTTTTCCAGGTCTTCCAGGTCGTTATGTTTAAATACATACCGATGCCCGGGATGTAAACGTAAACCATCAATGATGCAAGCATGGCTTTCAGCATCATACACTATCACATCGTGCCGGCTGCAAAGTGTATCAATTATGCTAACCATTCCCTGGTAACCAAAGTTGAGCAGGATGGCATCTTCTTTCATTTCAAACGCCGCCAGTTCAGATTCTAATTGCTCGTGAAGATTACTGTTTCCACTCATCATTCGGGCACCCATAGGTAATGCAAGTCCAAATTCCCTTGCACCATCCGCATCAGCTTTCCTCACTTCTTCATGATTTGCCAGCCCCAGGTAATTATTTAAACTCCAAACGATCATGTTTTTACCCCGGAATATCATCCGGTTCGAAATCTCACCTTCTAATTTTGGGAAAGCAAAATAGCCATGAGCTCTTTCACGATGCTGACCTAAAGGCCCGGAATTTTTAAGTAGACGTTCAAATATGTCTGCCATATAATTAAATTATTGTTGGTTTCAGTTGTATTGAAGGCCGGAAGTTTCAATGACAAAATTCGGCCGAAACTGCGCAAAGGTAAGGGATTGGGTGGTTGATGCAAAGGGTGGTAAAAAGACTGTTAATACCTTGTGCTTTAATATTTAATCAAGCTAATCCTGTAATAGCTTATATGATTTTTCTATAATGGATTAAGAAAAAAAAACAGTCTTACTAATGTAAAACTGTTTCTTATATTTTAAACCGCTTTAAAAGGTTTAAACGATCAGCAAAGCGTCTCCATAACTAAAAAACCGGTATTTATCTTTTATGGCTTTTTTGTACGCTTCCATAGTTAACTCATAGCCAGCAAATGCACATGTCATAATCAGCAAGCTGGTTTTTGGCAAATGAAAGTTGGTGACCAGCGAATCAGCAATATTGAAATCGTAAGGAGGGTGAATGAACATATTGGTCCATCCTTCTGACGGTTTCAACAATTTTTGCGCTGTAAACGAGGATTCCAAAGCCCTCATTGTCGTAGTACCCACAGAGCAAATGCGATGCCCGTATTCTTTAGCCCTGTTTACCACCTTGCAGGCGGTTTCATCTATATTAAAATATTCAGCATCCATTTTATGTTTGCTGAGGTCTTCTACTTCAATTGGACGAAAGGTGCCGAGGCCAGTATGAAGAGTAACTTCCGCAAACCGGACTCCTTTTATTTCTAATCTTTTAATTAATTCACGGCTAAAATGCAAACCAGCGGTAGGAGCAGCAACAGCTCCTTCATGTTTAGCATATACAGTCTGGTATCGTTCTTTATCCTCTTCATCGGGTTTACGCTTAATATATTTTGGTAAGGGAGTTTCTCCCAGCTTTTCCAGTTGAGCACGGAAACCTTCTTCAGGGCCTTCCCACAAAAAACGGATCGTTCTTCCGCGGCTCGTAGTATTATCAATAACCTCTGCTACCAGATCCTCCTGATCGCCAAAGTATAATTTATTTCCTACCCTGATCTTTCGTGCCGGATCAACTATTACATCCCAAAGTCGGTTTGGGCGGTTGAGTTCACGCAACAGAAATACTTCTATTTTAGCACCTGTTTTTTCTTTTCGGCCATACATCCTTGCGGGAAATACTTTTGTGTTATTAACCGTGAAAACATCTTTGTCGTCAAAATAATCCAGGATGTCACGAAAGTGTTTGTTTTCGATCTGGCCGGTATGCCTGTGGACTACCATCATTCGGGCATCCTCTCTTTTTTTGGCCGGGTTTTGAGCAATAAGGTTTAGGGGCAGGTCGAAACGGAATTGTGAAAGCTTCATTTATGATTATTGTGGTTTATAAAAAGCAGCTGACATAAAACGGTCCAGGGACTTCTGATACTAAGATAGGAGGGTTGAGCTGCTCTG
The DNA here is from genome assembly GCA_041743125.1 of Chitinophagaceae bacterium. Classification (GTDB taxonomy): domain Bacteria; phylum Bacteroidota; class Bacteroidia; order Chitinophagales; family Chitinophagaceae; genus Terrimonas_B. Next base: position 17,570 of record JBGTNK010000126.1, read on the forward strand.
CTTTTGCCTGTTGCAAAATGATATTTAGCAAACAAGGCGGAACGGCAAACCCCGGTCTTACGGCACCGGATTCTGTCATGCGATAGCTTTAAAAGTGGGCAAAGGTAAAGATTTAGGACTAAAATTATTGATTTTCAAAGTAATATTTTTTGGCGGATAGATCAAATTATTTCTATTCCCGGTAAGGCTCATATGGGAATATTTCTAACTTATAAGAAGGAATTTTGATTGGCAAATCCATTTTAATACCAATCGGGGGATAACAACAATCTAAAACCCCGTCAGGCTGGGCCTTTGGGAATGGATGCGATAAGTTTTTGAGTATATACCGACTGCGGTTGGAAATAAATAGTATCGGCATCACCCATCTCTTCAAGCTCTCCCTGGTTCATTACCAGAATGCGATCACTTATATAGCGGACAACGGAAAGATCATGCGAAATAAAAATGCTGGTGAATCCAAATTCCTTTTTCAGGTCATTTAATAAATTTAAAACCTGGGCCTGAACACTGACATCCAGGGCAGAAACAGATTCATCGCAGACAATAAAAGAAGGAGTCAAGGCCAGGGCCCGGGCAATCACAATTCGCTGACGTTGCCCCCCCGAAAACTCATGAGGATAGCGGTTAAAGTGATCCGGATCCAAATCCACCTTTTCCAGCAGGTCAATTACTTTTTCTTTTCTGGATTTTTCAGTTGAGTAAAGCTGATGCACTTTTAGTGGCTCTGAAATGGCGGAGCCAATTGTTATCCTTGGGTTTAAAGAAGAGTAGGGATCCTGGAAAATAATTTGAATTTCTTTCCGAAGATTTCGAAGGTCATTTTTCTTAACAACAGCTAAATCAACGCCGTTATATATTATTTTGCCGCAAGTAGGCTCAATAAGCCGAAGAATGGTTCTTCCTAATGTTGTTTTGCCACATCCGCTTTCCCCGACTAATCCCATGGTTTCTCCTTTGTATACTTCAAAACTAATGTCATTGACCGCTTTGATAAATTCAGGAGGCTTACCAAAAATTGTTTTTTTTGCCGGAAACCAAACTGACAAGTGATCTACTTTCAGTACAGGACTAATTTCTCCGTCCATTTCTTTCCTGGAAACAATTCCTACTCCCTGATCTCCTTGATGTATTATTTCCTTTTTAATTTCAGTTTCCTGTGTATTCTCCATTAAGAAATCACTTACCACTGGCAACCGCTTTCCTCTTTTATGATTGAGTGGCCTGCAGGCAAGTAACCCTTTGGTATAGGGATGCTGTGGATTAGAAAAAATATTCTCCATGGTATTCTGCTCTGCTATTTCCCCATTGTACATGACAAGAGTTTGGTCGGCAATTTCTGCTACCACTCCAAGGTCATGCGTAATAAAAATAACTCCCATACCTGACTGCTGCTGGAGTTCCTTAATTAATTCTAATATCGTTTTTTGCACTGTTACATCAAGGGCAGTTGTGGGCTCGTCACAAATAAGTAAAGAAGGCTCGCAGCACATAGCCATTGCAATCATCACCCTTTGTTTTTGTCCTCCGCTAAGTTGGTGAGGGAAGCGATCAAAGATCGATGCCGGGTTGGGTAATTTAACTTTCTCAAACCAGTCAATCGTTTTTTGCCTGGCAACTTTTGTGGAAATTTTTTTGTGAGCCAATAAAGCTTCCATTACCTGGTTGCCACAAGTAAATACCGGATTAAGTGAAGACATGGGTTCCTGGAAGATCATACCTATCTTATTACCACGGATATGTTGCAATGCAGAGCGGGATTTTTGTAGCAAATCTGTTTGCTCAATTCCGTTTTCAGAAAACAAAATTTGCCCTGAAACATAATGTGCCGGCGGAGAAGGAAGTAACTGAAGTATGGAAAGTGATGTAACTGATTTTCCGGAACCCGACTCTCCAACCAGTGCAACGATCTCACATTTATGTACAGAAAAGGAAATGTTTTTTACAGCATGGGTGCGAACAGATGCGGATATGAAATCAACTGAAAGGTCTTTTATGCTCAACAGGGGCGCCATTATTTTTCCACTACTTTTATTGATAACTTTTTAGGAGGTGTGGGATAATAGGCCATACAAACTGCACAATCTCTTCTCCCGGAACTATCGATCATAAAATAAAAATCATCCCCCTGCTGAATGTTGGGAGGGAAAGTGCAGGGGCTTCCTAATCCAAAAGCACGTTCATACGATTTACCGGTTGATTCATCAATCCAACTTGCCACGATTAAAGATGTATCTATTTCTCCCTCCAGCAACCGGAGGGTATAATTCATACACAATGCTTTTGTTTCCAGCCTGGCTTTATAGATTCCTTTTCCCGATACTTTTTTATTATTGCATTGTTCTGAGGAAGCAGCTAATAGCACGATGGAAGTTAAAATCATTATTAGTTTCATCTACCGGGATTTTAAGAATATTTTCTTTAATCTTCAGTTTGCAAAAATTATTCAAACAAATTAAAATTTTAAGTGTCTTACCGTCATTCCATCATTAATTAATTGTTTCAATGAATCGATTCCGATCCTGATATGATCATTCACAAATTGTGCCGTAACGTTTATGTCACTTTCTTCCGTTTTAACTCCTTCAGGCGTCATAGGTTGATCACTTACCAGGAGTAATGCGCCGGTGGGGATTTTATTATAAAAGCCAACAGTAAATATGGTTGCTGTCTCCATGTCGATGGCATAGGCTCTTATATCTTGTAAATAGTTCTTAAATTTTTCATCATGTTCCCATACACGGCGGTTGGTTGTATACACGGTGCCTGTCCAATAATCAACTCCATAGTCCCGTATTGTGGTTGATACGGCTTTTTGCAGAGCAAAGGCAGGTAGTGCTGGCACTTCGGGAGGAAAATAGTCGTTGGATGTGCCTTCTCCCCGTATAGCGGCTATGGGAAGTATAAGATCACCTATCTTATTCCTTTTTTTTAAACCGCCGCACTTACCTAGAAACAAAGCCGCTTTGGGTTCAATGGCACTCAACAGATCCATGACGGTGGCGGCAGTGGGGCTACCCATTCCAAAATTTATGATAGTTATATCTTCGGCCGTAGCACATTGCATCGGTTTGTTTTCACCTATTACCGGCACATTATTCCATTCTGCAAATTTGTTTACGTAGTTATTAAAGTTGGTCAGTAAAATATACTTTCCAAAATTTTCCAATTTTTCTCCTGTGTATCGGGGTAACCAGTTTTCTACGATTGCTTCTTTTGATTTCATATATAAAGTTTAAGTTTTGGCTGTAAGTTCATATTCAAATGATCTCCTTGTTTAACAAATCTACCTGCTTGAGATTACTTGTTATGAAACGTTTAAGGCGTGTTGTCATATGACTTGCAACGAATTTAATCATTTACTTTTGAAGCATGCTGGCAATTGAATATCCCGTGCAAAAGTTTCAGATTAAGAATATTTCAGGTAAAGATTTCATCTTTGATTCTCTCCGGAAGAAATGGTTGTTACTTACTCCTGAAGAATGGGTAAGGCAGAATTTCGTTCAATACCTGGTGCAGGTGAAAAAGTATCCGCCGGCTTTAATTGCCATGGAAAAAATGATCATGCTGGAGGAATTGAAAAAGCGATTTGATATTTTGGTATATGACACCAACCATGTGCCCTGGATGATGATTGAATGCAAGGCACCTCTTGTTAAATTAGATGAATCAGTTTTGCATCAATTACTCCGATACCATATTAGTATACCAACCGGGTTCCTCATCATTACTAATGGCGAGTTTTCGTATGGGTGGCAGAAGAAAGAACAGGATTTGCAACCTATCCGGGAACTTCCTGAATGGGTGAAATAATTGTATTAGTTAGCTGTTGAAAAATTAAAAGAGAGTATAAGAACATAAAGCGGCCGCACTAATTCTACCTAAGTATTTATCCAAACAAATTGCTGCTAAGGTAACGGTCGCCTCTGTCGCAGGTAATAAAAACAATTATACCTGATTTAATTTCTTGGGCCAGCCGGATGGCTGCAGAAGCAGCCCCTCCGCTACTCATTCCTGCAAATATTCCTTCTGTCTTTGCCAGCTGACGAGCCATATCCGTAGCTTCCTGTTGTGAAACATCCATCACCCTGTCTACCCGTTTGGGTTCAAATATTTTTGGTAAATATTCTTTTGGCCATCGGCGAATCCCGGGAATGGATGATTCTTCAGTGGGCTGGCATCCTATGATCTGGATATTGGAATTTTTTTCTTTAAAATATCTTGAACACCCCATTATAGTACCTGTGGTACCCATGGAGCTTACAAAATGAGTGATCATTTTATTGGTATCGTTCCATATTTCCGGTCCCGTGGTTTTATAATGCGCCAGGTAATTATCAGGATTTGAAAATTGGTTTAAAATAAAAAATTCGCCGGTTGCCGCTTTTTCTTCTGCATAGTCCCGGCAAATTTCTATACTATCGAGTAGGGTAACTTTAGCTCCGAATGCTTCCATGGTCAACGTTCGTTCACGGGTAGAGGTGGAAGGCATTACCAATTCAATTTCCAGGTCATACAGGCGGGCTATCATGGCCAGGGCGATACCGGTATTTCCGCTGGTAGCTTCTATTAATTTTGTTCCTTTTTTTATATCGCCCCTCTCTAATGCTGAACGGATCATATTCAAAGCTGGCCGGTCTTTTACACTTCCTCCCGGATTATCACCTTCCAGTTTAGCATACATAATTACATTGGGATTGGGATTTAATTTCTTTATTTCTACCAGGGGGGTTTTGCCTACCAGGTCAAGTATGCTCGCCATTTCAGATTTTGGTTTTTTGATCTATCAATTCGATCTCTGATTTATGATAAACTGTGGTGTAGGCCGGAATACTTTTAGTGAGCCACACATTACCCCCGATAATACTATGGTGGCCAATGACGGTATCACCTCCCAATATAGTAGCCCCGGAATAGATGATTACATGATCTTCTACAGTGGGATGGCGTTTGATAAATGCCATGCTTTTATCAACGCTTAACGCACCAAGAGTTACCCCCTGGTATAATTTTACATGGTCTCCGATCACTGAAGTTTCTCCAACCACTATTCCGGTACCATGATCAATAAAAAAATGCTCGCCGATTTGAGCTCCCGGGTGTATATCAATTCCCGTTTTGGAATGGGCAAATTCGGTTAAAATTCGGGGTAGAAGGGGAATGTCAAGTTCCAATAAAGCATGGGCAATTCTATAAAAAGCGATCGCGTTAAAACCAGGGTAGGCCCTTATCACTTCAAAGCGACTTTTTGATGCAGGGTCCCCTTCAAGTATAGCATCAATGTCTGTATTTAATATCCTGTACATCTCCTGGATATTATCAAAAAAAGTCATTGCTTTTTCCTCGTGGTTCCAACTGTGGCAGGCTTTGGTGGCTTCAAGCAAGATCACCAATTCTGTAGTCAATTTTTCAAACTTATCTTTTACCACCTGCGGCGAAGCCGGAAAATATTCAGCTCTTTCAGGATATAATAATGCGATAAGATCCAGGGCCCAGGAAGCAATCCTTTCATTTGGCGGAACCATTTCGATCCCTTTTTGCTTATCAAAAATATACTGGAAAAATTTGTGATCCATAGCTGGTAACTTGGTTGAGGCAATAGTCGACAAAATTACCATATTTATAAACACGTGGTCTGTCGTGAGGCTGGCTATTTAATAATAAAATGATAAAATCGTTCAAAAGTTCTTTGAGATAAAATTACCAACGGTAGTGTAACGGACCTGGAATAATATCCTTATCTTTTTCTAAAAGTCATTATTGTAATTGCCTTTTATAAAGCTGCACCGCATTTTCAAATCCCAGGTATATAGCATCACATATTAGGGCATGTCCAATACTTACTTCATCAAGCCAGGGAATATTTTCTTTAAAGAATTTTAAGTTTTGCAAATCCAGGTCGTGGCCAGCATTTAATCCAAGCCCAAGTTCCCTGGCTTTTATGGCGGCAGCAAGGTAAGGCTCTATTGCCTTTTGTTTATTACCCAAAGCATATTGCTTCGCAAAACTTTCAGTATATAATTCTATACGGTCAGTTCCTGTTGCTGCAGCACCTTCAACCATGTACACATCCGGATCTGTAAATATGGATACACGAATACCGGCTTTTCTAAAAACAGATATTATGTCGGTGAGGAATTCTTTATGTTTTATAGTATCCCATCCATGATCTGAAGTAATTTGACCCAGCGTGTCGGGAACCAGTGTAACCTGGTTGGGTTTTGTTTCCAATACCAGGGCAACAAATTTTTTTTCCGTACAGTTTCCTTCTATGTTAAACTCACAAGCAAGGTTTTTTTTAATATCCCTTACATCATTGTAACGGATATGGCGCTCATCCGGCCGGGGATGAACAGTGACACCATCGGCTCCAAAACGTTCTGCATCCAAAGCTGCTTTTATAACATCGGGATTGTTGCCGCCCCGTGAATTTCGTAAGGTGGCTATCTTATTAATATTAACAGAGAGTTTAGTCATAGTATAAAGATAAAGCTGGCATAATCGGCCTGCAGCTATTTTTGTATGAAATTTTTTTAAATGGGCAACCTGGTTGTTATTTGGACCTTAAATAAATCCCCTGCAATTGACAGCTCCGCATTTGCAAGGAAGTTTCCCGTCATGATGTGTTTCTCCATAATCGCAGGTTAGTTCTTCACCCGTGTTGATTTTTTTCAGGGAATAAAATTCTACTTTTTGAAAAGCTCTCCGCATGAAAGTATTGGGGCTACAAGAATGGTTGATATGTCTTAATGCATTACTATTGATGCTTGCATCAAGAGCAATATCACCCTGGTCAAATTCAACCATAAAAAGTACATTGCCGGGCTGCTTCTTGATTCGTTTTTGAGCTTCTTTGTAGGATATGATTTCTCCCGCCATATTTCCCAGTTTTCTTTTTGCCGGAATTTGTTTTATAGCAAAGGCCCCTTTGCCGGCAATTTTACTTTTGGCAATTTGAAGCGGAAAATGCAATTCATTTTTCATCAGGTTTTATTTTTAAGGGCTGGGGTTAAATAAACTCATATTTGAATTAGCAGGATAAAAAATAAAACAACGGGTTTAATACAGTTATTAAATTTCAACCCAGGTATGATCGGCCAGCAACCTGACTCCCGATACAAATTTTTTATATGGTCCGTTACTTCCCCATTCTTTTGGCGATACAAGGGACAATGTATGACTACCATCATTTTTTTCATATAAGAAATATACTTGCCCAATATTGGGTTTAAAAGAAAGCCTGGCATTATAGATCAGCATCGATAATTCTTTGCGTTTTTGTATTTCCTGTGCCTGCAGGGCCAGTAGTTCTATTTGCTTTCGGATCTGCAGGAGTTGCATATTGGTTTGCTCTTCCATTGCAGTTAAGGCTTTGTGTTTTATAACACCTTCTTCCGTCGCTTTTATAACAGCGCCTGAAACCGAAGCAGAGTATGGTAATACGCTAAGCTGTTTGTGATAAAGTTCTGTATTGGTATATCTTGTTCCGTCTTCTTTAACGCCTTGTTGAATGATCCGCAAATAACCGTTCGGCATTATTTCATGAACAATGTGCAGTACCGCTTCTCCTTTCTTATAAAAATGAATTTCAAAACTTATACTGTCAATAAAATTGACCTGGACTTTATCGGCTAGTTCAAGCTGAGCAAAGTGATTGAGTTCACCATCAGCATTTACATGGTATTGGGATGAAAGACTTTGACCTTCTAAAGTCACCCAATTATGGTAGACAATCAATTCCTTTTTTCCTTCGGGGGATTCAATTTTATATATTCCACTTTTTGGTCTGTCGCCATATTCATAAGTTCCCTTTTCAGGAAACAGTTGCCATGCAGCTAAGAAATTATAAGCTTGTACCATAGTATACAGTAGGGTTGGCTTGTTTATTTATGAAGCAGGTCGCCGGATGCTTAAAAAATCAAATCTGGAAATAAAAAAAATAAAAACCCGGCTGAACTTCAAAAGAACGAGCCGGGTGTATAGAGAAAATTTTCATTACAGGGTATTCAGCACATCATTCATATTCCTGACGGCATCTGCGCTTTTATTAAATTCCGCTTGTTCAGCCTCATTCAATCCAAAGTCAAGAATTTTTTCCCATCCATTTTTTCCGATAGTAACAGGTAAACCAAGACAAATATCTTTTTGTCCATATTCACCTTCCAGGTAAATGCAACAGGTAAATAGTTTTTTTTCATCCCTTACTATCGATTCTACCATGGCAGCTCCTGCCGCACCCGGTGCATACCAGGCTGATGTGCCAATTAATTTAGTGAGTGTAGCTCCACCAACCATGGTATCCGCTACTATCTGTTTTTGTTGTTCTGCGTTTAAAAATTTTGTAACCGGAACCGAATTCCACGTAGCTAATCGGATTAATGGGATCATTGTTGTGTCACCATGCCCGCCAATTACCACTGCATTCAGATCGCCTGGGCTGCATTTCAAATGCTGGCTCAGTTGGTACTTAAACCTGGCACTGTCCAGCGTGCCACCCATACCGATGATGCGTTGCTTGGGTAAGCCAGTTGACTTTAAGGCCAGGTAGGTCATCGTATCCATGGGGTTGCTGATTACAATGATGATTGTATCAGGTGAATGCTTTAGGATATTTTCCGCAACACCTTTTACTATCCCTGCATTAACACCAATGAGTTCCTCCCTTGTCATCCCTGGTTTGCGTGGCAGGCCTGAAGTAATGACTACCACATCACTGCCAGCCGTTTTTGAATAATCGTTGGTAGAACCTGTTATCCTGGTATCAAATCCAAGTAATGCAGCAGTCTGCATCATATCCTGGGCCTTACCTTCAGCTATGCCTTCTTTTATGTCTAATAAAACCAATTCAGTAGCCAGTTCTTTACGGGCAATATTGTCGGCACAGGTTGCTCCTACAGCTCCGGCGCCTACTACAGTAACTTTCATGCAAGAAAAATTTATAGAATTAGGAAATGACTTGCCTGCAGTCAGGCAAGGTTGCGGGCAAAGGTAAAAGAAAGTTTGAGGTTAAAAGTTTGATAATAAAAGTTATTTCTTAAGTTCATCTATTACTTTTTCTATTGGCAGGGCGCCGGAAAATACTGAAATCAATTCTTTTTTCTTATTGTAAAATGCGAGAAAAGGCAGGTTCCGAACATCATAAAATACCGGCAAAAGATAAGCTTCATCTTTACCGACAATAATATTATTGAAACGTTTCAATTCATACTCGTTATAAAAATCCAGCATCTTGTCAAACGGAAGAGTAGTAGACATTACGATCTGTACTTTTTTAAGCGCATCTATATTTTTGATTACTTGTTCTGTTTCATGTTTACAATGATCGCAGTCGGGGCTAAACAACATCACCATTACTGCTTTCTTTCTATCCAGATCCTCTTTAGTAAAATGAGTGCTGCTATCGGGCAGTAACAGTTTGAATGGAGGTACGGAAGGAAAACGCTTGTAGGGTGCTTTTACCAACGAATCGCTTTGAGCTAAACTGAAGAAGAAAGACAATAAGGGTACTAAAAGCAGAATTGATTTTTTCATTGTCCAAAGAAACAACTTTAATAATCAACAATTTCTTAACTAAGTGCTAAGGAATAGCTTGCAATGGCCAGGATAAAAGATTGAAGCTGGTAAAAAGTCCCGGCTTTTTACATTTCCCTATCTTTGCGGCCGCCTTGATTTAAAAGCGAATTACCTCCTTATAAAAAATATAATTTTATGGCAAGTACTGCAGATATTAGTCGTGGTCTTATTATTAAACTAGACGGCAGTTTATATTCAATAGTAGAATTTGGAGAGAATAAAACAGCCCGTGCAGCAGCAAAAGTATGGGCTAAGTTGAAGGGCGTTGATAATAATCGGTCGATAGAAAAAACCTGGAATTCAGGAGATACCATTTATCCTGTCAGGGTTGAAAGAAAAGATTATCAATTCTTGTATAAGGATGATACAGGTTACAATTTCATGGACAATGAAACCTTTGAGCAGGTGGCTGTGCAGGAAAGCCTGGTGGATGCACCTCAATTTTTAAAAGATGGTCAGAATGTTTCACTTCTTATAAATACTGAAACAGAATTACCCATGAGTGTGGAGTTGCCCGACAAGATAGTCATGCTGGTAACATACACGGAACCGGGTTTGCGGGGCGATACGGCTACCCGTACATTAAAGCCTGCTACTATAGAAACCGGGGCTACTGTCAATGTCCCATTATTTGTGAATGAAGGTGAATTAATCCGGATAAATACAAAAACTGGCGAATACCTTGAAAGAGTAAAGGAATAAATTGAAAAATTACAGATAACGGAAAAATGGCCCAAATTCAAGATATTTTGGGCCATTTTTGACTTATTTCCGCCATTTTTCGCTGGAAACTATCAAAAAAACCTTGCTGTTCTGTATTTGATTTCCTTACCTTAGCCTCCATTTCAACAAAAACATTGTCTATTAAATTGAAAAACATGGACTTCAAGCAAATTCAGGAGTTGGTCAAAATGATCAACAAATCCAATATAGGCGAACTCACAATTGAACAAAAAGATTTTAAAGTAACGATAAAGCAAAAAGAAGAACATGTTACCCAGGTAATGCAAGCGCAACCTGCAAATTATGCGCCTCAGCAACCTGCGTCTTACGCTCCAAATCCGCCTGCGGTTTCTCCGTCATCTGCAGGAGCAACAGATAAGGCCAAGTCTGGGGAGGCGGCACCTTCTAATTTGTTAACAATAAAAAGCCCGATGATAGGTACTTTTTATCGTAAGGCTTCTCCTGATAAGCCCAACCTGATAGAGCCAGGTGATGAAGTATCCCAGGGTAAGGTGGTATGTATTATTGAAGCCATGAAATTATTTAATGAAATAGAAAGTGAGATCAGTGGCAGAATTGTAAAGGTATTAGTAGAAGATGCCTCACCCGTAGAATATGATCAACCGTTATTCATGGTTGAACCTATTTAGTGGATATGTTAATCCGCAGCCTGTATGGTAATCAAAAATTAAATATTTGACCGCTGGTGCGTCCCTGATCCTAAGGAATGCTCACCTGCACATTATATCTTCAATTACATGTTCAAAAAAATACTTATAGCTAATAGAGGAGAAATTGCTCTTCGTATTATCAGAACCTGCCGCGAAATGGGGATAAAAACAGTAGCTGTTTATTCTACAGCTGACCGCGACAGTTTACATGTAAAATTTGCAGATGAAGCCGTTTGTATTGGAAAACCGCAAAGCAGCGACTCTTATCTCAATATGGCGCACATAATGGCGGCTGTAGAAATAACCAATGCAGATGCTGTTCACCCCGGTTATGGTTTTCTTGCTGAAAATGCAAAATTCGCCGGGATTTGTAATGATCATGGTATTAAGTTTATTGGTCCTACTCCTGACATGATCAACAGGATGGGTGATAAGATATCGGCCAAAGAAACTATGATAAAAGCGGGAGTTCCCGTGGTGCCTGGAGGAGAAGGATTGTTGCAAAGTATTGATGAGGCGAAAGGTTTGGCCAAAGAAATGGGTTACCCGGTTATATTAAAAGCAACAGCAGGTGGTGGGGGTAAAGGAATGCGTATCGTATGGCAGGATGCGGATATGGAGAAAGCTTATGATACTGCCAAAGCTGAAGCAGCTGCCTCATTTAAGAATGATGGCATCTACATGGAGAAATTTGTAGAAGAACCAAGACATATTGAAATACAAGTTGCAGGGGATCAATATGGCAATGTGTGTCATATGAGTGAACGTGATTGCTCCATTCAACGGCGTCATCAAAAGTTGGTAGAAGAATCCCCATCCCCGTTTATGACCGATGAATTGAGACTGCAGATGGGTGAGGCTGCCAAGAAAGCCGCAAGTGCCATAAATTATGAAAGTGTGGGAACGGTAGAATTTCTGGTCGATAAAAACAGGAATTTTTATTTCATGGAAATGAATACAAGAATCCAGGTGGAGCATTGCGTAACCGAAGAAGTGATCAATTTCGATCTTATAAAAGAACAAATTAAAATAGCCGGGGGTGAACGAATTTCCGGAAATGATTACATACCCCAAATGCATTCCATTGAATGCCGGATCAATGCGGAAGATCCTTACAATGAATTTCGTCCTTCACCCGGAAGAATTACTACCCTGCACCAGCCGGGAGGACATGGAGTTAGGGTAGACAGTCACGTGTATGCCGGATATGTAATACCTCCATATTATGATTCAATGATTGGTAAATTAATTACAGTGGCCCGCACAAGAAATGAAGCCATTGATACGATGTACAGGGCATTAAGTGAATACGTGATTGAAGGGGTAAAAACTACCATTCCGTTCCATTTGCAATTAATGCAGGACGATCTTTTCAGAACAGGAGATTTTAATACAAAATTTCTGGAAGGGTTTAAATTGAAGTAACCTTATTTCTCTGAAGAATATTTTGGTAATGCCTGTTTAAAATGTTTTATTACAATTAACATTTTAAATCCTGGTTTCCGCTTTTTTATCAGTCTTTAAGTCAGGTTTGTTGTTGTAATAAGTTTGGTTCAGTTCTTGTTTTATTAATAAAATAAGTAAATTGACTATTATGCTTAAATCAGGTTATTTTTTAATTCCCTTTATAATGACAGCTTTTATGCTTACCGGGGATTCTCTCCAGGTTGATGGCCCTTATGTGTTTTACAAAGGGGAATTACTATTTATAAAAAGTATTGTAGCAAGCAACGGGTCAACAGTTGTGGTTGAAGACAGTGCATCTATAACAAACAAAAAAAATATTTCCTTACAGGTAAATACGGATCAGAAAGAAAAGAAATTCACTGTAAGTCTAAAAGAAAATCTAGAAAATGAAACGGCCACCTTTAAGATGCCCTCAAAGCAATTGATTCTTTCAGATATTGAAGGGGATTTTAGAGCTTTTTCAAAAATTTTGATTGCCAATGGTGTAATGGACCAGGATTTTAACTGGACATTCGATAATGGGCACCTGGTTTTAATAGGAGATTTTGTTGACCGCGGAGAAATGGTGACAGAAGTTCATTGGCTTATTTATTCTTTGGAAGACAAGGCGAGAGCGGCAGGAGGTTATGTACATTACATTTTAGGCAACCACGAGATCATGAATTTGAGTGGTGACCTTCGCTATCTAAATGAAAAATATGTGGCCAGTGCATCCCTCTTGAATTTGAAATATGAAACTATTTATGGTGAGCAGGCTGAATTGGGTAAGTGGTTGCGTACAAAAAATATTATAGAAAAGATCGGGGATAATTTGTTCATGCACGCAGGAATGTCAGCTGAAATGAATCAATTAGATATTTCAATTAAACAGATAAATCAACTGGCCAGGCCCTTTTACGCTGATAGCATGTATTCTTACCCTGATAAGAAAACACCTGTTATATTTAGCGATTTTGGTCCGTTTTGGTTTCGGGGTTTTTATGGGCCTGAAAAATCATTAATGAATGACCTTGTAAAGAATACGCTGGACCAATATCGTGTTAAGCATATTTTTACCGGGCACACCATTGTGGCCGATACTATAAGTGTATGGTATGATGGGCGGGTGATCAATACCGATGTTCATCATGCACAAGGAAAATCAGAAGCCGTATTGATAGAAGGAAAAAAATATTACCGGGTTAATGCTAAAGGCGAAAAATTTCCTTTGAAAGTAAACTGAACTGCAGGAATGGCTGTTTAATGAAATAACCATTTTATTATTTATTTTTTCACTCATATACTTTAGTTCTGCCTGGAAAGTATAGTTAGATTCAAAAGTGTTAATAGAATTGTTGTGAAGAGGTAACTTAAGTTGCATGGAAAATATAAAAGGTCAATAAGCAATCCTTATTGACCTTTATCATTAATAATTTCTTTTCTTCTATCTTAAAAAAAGCATTTCTCTGTACTTTGGTAAATACCATTCCTTATCGTCTACCAGTAACTCCAGCTTGTCGGCGTGGTATCGAATCTTATCAAAAAAGACATCCTTTACCTTGTTTTGATAGCTAACTGCTTTTTCTCTTGTATTCTCAATATTATTACAGACTTTTCTTGCTTCAATCATTTTTTCTACCAGGTCACTTGCTTTATTGATGTGCTCTGATATTTTGTCTAATATCTGTTTCTGATTGCTATAGGCCGACTCCGGCATACCAGCACCTTTTAATCCATGAATATTGTTGGCCAGCAAGTTTTGATAGCGAATAGCCGGTGGTAATATATGGCTGGTAGCCAGTTCGCCCATGATGCGGCTTTCGATTTGCACTTTTTTAATATACTTTTCCAACTCTATTTCGTGGCGGGCTTCTAATTCAGAATGCGTATAAATATTGTTGTTTTCAAATAATTGTTTTGCCTTATCCGTTACCATAGCATCTAAAGCCAGGGGAGTAGTTTTTATATTGGGTAAACCTCTTTTTTCCGCTTCTTTCGCCCAGGCTTCACTATAGCCATCTCCTTCAAACAAAACTTTTTCACTGGCTACTATATATTCACGTATCACATGCATAATTGCTATTTCTTTCTTTTCACCTTTCCCAATTAACGCATCAACATCTTCTTTAAACTCTTTTAAAGTTTCTGCCATTATAGTATTTAACACCGTCATGGGGTTAGCACAATTTGCAGATGAACCTACGGCACGGAATTCAAATTTATTTCCTGTAAAGGCAAATGGCGATGTTCTGTTTCTGTCTGTATTATCCATTAATAATTCAGGAATGCTTTTATAAATATCGATCTTAAGCATACTTTCATCCTGTTCGTCAAATTTATCGCCCACTCTCTCTTTCACATCCTGTAATACCTTGCTCAGGTACTGTCCAATAAAAACGGAGATAATAGCAGGAGGTGCTTCGTTGGCTCCAAGCCTGTGATCATTTGGGGCTGAAGCAATAGATGCTCTTAGAAGGTCTGAATAGTCATGCACTGCCTTTATGGTGTTTACAAAAAAGGTCAGGAACATTAGATTTGTCTTGGGCGTTTTTCCGGGAGCTAATAAATTTACTCCGGTATCTGTGGACATACTCCAGTTGTTATGCTTGCCACTTCCGTTGATTCCTGCAAATGGTTTTTCATGGAGCAGCACCCGAAGATTATGCCTGCGGGCTACCCGGTCCATAACATCCATCAACAGGGAATTATGGTCCACAGCCACACTCACTTCTTCAAAAATGGGAGCACATTCAAATTGCGCAGGTGCCACTTCATTGTGGCGGGTGCGTAATGGAATGCCTAATTTGTATGATTCTGTTTCAAAATCTCTCATATATGCATAAAGCCTTTCCGGAATAGAACCAAAATAATGATCCTCCATTTGTTGATTCCGGGCAGAATTGTGTCCATACACGGTTCTTCCGCACATCACCAGGTCAGGCCGGGCATTGAACATAGCTGCATCTACAACAAAATATTCTTGCTCCCAACCAAGGGTTGTAGCAACCCGGGTTACATTTTTGTCGAAGTAATTGCAAACATCAACGGCTGCTTTATTCAATGCTTCAGTAGCTTTCAGCAAAGGAGCTTTGTAATCTAAAGATTGGCCAGTATAAGAAACAAAGATGGTGGGAATGCAAAGCGTTTTTCCATTTCCAATTTCCATAATAAAAGCAGGCGAGGAAGGATCCCAGGCGGTATATCCTCTTGCTTCAAAAGTTGCTCTCAAACCCCCGCTGGGAAAGGACGACGCATCCGGCTCCTGCTGTATCAGGGCATCGCCTTCAAATTGCTCAATGGATGTGCCATCAGTTTTTACAGTAAAAAACGAATCATGTTTTTCTGCAGTAGTTCCCGTTAATGGCTGAAACCAGTGAGTAAAATGCGTAACTCCTTTTTTTTCTGCCCAGGCTCTCATACCGGTGGCTATCTGGTTTGCTACAGTCCTGTCAATTTTTTGACCAGAATCTATTGAGTTCACCAGGCTTTTAAAGGCTTCATTACTTAAAAATTCTCTGGCGATTTTTAAAGTAAAAACATTTCCACCAAATATTTCCGTGATCTTGGCCGTGCTGGCAACTTCCACCCTTGTCTTAGATGTTAATCCTTCCAAAGCTTGAAATCTGAGTGACATAATCATTAAATTTTGACAAAGAAAAAACATCCCTTTCATATAGATACAAAAGGGATGCAATACTTATTGACAAGAAATACAATCAGGCTTTTACTGTTTTTACAGTCTTAATGATGCGGGCTGCCACTTTATAGGGATCCGCTGCAGAATTGGGACGACGATCTTCCAAATATCCTTTCCATCCATTGGCAGGTACGCCAACAGGAATACGTATAGATGCTCCACGGTCTGAAACACCATAACTGAAATCATGAATACTGGCCGTTTCATGCTTACCGGTTAAGCGAAGGTGATTGTCGGCTCCATATACTTCTATATGATCTTTAATCACCGGGCGGAAAGCCTCACAAACTTTGTCGAAAATGGCTTTGTCTCCTGCAGTTCTCAACAAACCATTAGAAAAGTTTGCATGCATGCCACTTCCATTCCAGTCCAGAGCACCAAGTGGTTTACAATGCCAGTTGATAGAAACTCCATATTTTTCACCGATCCTTTCAAGCAAGTATCGGGCTAACCATATCTGGTCGCCTGCTCCTTTTGCACCTTTAGAAAATATCTGGAACTCCCACTGCCCTGTTGCCACTTCCGCATTGATGCCTTCAACATTTAATCCGGCATCCAGGCAAACGTCAAGATGTTCCTCAATAATATAACGGCCATAGGTATTGGCAGCTCCAACAGAACAATAGTACGGACCCTGTGGGCTAGGGAAACCACCGGCGGGAAAGCCAAGCGGTCTGTTGGTTTTATTATCCCAAAGGAAATATTCCTGCTCAAAGCCAAACCAAAAATCATTGTCATCATCTTCAATCATTGCACGTCCGTTAGACTCGTGGGGAGACCCATCAGAGTTTAACACTTCACACATTACCAGGTAGCCATTCTTACGCTGAGGATCTGGCACCACATATACAGGCTTTAATAAACAATCAGATGAACCACCAGGTGCTTGCTCAGTAGAAGATCCATCAAAACTCCAGTTGGATAAATCTGATACCTTACCACTAAAATCTTTTTCAATTTTTGTCTTACTGCGAAGGCTTTGCGTTGGTTTGTATCCATCCAGCCAGACGTATTCAAGCTTTACTGCCATAAAAATTAAGATTATTTTTTATTTATTTTGAATTTGAAGTGCAATTTTACGACAATATTGCCAAAAATGAGACCCAATTGTCAAAAAAAGTGATTCTTTTTGCCGTACAAATGGGTATTAGTCTTAAAATATTAAAAATAAATCAAGTTAACAATTATTATAATTCGTTTTTAGATAGCCGCTGTTTCACAAATGAAAGTGGGGGATATCCCGCTAGAGATGATGCGGTTTTGATAATCCTCAGGCAACAAGTTTCCTGTTAGCACCAGGGCTGTGTCAAGTCCAAATTTATTACCACCTAATATATCGGTATGTAGGGTATCACCAACCATCAATATGTCCTTTTTATGAAGGCCCTGCGGGTGAAATTGTTTAATATAATCTAAAGCAAACATGAAGATCTGGGAATCGGGTTTGCCAAAGCGGATAAATTTTCTCCCGGTAATGGATTCAATCATATATCCCAATCCACCAATGGCGATTCCTACATCTTTTTTTGACATGGGATAAGCGCCATCAGGATTAGCAATAATGGCGGGTATGGTTCGGCGCCGAAGAAGGTTTACGGCTTTATTTAGACCATCCATCCAATCAAAACCTTCATCATCAAGCAGCACCAGGGCTGTAATGTCTTTTATGTTATCCTCATTCATATGTTGAAGCGGGAGAGTCTCCAATCCCGGATGTTCAATATAGTGGGCAGAGTCCTCGGTACCCAGGTAGGCAACCAGACCCTGTTTTACTTTAAGATCAAGAAATTCCTTCGCAAGCATGCCTGACGAAATAATCTTGTCAGACGTGATATGAAATAATCCATTTTTGTGGTAGGATTCTGCTAACAGATCGGGGCTTCGGCTGGCATCGTTGGTAATAACGTAATAAGGCTTTTGATTTTCATTCAACCATTCGAACGTTCTTTCAATACCCGGAATAAGGCCTTTATGGTTTTTTATAACGCCATAGGCATCAAAAAAAAACATTTTATAATTTTCCAATAAAGATTTTATGTCTGTCATAAACTTTTTATTGATTCATTTTTTATTTTCTGATCTTCAGATAGTCAATGATCTTTTCCGGATCAAAGTCCCTGTCTATCGATGGCAGGTAAATCTCTATCGCTTCCGAATATAGTTTTTTGGAATATTGTTCACTGAAGAAGTGGTTTCCATTCCTGATCACATAATTTAAAATAAAAAAACGGTACACTTCCCTTAGAAACCGGATCTCATCGGCGATTAAAGGATTTATTTTATGATATTCGCTCAGGAAAAGAAGAAACCTTTTTTCCATCATGGTACTAATTAAATAACTCCAGACTGTTTTATCTCCTATATCGCTTACCACCCGGCTAAAAAAATAAAAATCAAGCATTCGGCTGCTCATTCTGAACCAGTCGTAATCCCAACGGCTAAATAGTTGAAAATTATCAATCACAGAAAAATTGCCAATATTCCAGTCAATAAATACCGGGATGGTTTCAAAACTGCCGGCATTGCATTTATTCCTGTTTTTCAAAAATTGTTCGCAATGATATTTTATTAATTTTACATGCTCCTTATTACTAAATTTCTTTTCGTCCGTTTCCAGTTGCACTAACAAGCTATCAATATCCGTTCGCAAAGTTTTGCTGCTCCTTGGCAAAACGTTTCTTATGCGGCTGCAGGCCCGGTGAAATTTGGCGATCTGCCTTCCAAAACTTCTTATATGAGCTTCCTCCAGTCTTCGGGGCATAGGTTGCATCACACGGCTGGGATTATAGAAAACAACCCAGGCATCAACTTTACCACGTCTGTGGCGGTAAGTATATACCCTGTTATTCTTTAAAAGGCTTTTTGCAAGCAGGTTTTCAAATGGGTAGAGAAGGTTATTGGCCAGGGAATGGATGATCCGGTGATCTTCTTTAAAATATTCGTACTTCCCGAAAGTGGAAACTTTTGCTATAATAAAGTCTTCATCAGTAAAAGTGATTCGGAAAACCCGGTTGGTAGAAACCATGGGGCTAATATCTTCAACGGATTTGATTAACCTGGATGAGTCATATCCTTTCCATGCAGCTTTTAATATGTCAGTATAATTGACCATGTTTAATTTGTGACTTGACTTTTTTTATATTTTCCTGAGAAAAATTCTGTAATTGTTTTCCAGTCTGTTTGTGCGGACATCACTCCTACCAATAAGGGAAGGATGATACTCCGGTACCGGACAATAGCTCCCAGGTTATTAACACTAAATCCTATGGCAAGCAAGAGCGATATGGAAAAAAAGACACAGAAATAAAGCGTATTCTTCGAAAACGTCACCTTCCATTTACGAAATAGTAAAAAAAGAAGGAAGAGGAGTAAAATCAGTTCAGTTTCTACAGCCGCTGCAAGAGATAATAAATGATGGACATCTCCTGGATAAGGCCTAACAGAGGATAGGGTAATAGCCTGAGGCGCATTTATAAGAAAGCTTATGGCAGTGGGTTCAAGTGTGCGGATGGGTATACTTGAATGGCCAACATTATTTATAAAGGCCAGTTGCTTACTAACTACCGCCTGGGGAAAATCAAGCCGGGAATCTGCATAACGAAGTGTAAAAAAGGCGACTACACAAAGCAGGTAAACGGAAAAAAAACTTGCCAGTCTGTACTGGGGCCATTGGTTGGAAATAACCCAGGCAATTACTGCCGGAATAATGATAACCAGGATAAAATTTCTCAGTAACAGCAAAATAAAAAGGCCCAGTATTATGCCCGTCCACCTTTTTATACCAAACTTTTTTTCTTTATGTGCAAAGTAGATATGGTAAATAATAAGGGCAATGCCGGTAAATATGAGTCCTTCTTTATGGATGCCGCTTGACCAATAAAGAAATGACGGGACAAGGAAAGTGGTGACGAGCAGGAGATTTTTTTGGTTCGGGAAAACATCAGTCATTACTCTATAAAAGGCCATAGGACCAAAGAGGGAAATAAATGCATAAAAAACAACATTGACATAATAATGACCAAAGCTAAATATATCGATGATGGATAATGTTTTAGTAAATACATTCGATTTCAGGTCGTTCCAATAAGAATTTTTCGAAGCAAAAAAACCTGCAATGCCATCATTGTCATATGGGTCAATAAATAAAGTAGTAAAATACTCCTTCGGATTGTTTTGGAGGATCTGGTATTCAATTAAGCTATTATGATGAAAGTTCCAGGTGTCAACCATCTGTGCAAAGCCACCATAAAAATGTCCCATCCAGCCATAAAATATTCCGGCAATAACTTTCAGCAAAAAAATAATAACCAACTGGGGATTGCTTAAACCCGTTTTTGAAAAAAATCGGGTTTTAGTCGTCAACCATGCAAACAAAACCAGGTAACCAATAAAAAGAAGGTACTCCAAGAAGTAATAGGTTTAGCCTTGCAAAATAACTATTATTAGTCAGAAGTAATTTATCAATAGTCAGGGGAGTAGATAGTAAATAAAATTTTCCAAAAGAAAATAAAATGGGAAAAGGAATTTAATATGATAAAGCCGGCGCCTAAATGTATAATAAGAAAAAGTGCCTTTCCTCTTCGGGCCGATCCAACTTCATACTTTGTATTTCCGTAGTTTTGCTGCCATTAAAACAGCGGCATTTTCAATCTATACTATTTTTAATGGAAATCACAGCAAAAACAGCACAGCAACTCCGTCTTACTGAAGAAGAATTTGAATTAATACAACAAAAGCTGGGCAGGCTTCCAAATTTTAATGAGCTGTGTGCATTTTCTGCCATGTGGAGTGAGCATTGCAGTTATAAAAATTCCATTAAATGGCTGAAAACTCTTCCCCGTGAAGGCGGAAAAATGTTGGTAAAGGCTGGCGAAGAAAATGCCGGGCTTATGGATATTGGTGAAGGCCTGGGTGTCGTTTTTAAAATTGAATCTCACAATCATCCATCCGCTATTGAGCCATTCCAGGGAGCTGCAACAGGTGTAGGCGGTATACACCGGGATATTTTTACCATGGGCGCCCGACCAATTGCTGCCCTAAATTCTTTGCGTTTTGGAAACCTTGAAGAAGATAAAACGCAGCATCTTCTTTCCGGTGTTGTTCATGGTATTGGTCATTATGGAAATTGTTTTGGAGTGCCTACAGTGGGTGGCGAAATTTATTTTGATAATTGCTATCACACAAATCCGCTGGTGAATGCAATGAGCGTTGGAATTGTGAGGGCTGGAGAAACGGTTTCAGCTACTGCGTTGGGAAAAGGCAATCCTGTAATGTTTGTAGGGAGTGCTACTGGTAAAGATGGCATTGGCGGTGCATCATTTGCTTCGGCTGATATAACTGCAGAAAGTGCCCAGGATTTACCAGCTGTACAGGTGGGTGATCCGTTCCAGGAAAAGAAATTACTGGAAGCCTGCCTGGAAGTTATTCAAACGGGTGCAGTGGTTGGTATGCAGGATATGGGAGCTGCCGGTATTATTTGTTCTACCGCTGAGATGAGTGCCAAAGGTGAAGTGGGTATGCGGATTGACCTGGATAAAGTGCCTGCCAGGCAACAAAATATGAAAGCCTGGGAATTATTGTTGAGTGAAAGCCAGGAAAGAATGTTATTGGTGGCGGAAAAAGGGAAAGAAGATCTGGTCATCAAAGTTTTTGAAAAATGGGATCTTCCGTGTTCTGTAATTGGCGAGGTAACAGATGATGGTGCTCTGAATTTTTATGTGGACGGGGAATTAGAAGCATCATTACCTGCTCATGAACTGGTATTAGGGGGTGGTGCCCCACAATACGACAGGCCCTACAAAGAGCCTGCTTATTTTAATAAAATAAAGAATTTTAATCCATCATCGGTTCCCGTACCCAATAACCTAAAAACTATAGCGGAAAAAATCGTTCAATTGCCTTCAATTGCATCCAAGCGTTGGATATATAACCAATATGATAGCATGGTAGGTACGGCCAATACATCAACCAATAGTCCTTCGGACGCAGCAGTTGTGGCCGTAAAAGGATCAAGCAAGGGGCTGGCCATTACTACAGATTGCAATAGCCGGTATGTATATGCTGATCCATATAAAGGTGCAATGATAGCAGTAAGTGAAGCGGCCAGAAATATTGTGTGTAGCGGTGGTCAGCCGCTTGGCGTTACCAATTGCTTAAATTTTGGTAACCCTTATGATCCGGAAGTATATTACCAGTTCGTTCATGCCATTAAGGGTATGGGGGATGCCTGCCGGAAATTTGATACACCGGTTACAGGTGGTAATGTTAGTTTCTACAACCAAAATCCTGACGGCCCCGTTTATCCTACGCCGACTATTGGGATGGTGGGCTTATTAGAAGACTGTAAGAATAAAATGACATTGGATTTTAAAAAGGAAGGAGATGTCCTTTATTTGTTGGGCCAATCTAAAAATGATATTAACTGCTCTGAATACTTGCATAAAATTGTAGGGGAAGCTTATTCACCGGCCCCTCATTTTGAACTGGAAGAAGAGTTTACTTTGCAACAAAAATTGAGCGAGATCATTACGAAAAAAATGATACGCTCAGCACATGATATAAGCGAAGGCGGCTTGTTTGTAAGTTTATGTGAAAGCGGGTTTAACCGGGAACTGGGCTTTTCTGTTATTTCCAATATCAGCTATAGAAAGGATGCATGGCTTTTTGGTGAGTCGCAAAGCCGGGTATTGGTAAGTGTATCCCTGGTAAAGGTGAATGAATTTGAAGCCATGCTGGGAAATCTACCTTTCGAAAAAATAGGAGTGGTAACAACCGGTGAAATCGTGATGGATGGAGATTTCTGGGGAACCATTGATTGGTGGAAGGATAGTTATGATACTTCCATCGAAAATTATCTATTGAAGGAAGAAGCTGGTTCTGCTTTAACCTCCATTTAAAAATCAGTAATAATTAAAATAGGGAAAAGGGGCCATTCAATAACTCCCTTTCCCTATTTTGTACGAACTAAAAATGATATTTATTTCGAAGGCATCAGCACGTCGTCTATAACATAGGTTACTCCATTGCTGGAAATAACATCAGCAATAGTAATATTTGCTTTGTTTACTGTCCATTTGCCATCTTTATATCCAATGGTCAGGTCTTCTCCCTGCACGGTTTTTAATTTTTGACCGTCCTTAAGATCAGTTGATTTATAAGCACCCGCTACTACATGATAGGTAAGCACCTTGGTCAAATCTGCTTTCATTTCGGGTTTTAATAAATTATCAACGGCACCTTCCGGTAATTTATTAAATGCTTCATTAGTTGGAGCAAATACGGTGAAGGGTCCGGAACCTTTTAAAGTTTCCACCAGGCCTGCAGCTTTTACCGCAGCTACCAGGGTAGTATGGTCTGAAGAATTAACCGCATTATCTACTATATCCTTTGACGGCACCATGTTAGCACCCCCAACCATTACCCCGGCTTCCTCTTTTGGCTGTTCCATAGTAGTATGATCAGTGGTCACCATTGTGTCTTTTTCCTCACTGCTTGCGCTTTCATTAGTACATGATGTAAAAAGAGCACCTGAAATAAGAGATGCTGTAAACAGCAACTTGATTTTACTTTGCATAAAAATTGATTTTGATTTGTAAAGTGGCATATACGAACGCAAAGGTTTCCTGGTTTTCGTTTTATTGAAATTTGCTGAAAGATTTTGTATTCATCAATCATCTCATGGTGCTCTATTTTATATTCCTGGCTGCGTATCTTTATAAAAATTCGTAAATGGGAAAAAAAATAACCATCATTGGAGGTGGCAACCTGGGTACTGCAATAGCTGAAGGGTTATTAATTAGTAAATTCAGTAATGCCTCTGATTTAATTATTACCAAGCGAAATACGGCTACTCTTCACTTATTAAAAGATGGCGGAGTGGAGGTCACTGATAATAATAGTGAGGCAGTGAGAAAAAGTGAAGTTATTATCCTTGCTGTAAAGCCTTTCCAGGTGGATGAAGTTTTGGCTGGAATAAGAGATGATCTTGCGCCTGGTAAAATTCTTATTTCTGTTGTTACCGGAGTGCTTATTAGCGAAATGGAAAATATAGTCAATAAAAAAATAAGCTATTTCCGGGCCATGCCCAATACGGCCGTTGCCATCCGGCAGAGCATGACTTGCATATGCAGTAAGGATTCAGCTGCGGAAACCACTAAATATGTAAATGACCTTTTTAGTACAGTAGGCAAAGTAGTTACGATCGATGAAAAATTAATGGAAGCAGCTACCATACTGGCCGCCTGTGGTACCGCTTACGCCATGAGGTATATCCGTGCAAATATTCAGGGTGGAATTGAAATCGGTTTTGATGCCGCTACCGCTTCCCTTATAGCAGCTCAAACTGTAAATGGAGCAGCCGAATTATTATTACAAAAAGGAGCACATCCGGAACAGGAAATTGATAAAGTAACAACACCAAAAGGTTGCACAATAGCAGGATTGAATGAAATGGAACACCGTGGATTTAGTTCCTCTTTGATACGGGGAATAGTAGCGAGCTACAGAAAAATTGCAAAAGATTAAACCAGGAAATATATTCGGCTAATTAAACTGGCCTATTCCTCCAATACGCCAAATTTCCCGGCGCTTACATCTGCAATAGCTTGTTCCAATTCTTCCCACTTATTCATTAGAAAGGGACCATATTGAGCAATAGGTTCATTGATGGGCTCTCCGGAGAGTAGAAGTATGGTGCTGTCCTCGTTGGTTTTAATGGCTAATTTTTCTCCGTCATTCTTAAAAAGTACAAAATGATCTGCGGGTACGTTACTGTCATTTATTGTTGCACTTCCCTCCACCATTAATAACCCGGTATTGAAATGTGTTGGAAAACTTAATTCTAATTGCGCATCTTTTTTTAACCTGGCATTGTAAACCTGCATAGGCGTAAATGTAAAAGCCGGCCCTTTTACCACGTTTCCTGCATCATCAGGTGTATTAAATTCACCAGCTATGATTTCAAGGACACCTTTATTACCGGGTAAAATGTATGTGCCCATCATTTTATTTGTTATTTCCTGGTATTTGGGAGCTGTCATCTTAAATTTAGCGGGGAGATTTACCCACAATTGAACCATCTGGAATAAGCCACCCTGCCTGCTGAATTCCTGTTCATGATATTCTTTATGCAAAAGGCCGGATGCTGCTGTCATCCATTGCACATCACCTTCCCCAATTATACCGCTATTGCCATAACTGTCATGATGCGCAATACGGCCATGATAGGCGATAGTC
This sequence comes from Chitinophagaceae bacterium, assembly GCA_041743125.1. Taxonomy (GTDB): domain Bacteria; phylum Bacteroidota; class Bacteroidia; order Chitinophagales; family Chitinophagaceae; genus Terrimonas_B. The sequence continues at coordinate 42,914 of JBGTNK010000126.1, forward strand.
ACTGTTTCAAAACCCCGGTGTGGATGCACTCCAACACCCCTCGGCTCATTTCTTGGTGCAAATTCAATCCTGGCATTATAGTCCAATAGAAAGAAAGGACTCATCCTTTTTTTATCTACCAGCTTATTACCTGGGAAAAAACTATGCACCCTGAATCCATCGCCTACCATATGTGGATCGGGTGGAGCTATTATAGCCTCAATTGTTTTTTGCGTAGTACTCATAAAATGCTAAAAATTTTATTTATTGAAGAGGGATTTCCATCAGTAATAATTCTGATTCACTTTCTGCTTTTATGTCAACTTCACCGGCATCCGTAATTCCCAATGCATCCCGGCTGCTCAGCTTTTCCCCATTAATGCTAAGTTCCCCATCGATAACAAATGCATAAATGCCATTCTTTTTATCTTTTAATTTATAAGTGGTGGAAAAATATCTATCCAGTCTGCCCAGGCTAAACCATGCTTTTTGGTGAATATTTAAACCTTCCTTTTCACCCATAGGGGAAACAATGGTCAGTAAATTATTTTTTGCTGCTTCAAGATCAAAGGTCTTTTGATCATACCGCGGTGAAACATTTTTATTATCAGGAAATAGCCAAATCTGTAAAAGTTTCAGCGGCTCGTCCTGGTTTTTATTTCTTTCGGAATGCTGTATACCAGTACCGGCACTCATTACCTGCACTTCGCCTTTACTGATGATGCCTGTATTCCCCATACTGTCTTTGTGTTCCAATTGCCCGGATAAAGGAATAGTGATGATCTCCATATTATCATGAGGGTGCGTACCAAAACCCATTCCACCCGCTATGGTATCATCATTTAAAACTCTCAATACTCCAAAATGAACTTTTTCGGGATCATGATAGCTTGCAAAACTGAAACTGTGCCATGCATTGAGCCAGCCATGATTGGCATGGCCTCTGTTACCTGCTTTGTGAATTACTTTTTTCATATATCTCACTTTTTTTTTAATCTTATTAAATGTTTGCTGCCAGGGGGTACAGGGTGATGTTTTTAATAGCCGGGCAAATTAAATACAATAGCCGCAAATGAATTATTTAATTGCTCATTGACTCCGGCGCATTCCAGATGAATTTTAAATCAAACCTCATTAACCTGGAATTTTTCTTTCACAACGTTTTCAGCAAGCCATAAAAACTCCGATAGAAAATTGTGAATATTATGCCCGAAACTTTCTTCCAGTAAATTTCCATCCTTGTCAAATTTTTTATCAACTCCGGGTACCACCAACATATAAGGAGAGGTGATTCCAAACAATGCCGGTATTAAAAGCAGTAATTGTTGCGTTGCCCGGATACCACCCATGGCTCCAAGGGAGGCAGTTGCAATGCCAAATGGTTTATGATGTTGTTTGGGGAAGTGATCCAATAAATTTTTCATAGCCGGAGAATAACTTCCATTATATTCCGGTGAAACTAATATAAAGGCATCGGCAGCAAATATTCTTTCACTTAAAGGTTTCCAGGGATCGGGTGTATTTTCAGGCGAAGTAAATACAGATTGCATAGGCGGAAGTTTCCATTCCCTCATATCAATCAATCCCACGTCATGATTTGTGCGTGTGGAAAAAAATTTTTCCAGGTGAAGGGCCAGTCGTCTTGTAACACTATTGGTGCGGGGACTTCCTGATATTATTTCAATTCTCATTTATTATGTTTAAGTATAAGGAAAGAAACCAATGTTGTAACATCAAAAATTAATCCGTTTATTTAAGACCCTACAATATTGACAGGTAATTCGTTGTTTTGTCAGACTACATTCAGATATTATCAAATGGAAAAACAATTTGGCAGTTATTTACGAAAGTGAATTTGAAAGATTTAATTTCGAAACTATAAAGATAAACAATGATAAATCGAAGAAAGTTCATCGCTTCATCTGTATTCGGTTCCGCCGCCGTTTTGTCATCTGACGTTCTAAATGGTTCCGGACCGTTAGAGGTTGTAAAAGATAAAGCGGTGGTGATCTCCACCTGGGATGCCGGTTTGGAAGCTAACAAAGCTGCATGGAAAATCTTAGCGGCAGGAGGCAGAGCGTTGGATGCAGTAGAGCATGGAGTGATGGTAACAGAAGCTTCACAGAATTGTTGTGTCGGGTTAGGTGGTAATCCCGATCGGGATGGTTTCGTAACCCTGGATGCCTGCATTATGGATGAGAATTTTAATTGCGGAAGTGTTGCCTTCCTGGAGCGGATAAAACATCCCATTTCCGTTGCAAGACGAGTGATGGAAAAAACCCCGCATGTAATGTTGGTGGGTGCAGGTGCTCAGCAATTTGCTATTGCTGAAGGTTTTCTTCTTGAAGAGCAAAAATTATCCCCTGATGCAAAGAAAGCATATGAAAAATGGTTGCAAAATTCCGAATATAAGCCCGTCATAAATATTGAGAATAAAGGTAACCATGGACCTTCAGCGCCAGCCTTTATTAATGGTGAATGGAACCATGATACCATTGGTATGGTGGCAATGGATGGAAAGGGAAATTTAAGTGGAAGTTGTACGACGAGCGGAATGGGTTTCAAAATGCGGGGTCGTATAGGAGATTCTCCAATTATTGGTGCTGGATTGTTTGTTGACAATGAGGTAGGCGCTTGCACGGCTACCGGGCAGGGAGAAGATGTGATCCGCATTGCAGGATCTCATACAGTGGTGGAATTGATGCGCCAGGGACTGCACCCTGAAGCTGCTTGTAAAAAAGCCATAGAAAGAATTGTAAAAATAAAAAAAGATAAAGTAAAAGACATTCAGGTGGCTTTTATTGCAATCAATAAAAAAGGAGAAACCGGTTCCTTTGCCATCCATAAAGGATTTAACTATGCTATTAAAAACAAAACAACTGAAAAATTGGTGGATGCAAAATCCTGGTTTAATTCCTGATCAGGGAATTAATAATATTTCTATGAACAAGCAAAGAGTTTTATGCAAATTCATTTTAGCTGTCATTAAATTTTACTTAATCTTTTATTTCTAAATGAAATTTATCCTTGAAATAGCTACTTCTGATTTTATCACAACGCAATCAGCTGTAGAGGGTGGTGCGGACAGGATAGAATTATGTGCCAATCTGGGTGAGGGTGGAACGACTCCTTCCTACGGCCACATTAAAAAATGCAGGGAGGCTTTTGATGTTCCAATCTATCCGATTATCCGGCCAAGGGGAGGAGACTTTTTATTTACTAAGGATGAATTTGATATTATGTTGCATGATGTAAAAATATGTAAGCAACTAGGATGCGACGGAATTGTTATTGGATTGCTTAACAGCAACGGAAGTATAGATATAAAAAGAACAGGGCTTTTGATTGAGGAAGCTTATCCTTTAGCAATTACATTTCATCGGGCATTTGATCGCTGCAGTGATCCGTTTGAAGCCTTGGAACAATTAATTGAAGCCGGGTGTGAAAGAATTTTGACATCAGGCCAAAAGAACACAGCGCCTGAAGGAATGGATTTAATTGCTTTATTAAACAGGCAGGCAGATGACAGGATTATCATTATGCCCGGTAGCGGAGTAAGAAAGGAAAATATTAAAATGCTGGCCCAGCAAACGGGTTGTATCGAATTTCATTCTTCCCTCCGCAGTAAAACCAAAAGTGGTATGGAATATATTCACCCGGCATTCGACGGTTCGGAAGAAAGTTATCTAAACAACCACATCGATCCCATTGAAGTGACCGCCTTACGAGCTGCATTTCATTAAAAACAGAAGCTGTTGCCAGGTTCATAAAAATAACCTGCGGGGATATCTTTGGTAAACGGTTTTTCAATTTATTCGAAGGATAAGTGAATGTCATTCTGTATTGGGCAATATTAATCCACAGCTCCATTCCCCAATTTTGATTTGTGCCTTTGCCGGCGAGAAAGGTCGGCCTTTACCTTGTGAATGACGGCGCTGCCAAGAAAAAGGAGACCTGAATTTATAAAAACAGAACAGATTACTGCACGGAGAACCCAACTCAATTTAACCTCAACATTATCTGCAAAAAAAATAATGGCAGTAACACCAATTGTAGTAAGAATAAAACCAATCTGTATATAATAAATAAACTTTTTTTCGTGTTTATTGTTCATGGGATGGTTAGTTTGGTTGCAAACCTTGATAAAAATAAGTGAAAATTGCATTTGTTAATACTTTGACCATCATTTGTATTTTATCGGGATAGATTTAGTTTTACTTTCTTAATAAGCATTAATGAAAAAACCAAGCATATTATTTTTGTTACTGATGGCGGGGCATTTTCTTTTTGCCCAGGAAGCGCCGGAGGGTTTATTTCTAAATTCAAAGGCTCCTGATTTTAAAGCCAAAGATCAAAATGGAAAAGATATACGGCTCAAAGAACTATTGAAAAAAGGAAAAGTAGTATTGGTTTTTTACCGGGGAGAATGGTGTCCCTATTGCAATAAAAATCTGCAAAAACTGGAAGATTCACTTCAATTCATTATTGACAAAGGCGCCACTTTAATAGCTGTTTCACCGGAGAAACCGGAAAGTGTTGCCAGGACCATAGAAAAAACCAAAGCGAAATATTCCATTCTTCATGATGAGGGTTTGAAGATCATGAAAGCCTATGAGGTGGATTTTGAAATTCCAGAGAATACACTGAAACGATACCGTAATGGCGGAATTAAAATTGATGAAATCAATGGTAAGAATGGGAATTACCTGCCAGTGCCGGCTACCTATATTATTGATAAAGATTCAAACATCAGCTACCGGTTTTTTAACCAGGATTATAAAAAAAGACCTTCAGTAAGAGAAATATTGAATCATTTATAGATTTCAATTTTGTTGATATATTGAAGTGAAGTGCAACTTTTCAAAACGCTTTAACTTTTATTGCTCATTAGAGTATTAATTTTTCCAAACCACCCGTCCGATTTTTCCATCATTCCCGGCTAAAAATACGGCCGTTCCAATTCTTGCAATGCGGCAAACGTGGAAGCCTTCCTTACTGATCCATTTCCAGTTTTTACCACCGTCGTCTGAATAATCGATGCCATTTAATCCGCAAGCCAGTATATCTTTCTTTGATAAATATTCTACAGAACTTCGGTATCCATGCGGAGGGGTTTGCGGAGCCAGCCATGTTTTTCCGGAATTATTAGTGTAGAAACAATTATTTTCCGTCGAAGAATCTTTATTAAAATCGCCACCAATGATTATCATCCTTTGTCCTGGTTTTTTGGGAATTCCATCATCAAATATGTCGATTGCATTGGCTCCTGTGCTTTGGGTTCCTTGTATTATTGGCAGATCAATAGCAGAATGTTGGGTAATCAATCTCGACCGTAGTCCTCCGCTAACTATAAAATATTCATCATTTGCAAATAACCTTACATTACTACCGCTAGCTGCAAAAAATGCTTCGCCCTTTTCAGCTTTCACCGGGCTATCAATTTCTTTCCAGGTATTTCCGCTGTTGTCAGTAATTGCTATGAAGATTTTTCCATCGATGGGGTCCCCGATCATTATCCCCAATTGGTTATTCGCAAAATCCATTGCATCCAGGAACATTCCCTTTCTTTTATTTTCTACACTACCCGCCAGCTATCACCACCATCATTTGTTTTTAATACGTAGGCCGGCTCACCAATACCTATGATTAGAGCGGTATTGGCATTGAATGCTTCAATATCACGAAAATCGGTTTTTTCAAATCCATTAACGGTCATCCATTTCCAGTTCTTTCCACCGTTGGTGCTTTTCCCTACTGTACCATTGGTTCCGCTCACCCATATGATATGATCATTGACTACACTCAATCCCCGGAGACTGGAATTGGTTCCGCTTGTCATAATATCTACCATGGGTGTTTGGGCCGAAAGAACCACTATGGCAAGTGAAATAATTATTGAAAAAACAATTTTTTTCATTTTAGTTGATTATGGCTGGCAAGATATAGGCTTCATACGGGTTTTCATAACCTGGCAACACTATAACGGGTAAGGAAAAATACCTATTTTTGAAAGATCAATCATACCTTTTTTATGAAAAAACTTTTTTTGTTCTTCCTACCCTTATCTTTTATTTTATTCCTAATCTCCTGCCAGAAAGAATTAAGTGTTGAATTAAACGGAAGCGATTCCAGGGGGTCATTACAAAGCAATGGAACGGGTGAATGTTTACCTAAGACAGTCCAGGGAATTTACAAAGCGGGTACAGCACTGGTGGCTACTGAAAATTACATAGATGTACAGGTAAATATATCAACCATTGGTAATTATCGCATATTTTCTGATACGGTTAATGGCATATCCTTTTTAGGACGGGGTTCGTTTACCGCGGCCGGATTGAATACGATCAGATTAAATGGTACGGGTACACCGGTAAACGGAGGCATAAATAATTTTATCATAAGATATGATACATCCCGTTGTACTATTCCCATTAATATTGTTGGCAGTAATTCAACAGAAGCACAATTTACTTTGCTTGGGGCGCCAAATAGCTGCTTGAATTATGTGCTGAACGGAGTTTATAAAGTGGGTGTTCCGCTAACAACGGCGAACACGGTGATCATTAATGTTAATGTTACTGCATTAGGTACTTATTCCCTGACCACACCTCCTAGTAATGGTATGACATTTACAGGGGCAGGTTCATTTTCAAGCTTAGGGCAGCAAATTGTTACGCTTACAGCAACAGGAACTCCGGGTATTGCAGGCAGTACTAATATACCGGTAACAGTGGGTACTTCCGTATGTGGATTTGAAGTGGTAGTAACCAGTACCGTTGATTATTTTCCCCGAACGGAAGGAAGCAACTGGAGTTATCAATACGATGGAAATCCCAATGATTCTTTGTTTGTAAGGGCTAAACCGGGTACTGTTGCTTTTGCCGGGAATATCTATACCGTATTTGAAGCGCAGGAAGATGCAGTGACCGGTTTGTACGATTTGGGATATTACAGACGGGAGGGAGGTGATTACCATACCTATGAAGACCTGGGAAATTATTTTGGATTAGACAGTTCATCATTCCAGGATTATATATTCTTAAAGGATGATGTGGCACTTAATGCAAACTGGCTAACAGCGCCCATAAACGGAACCGTGACCGATACCAGTGGAACTACATATCCTGTTTCTGTTCGCATTCAATTTACCATAGAACAAAAGGATGTGACAGTAACAGTGGGCGGCACCAGTTATCCAAATACCATAGTGGTAGTAGAAAAATACCAGGTTTTTGATGGTGCCAATTGGGTGGAAGCAACCGCACTAATCGGTTACGTAAAGAAATATTATGCCCGCGGTGTTGGTTTGATCAAATTGGAATATTATTACCAGGATGGTAATCCAAATCCACCGGTTGATTACGTACAGGATATCCGGCGTTACCAGGTTTTTTAATAATGAGAAAAATGTTTTAATAGCAGCAAGTGATTATAAATCATAATAACTGGCTGCTATTTATTTATTAATTGCTTTTAAATTTAGGGCATCTCTAATAACCCGATTTTTGCTATAGATTTTTTATCGGTTAATTTTTGATGCTATTTGGTTTGATAATTTTGATTGTCTACGTCGATTTCGGAGTACTTGTATCCCGATTTTTATTTTGAACCTTCGTTTCAATTAATAGATTGGTTGTTTTCCTTTAACTTCTTACTTCTACTTTCAGTTGAACCAGCCTGAACAGGTTATAGGTCAGGTTCATTAACCCGATAGCGGCCTGGTTTCTTACAAAGTTTCTGTAGTGCAAGTACATTTCATTCATGCTATTGGTCATGAAGCCAAAAATATGTTCTACCCGGGCCCTTATTTTTGATTTCTTTCTATTTCGCTGTTGTTGCCGTTTGGTGAGCGGATTACCCCGGTAACCTTTTTCATGGATACAGCTCTCAATATTTTTACTGCGGCATATTTGTTCTATGGCTTCACTGCGATAAGCACTGTCAGCATGAACAGGCTGGCCGCTATCTTCT
>JBGTNK010000127.1:0-42434 GCA_041743125.1 Chitinophagaceae bacterium
CAGTGATGTATGGAAGGCTCTCTGGTTTACTGATACTTTAAATGGTGAGAAATCTTTTGGTTTAGGCGTAGGTACATTGGTATTAGCAGCTAATGTTGTCTTTCTCGGCGGGTATACCTTTGGATGCCATTCCTTGCGCCACATGGTGGGTGGATTTATGGACCGGCTTTCCGGATCACCGGTAAGGAGTAAAGCATATTGGTGTGTGAGTTGTTTCAACCGGAAACATATGTTGTGGGCATGGTTGAGTTTGGTTTGGGTTGCGTTTTCGGATATATATGTCCGTTTGTGTTCTATGGGCGTGTGGACTGATTATAGAATTTTCTAAATTTTATAGTCAGTTTTTAAAAAGCTTATAAATTAAAATGAAATAAAATTTATATCCAGTTTTTAATGTCAACTTCTGATTCATACGATTACGATGTACTGGTTATTGGCGCTGGCGGAGCAGGGCTTCGGGCTGCTATAGAGGCTGCCGCCATGGGAGTATCAGTGGGTTTAATATGCAAATCATTATTAGGAAAAGCGCATACAGTAATGGCCGAAGGTGGAATTGCAGCATCCTTATCCAACGTGGATGAAAGAGATAATTGGAAAGTTCATTTTGCTGATACCATGCGTGGTGGGCAATATATCAACAATTGGCGAATGGCAGAATTACATGCCAAAGAAGCTCCGGATAGAGTAAGGGAACTGGAAGCCTGGGGAGCCCTCTTTGACCGCACAAAAGATGGTCGCATTTTGCAACGAAATTTTGGAGGGCATAAATACCCCCGCCTGGCACATGTTGGTGACAGAACAGGTTTAGAAATGATAAGAACCCTGCAGGATCACGGCATACACCAGGGTATCTCAGTGCACATGGAATGCACGATAATAACCCTCTTAAAAAATGGTAGTCAGATTGCAGGCGCTTTTGGATACGAAAGAGAAAAAGGTCAGTTTAAATTGTATCGGGCCAAATCTGTTATAATAGCTACTGGAGGTATAGGAAGAGCATTTAAGATTACTAGCAATAGTTGGGAATATACGGGTGACGGACATTCACTCGCTTATCATGCAGGAGCAGAATTGATTGATATGGAGTTCGTACAATTTCATCCCACTGGCATGGTCTGGCCACCCAGTGTTCGTGGTATCCTGGTTACAGAAGGCGTAAGAGGGGAAGGAGGAATTTTACTTAACAAGGAGAATAAGCGGTTTATGTTTGATGAGATTCCGGAATTATACCGCAATCAAACGGCAGACAATATTGAAGAAGGTTGGAAATACACTCAGGGTGAGCGGTCAGCCAGAAGGCCTCCGGAATTACTAACCAGAGATCATGTGGCCAGATGCATAGTAAAAGAAATAAAAGAAGGCAGGGGAAGTCCGCATAATGGTGTATTTCTTGACATTAGTTGGATAAAAGATAAACTTCCCAACGCAGCGGAACACATAAAGAAAAAACTCCCGAGTATGTATCACCAGTTTAAGAAACTGGCTGATATAGACATTACCAGGCAACCCATGGAGGTTGGTCCAACTACGCATTATATGATGGGTGGCATACGGGTAGATGCCGATACCCAGATGTCAATTATTCCCGGACTTTTTGCCGCCGGCGAAGCTGCCGCAGGATTACACGGGGCAAACAGGTTAGGAGGAAATTCTCTTTCTGATTTGCTGGTCTTTGGAAAACGTGCGGGTGAGTTTGCGGCAAAATATGCCAAAGAAAATAGTCAAGCCCTTCCGGTTAATGAAGATGATATATCAACTTTTTCCAAATGGGCTTTAAACCCCTTTGAGAGAACAGAAGGAGAAAATCCCTATCAGCTTCAATACGATCTGCAGGAGATGATGCAGGATCTTGTGGGCATAGTACGAACGGAAAATGAATTAACAAAAGCCATAGATGAGATTAAAAAAATTTGGGCCCGGGCTGACAAAATAAAAGTAGTTGGCAACCGTGAATACAATAACGGATGGCATACCGCACTGGATTTAAAAAATTTACTTACAGTATCAGAAGCTATAGCAAAGGCCGCCGTTTTAAGAAAGGAAAGCAGGGGAGCCCATTTCAGAGAAGATTATCCTCAAAAAGACGAAAAGAATGGAAAATTCAATTTTGTTATTTACAAAGGAGATGATGGCGACATGAAAGTCAAGAGTGAACCCGTACCAGCCATAAGACCAGACCTCCTGCAGATAATTGAAGAAATGAAATAATTGTGTAGCGGGCCATCATGCTATTTCAAATTAATTCAAAATAAAATGCCAGTAGCAACTTTTCATATTTGGCGCGGTGGAATCACCGAAGGGAAAAATGAAACCTATTCTACAGAGATTTCAGAAGGAATGGTGGTTTTAGATGCCGTACACCAAATACAGGCAGTACATGCTAATGATTTAGCCGTTCGATGGAACTGTAAGGCAGGAAAATGTGGATCCTGCTCTGCAGAAATAAATGGCTTACCTAAATTGATGTGTATGACCAGGCTTAGTGATCTGGCAATTGATAAACCCATACTCATACAACCCATGAAGGCCTTTCCGGTAATAAAAGATTTAGTAACAGATGTTTCCTGGAATTTTGCCGTTAAGAAAAAAATAAAAAAATTTAAACCCCGGCCTCCTGATGCAATAGACGGAACCTGGAGAATGGTACAAAATGATATTGACAGGGTGCAGGAATTCCGGAAGTGCATTGAATGTTTTTTATGCCAGGATGTTTGTCATGTTTTACGGGAACACAAACTCCATGATCAATTTATAGGTCCCCGCTTCCTGGTATATGTGGCTGCACTGGAAATGCATCCGCTGGATATTGAAGACAGATTGCAGGATTTGAAAAATGAAGAAGGGATTGGTTATTGTAATATCACTAAATGTTGTACTACCGTTTGCCCGGAAGACATAATAATAACAGACAACGCTATTATTCCTTTAAAAGAAAGAGTGGCGGACCGATATTATGATCCCATTAAAAAATTATTAAGCATATTCCGGACAGGGAAGGTGAAAACTAAGGGGTAAAAATTAATATTGATTGCGAATTCTAAAAACAAAATGCCATGTTTCAAATCAAACCCATCTCCAGAGAAAGTATTCCGGCAGCTATAGAAAAAGCAGAACGTTACAGGTTGCTGGATGAACCTGGCCTTGCAGAAAGCATCTGTCTTGATATATTAGAAACAGACCCGCAGCATGCAAGAGCAATCATTGTATTGTTATTATCCATAACAGACCAATTTGACACATCTGCCTCCGGCGATGTGAACAGGGCTCGTCAACTTCTGCCCCGCCTTCAATCTGAGTATGAAAAAAATTATTATGCTGGTATTATTTGTGAGCGGGAAGGAATGGCAATACTCAACCGGATGAAAGGAGGTCAGTTTGCTGTTTATGAGTGGTTAGAAGAGGCCATGGAATTTTTTGAAAAAGCGGAAGCTGTTCGTCCCGCGGGCAATGATGATTCTATTCTGAGATGGAATACTTGTGCCCGCCTGATCATGCGCCATCGCCTGGAGCCCATAAATGAAAAATATATTGAGCCCCCGCTAGAGTGATTCATCAATTAATCTAAGGCCAGATACTAAAATCTTTACTTATTCTTTACGACATTCAATTATAAACATTTTCACCCAGGAAAATTATATTTTAAAGTCCGGCCATGGCAGATATTTCCAGCATTTTGTCTATTGGTTTTTTCGCTGCCAACCGAAGGTCTTCATCCATTGTAATGGCTGGGGTTTCATATTCCATACACAAATAAACTTTCTCCAGTGAATTTAACTTCATGTGCGGGCAATCATTACATGCACAGCTATTAGTAGGTGGAGCAGGAATAAACGTTTTATGGGGTGCCGCTTTCATCATCTGGTGCAGTATGCCGGTTTCCGTGCCCACAATATATTCCATCGAATCGTCAGACAAAGTATATTTCAATAAACCAGTTGTAGAACCAATAAAATCGGCAATACGTAAAACAGGCTCCTCACATTCGGGATGCGCAATGAATTTAGCGTTGGGATGTTTTACTTTTAAGCGGGTTATTTTTTCCAAACTAAAAATTTCATGCACCATACAAGCGCCGTTCCAAAGCAACATATCTCTTCCGGTTACTTTGTTGATATATGCGCCCAGGTTTTTATCCGGTGCAAAAATTATTTTCTGATCCTTTGGAAAGCTTTCAACAATAATTTTTGCATTACTGCTCGTAACGATCACATCACTCAGGGCCTTAATACCCGCACTGCAGTTGATATAACTCACCACAACATGATCAGGATGCTGTTCCTTGAATTTTGCAAACAAGGGTGGTGGACAACTATCGCTCAATGAGCAACCAGCCTTCAGATCCGGGATGACCACTTTTTTTGAAGGATTTAAAATCTTAGCCGTTTCCGCCATGAAATGAACACCCGCAAAAACGATCATATCTGCTGTGGTTTTCTCTGCTTGCTGGGCCAGACCCAGGCTATCGCCGATATAATCCGCTACATCCTGGATATCAGGTTCCTGGTAGTAATGGGCAAGAACCACAGCATTCTTTTCTTTCTTCAACCGTTCAATTTCAGCAAAAAGATCCAGTGTTGGGTCAAGGTTTATATCCAAAAAACCACGATGATCAACATTGGCTTTCGCAGTGGCAAGTGTCTCTTTTTCCATTACATTTATTTTTTTTGAAGAAAGTTACTGAGCATTTCAAATCGGGAGAGCAATATTCGATCAGCTTTTTCAATTTTTCAAAAACATTTTATATAATCTCTTTTGTATTATAATAAATGTATTAATACAATATTTATAAAAAAAGCTATTATTATTATGACTGTGAATTAGTGGAAAAGAACTGGTACAAAATTATTGTTTTTTCATAATACACATTTTTTTTAAGTAATTAACATTATTCCTCGTTGCTGGTCCTGCTTTTCATATATGTGTTAACATAATTGTTAATTCAGGTAAGTGAAAAAAGAAATGAGATTTTAAAATTAAAATTTGTGAAAAGGGAAAGAACAAGTCACCTCTTAGAGTCTATTCTATCTTTTTTTTGACACAATGTATTTATTAGTATCCAATAATTATATTTCATACTAACGTTCCACATGAGATTATTAACACCCTATTGCAGTTATCAACAACCCGATGGGAGTAAAAAACTCCACCGGAGAAATGTAAACACAGCAACAGATTATAAATATCTATAAGAGGTTTGGGTGAAGTATCTTTTTTTGATAAAAAGGCAGACCTAAAAATCAGTTATTTTTATTCCTTATATATATAATACCAACTATTTTTAAATAAATCTAAAAATAACCAGATGAAATACTTGAAGCAGGCGTTGGTTGCCATCTTATTATTTATTGTTTCTATAGTAAAAGCTGATGAAGGAATGTGGCTTCCTTTTCTGCTTGAAAAATTGAATGAAAAGCATATGAAAAGTATGGGGATGAAGATATCGGCTAAAGATATTTACGATATAAACAAAGGCAGTCTGAAAGATGCTATTGTTAGTTTTGGAGGTTTTTGCACGGGTGAAATCATTTCTGAAAAAGGATTAGTATTAACAAATCATCACTGTGGATTCGACGCTATACAAAATCACTCGACACTTGACCATAATTATATAAAGGATGGATTTTGGGCAATGAACCGGGGACAGGAACTTCCTGAGCCCGGCCTGTTTGTAACATTTATTGTAAGAATAGAGGAAGTAAGCAGCCAGGCATTGAACGGAGTCACAAACGATATGAATGAAAGACAAAGACAATCCCTGATTGACAGAAATAATAATGATATAAGGAAACGGATAAAAAAGGAAAGTTTTCAGTCATCATTTGTAAGATCTTTCTTTGAAGGAAACCAATATTTTCTTTTTGTTACTGAAACCTATAGTGATGTCCGCCTGGTAGGAGCACCTCCTTCTGCCATTGGAAATTTTGGAAAAGACACGGACAACTGGATATGGCCCCGTCATACAGGAGACTTTTCTATATTTCGTATTTACGCCGGAAGGGACAATAAACCGGCAGCATATTCTGCTGATAATATTCCTTATACACCAAAAAAATCATTTTCAGTTTCCCTTGATGGGGTTGCGGAAAATGACTTTACTATGGTCCTGGGGTTTCCGGGAAAAACAACAGAATACCTGCACTCTGAAGCAGTGGAACAGATAATCAAAGTAAATGATCCGGCAAAAATAGCCATCCGTGATAAAGCCTTGTCCGTAATAGATAGCTATATGCGGAAGGATGAGAAAATAAAAATTCAGTATGCGTCCAAATATGCCGGAATCAGTAATGCATGGAAGAAATGGCAGGGAGAAATTTTAGGGTTAACCAGAACAAATGCAGTTGAAAAGAAGAAGAAGAATGAAGAAGAATTTCAAAAAAGAATAAATCTTTCTGCCGGCATTAAGGGCCCAAATGCAGACTGGAAAGAAAAATATGGCACTGTATTAAAAGATTTGCAGGAGGCATATACTGAAATAAGAGAGTATGGGCTGGCAAGAGATTATTTTTTAGAGATCACCAGTAAGATTGAATTGTTTTCAATTGCATCTTACTTAAGTACCCTGAGCAGGGAATATGAAAAAAATGGCGAAAAGGGATATAAAGAACAACTCATTAAAGTTAAGGAATTACTGGATAATCAGTATAAAGAGTATAGTTACGAAGTAGACCGTCATCTGTTCCGCAGCTTAATGGAAATGTATGTGAAAGACCAACCGGCGGAATTTATTTCAGGGCTGGCAAAAAAGGAATGGACAGATCATAATACTCACGATCCGGGAATTACCCATTTGGAAGTACTCTGTTATAAGGTTTCAAATCTTGCATACAAGGATAAATTATATAGCAGTGAATTAATTTCAGGCGATCCTCAAAAAGCATTAATTGCTATTAATAAAGACCCTGCAGTAACATTATACCTGGATATGGTAAAAATATATAATGAAAAAGTAGCTAACAGGTTAAATGAAATTCAGAATCGGATCAACCAACTGCAGAGAATATATATGCAGGGTCAAATGGATGTAATGAAGGAAAAAAAATATTATCCTGATGCCAACAGCACCCTTCGTGTCACTTATGGAAAAGTAAAAGGATATCATGCCCGCGATGCCGTGAAATTTGGTTACTATACTTACCTGGAAGGGGTGATGGAGAAATATATACCCGGAGATTATGAATTTGATGTGCCGGAAAAATTAAGGGATTTATATAAAGCAAAAGATTTTGGTCAATATGGCCAGGGCGGAAAAATGACTGTGTGTTTTACAGCATCTAATCATACTACGGGCGGTAATTCAGGCAGCCCAGCTCTGGATGCATATGGAAACCTGGTAGGATTAAATTTTGATCGTGTTTGGGAAGGAACTATGAGCGATATAAATTACGATCCCTCCATTTGCCGAAATATTATGGTTGATATTCGATATGTATTATTCATAATAGACAAATATGCCGGAGCTGGTCATTTAATAAAAGAAATGAAACTGGTTCATCCCAAAAGGAAATAGCGTGGAAATAAAGCTTGAAGGTCAATGGAGAGGATATTTTGAACTGGGGCCGGATTATGGAAGCGCTGAGGGTGAAATAACCACTTTCATGCTATTTATAGAAAAAGAAAATAATGGCCAGTTTATTGGCAAAAGTGTTGACTTTGATGGTATTGGGGAAAATAACAATGCTGCCGACATTCACGGTTTTTTACAGTCAGAATTTATCAGCATTATTAAACAATATCCATTTTTATTTGAGGTTAATGAAAAGAAAGAAGCCATTTTTTCAAAGAAAAAAACCATCCGCAAATACATTATGAAGGAAATTATGATTTTAAACTCAAAAGGTTTACAGGTGACTGGGAGATGGTTATTGATGCCATTGAATCACCAGAAAATAGTTTAGAGCAACTTTTAAGGGGCAGCTGGCAAATGCAGAAAGAAGGATAATTATAAGAATATCTGCCCTTATCAAACCCTCAATTTTAAAGGCTTTTGGCCGCTTTTCCACAGTTTGTTAATAAGCATAATTACCCTATTTTTGCCTCCCTTTTAAAACCCTTAGAACAATATGTCAGTTATCCAGAAGATACAGGAAAAGTATGCAAAATTAATGGCCGTGGTTATCGCAATAGCCTTGCTTACTTTCGTTGTAATGCTTGCCTTTGAAAATGGAGGAAGTTTGTTTCAGAGCGGAATTACCAATACAGTTGGTGTCATCAACGGAGAAAAAATTGATGCCATTGCCTTTAATAAAGCAATTGACAGGCAGGAAGCAAGCATGCAAGCGCAGGGTTATCCTTCCGGTTCCGCTACCCGTCAGCAAGCTATTGATGGCGCCTGGAACCAGGAACTGGGCCGCATCGTAATGACTTCAGAACTTGAAAAACTTGGAGTGCAGATAGGTAAAAAAGAAATGGGAGATATCTTATATGGTCCCAACGCTCCCCAGGATTTAAAACAACAGTTTACAGATCCCCAAACAGGCGTTTATAATGCACAGATGGCCAAACAACAGATTGACCAGATGATGAAAAGCAAACAAACGCCTGAAGCCCAAAAAGAACAGTTTAATAGTTATGTCAACCAGCTTGAGTTCATGCGGATGAATGAAAAGTATAATTCCATGCTCACCAACACCGCGAATTTTCCTAAATGGTTGATTGAAAAACAAAATGCTGATAATAGCCAGCTGGCAAGTATCTCTCTTGTTCGTGAATTTTACACCAGCATTCCGGATAGCGCTGTCAACGTGTCGGATAAGGAAATAGAAGATTATATCAGCAAACACAAAGATGATTTTAAGCAGGAAGAAACCAGGAATATTGCATACGTGTCGTTTAGTGCCCTGCCTACTGCTGCAGATTCAAATGCAATAAAAGAAAGATTACTTGCATTAAAACCAGAGTTTGACAGTACGGCCGACCTGCAGCAATTCCTGGACAGACAAGGTGTAGGAACATATTATAATAGTTTTATCAATGGAAAAAATATCCAAATAGCAGTCAAAGATTCAATTTTTAAAACGCCGGTTGGTAATGTTTATGGACCTTATATCGACGGTGGATCTTATTCAATGGCAAAGATTGTTGCTGTAAAAACGCAACCTGATACGGTGAAAGTTCGCCATATCCTGGTAGCCACTACACAACGTGATCCGCAAAGCGGCCAAACACTGCCTGTAAGAGATACAGTTTCTGCAAAAAAATTGATAGATAGTATCAGGACTGTAATTCAAAGTGGTGCCAACTTTGATTCTATTGCGGCGAAACTCTCCGATGATCCGGGAAGTAAGGATAAGGGAGGTGTTTACGAAAACGTTACATCAGGAGGCATGGTTCCCGAGTTCAATGAATATATTTTTAATAACAGTACCGGCTCAAAAGGAATTGTAAAAACGGAATTCGGTTATCACTATATTGAAATTCTGTCTCAAAAAGGCGGATCTCCTGCATATAAAATTGCCTATCTGTCCTTTCCAATTGAAGCCAGCCAGGAAACGGATGCCAATGCAAGCAATGAAGCCACATTATTTGCAGGAAACAGCCGTGATCAAAAGTCCTTTGATGCTAATGCCGAAAAACTGAGATCAAAGGGAATAAACAAACTATTAATAAATGACATTACTCCAAATGATTACCAGCTTCAGGGTCTTGGGGTTTCCCGTGCATTGGTAAAAAGTGTATACGATGCTGACAAGGGTGAAGTATTACAGCCGGAAAGAATAGGAGAAAGTTATATTGTGGCGGTAGTAACAGAAGCAAATAAAAAAGGCACACAAACAGCTGCTAAGGCCAGACCCCTGGTAGAACCTCTTTTACGAAATCATAAAAAGGCAGGACTAATACAGAAGAAAATCGGATCAATAACATCATTAGAAGCAGCGGCCACTGCCTTAGGAGGAAAGAGTATTGAGTCTGTTGATAGTCTTCGTATGTCAGGATCTCAATCAACCATTGTTTCCTCAGAGCCGAAAGTGATGGGTGCTGCTTTCAACCCGGCCAATAAAGGAAAAGTGGTACCTGAAGCGATAGAAGGCACCAGTGGGGTATACGTAGTTAAAGTCAATAGTGTATCAGCAACTCCTGTAGCAAATGCCAATGTAGCTGAACAAAGAAGATCCAAATATGAAGAGGCTAAGATGAGAGGCGGATATCCCCAGCAGGTGCTTATAGAAGCTGCTGAAATTAAAGACAACCGGAGAGAAATATTTTAAACAGCAGATTATTATAGTATATAAAGTCCCGCACGTGCGGGACTTTTTTATGCAGGTCCAACAAATGAATACTGTTCCATTACAGGCAATTCTAAACTATTAAAACGTATAAAAACAGGCATAGCTTTCACATAATAAGGGCATGAATAGTTACATAAACCTTATGCCGCCGCGGCTGTTATTATCTTTGTATATAAATTCAAAAGAAATGGCTGAATCAATAATAAATAAAGTAGCTGAAAGCGGAATTGTAACACTTGATCCCGCTACCTATTTTCCCGCTGGAGAAACTGTGATCTTTGATTTAAAAGATCATTTATTCATGGGACTTATATTAAAAGAAAAAGATTTCCGGGAGGGGCTCAAAAAACTGGATTGGGAAATATACAGGGATAAAAACGTAGCCTTAATTTGCTCAGCAGATGCCATAATACCAGTATGGGCTTACATGCTTATAGCATCTGGATTGCAACCAATCGCCAGGGAAATAATAATGGGCGACGAAAAAGAATTACAGCGGCAACTTTTTATAAAAAATATTTCAAACATAGAGATAAAGGATTTTGAAGATAAGAGAGTAGTAATAAAAGGTTGTGGTGATACTCCAATAGGAGATTACGTATATATGGAACTGACTAAGCTTTTACGACCCGTAGTCAAGAGTATTATGTATGGTGAACCTTGTAGTACTGTACCTGTATATAAAAAAATAAAACCCGGAGCAGCTGAAATTTAAACTCCGATTAAAAGGTCTTAAAAATTAAGACGAGCCGGTTGATAATTTGATTGAATCGGGAATTCAAAACCATCCTCTTTTCTTAAAAATATACAGCATGATCAGCGGAACGATCAGCATGACGCTAACCGCAAAATAAAAACCCCAATTGTGGTGCGCATAAGGAATGATGTCGAAATTCATTCCAAAAATCCCCCCAATAACTGTCGCGGGAGCTAGCAGGCAGGTAACAATGGTCATTACTTTCATCACTTCATTGAGCCGCAGGTTAACATTACTAACATACAGGTCCTGCATGGTCATCATTACATCACGATAGTTTTCACTCAGGTCAAAGGCCTGGATTATATGATCGTAAACATCTTTAAAGTATTTGGTGGTTCGGTCATCAAGCAGTTCACTCTCACTCCGGATAATACTTCCCACCAGGTCTCTGACGGGTGCTATATTTCTTTTTAAAACAATCAGCTCTTTACGCAGTTGGTTGATACGGGCCAGTGATCTTTTATTGCTTTTACGAACGACCTCTTCTTCCAATAACTCGATCTGTTCGCCAAGCGACTCCATAACTAAAAAGTAATTATCTACAATAAGATCCAGCATAGCATACAACATATAGTCGGGGCTGCGCTGCCTGATCTGGCTTTTGCCAATCTTAAGTTTACTTCTAATCGGGTTAAAGGCATCCCGGCTGGCGTCTTCCTGGAATGTAATCACAAAATCTTTCCCCAGTAAAATGCTGATCTGTTCTGTTTCCACAGTTTTTTTCTCGGCATTAAAATACAGCATGTTTAAAAGGCAAAACAAAACGCTGTCCACTTCATCCATTTTAGGACGTTGATCCACACTTAAAATATCTTCTACAATCAGGGGGTGAATACCATAATGGCTGGAAATCGCTTCCACATCATTTTTTCTCAATCCATCTATATTGATCCATGAAATCCGTTTGGAATCACGAAAAGATATGGCTTCATCAATGTTCTCCAATCTTTTTTCTGTGATGGAGGAGGAGTCGTAATCATATACAAAGGCAACTACTTCTTTGGCTTCTTCCCTAAAGGGAATAACAGTAGGATTTACATGCAAAATTTCCTTGGTACGCTTGGTACCAAAAAGATTTGGCAGGTACAGATAGCGTAAATACTTTTCTGGTTTCAACTTCACGTTCATAAAAGAAAGGTAATAAAAGATAAGGAAAACAGGCCCCGATGATACCAACGCCTGCAAATTTCAGATATTGTTGATTTTATTTACTTCCGAAAATAATGATGAATTTGAGGAAGGAAAATAATCAACCCGGCCAGTATAATTGAGTTGTAAAGAGTATCCATTACTTTTAGGAGTTCAAATACCAGAGCAGTTAACGTATGGGTGAAGCGAAACAGGAAAAAGAAGTGAACAGAGATTTGTCATTCTGGAGCTTAATGAGCAATTCATTCAGAGAAATGAAGAAGAATGATTTTTTGCGCATGGCCGCGGCAACGGCATTTTTTACCACATTTGCTCTTCCTCCTATTCTTATCATTTTATTTCAATTATTTGGTTTGTTTTTAAACCTGCGATTTGTGGGCTCAGAAATGAAAGAAATACTGGAAGAAACACTGGGTAAATCCAGTGCATCTCAAATAAACCAAACCATCAGGCAGTTCGGAACACTGGCCAGGAACTGGTATATCACAACTGGCGGATTTTTATTTCTGGTGTTTGTTGCCACTACTTTATTTTCTGTCATTAAAGATTCGCTTAATGAAATATGGAATATTCGTGTAAAAGATAAACCGGGAATCTTATTCAGGCTGGGCTTGCGGGCCAGGTCATTAGGAATCATTCTTGTCGCCGGATTGTTATTTCTGGCCGGCATATTCCTTGATGGCTTTGAGTTATTGTCCGGAAACTATCTTGAAAAACTATGGCCCCTGGCTGGTGGTTATTTCAAAGGCATTTTAAATGAAGTGGTAAGTGTGGTCATTGTTACCTCCTGGTTCATCATCTTATTCCGCTACCTGGCAGATGGCCGGCCCTCCTGGAGGGTAGCAATTGCCGGTGGGTGCTTAACAGGGGTGTTGTTTTCTGCAGGAAAAACGCTTATTTCTTTCCTTATACGCAATAGTAATATTTCCACTTTGTATGGCGCATCCGGATCAATTGTTCTTATTTTATTGTTCGTATTTTATTCTTCATTCATCCTCTATTTTGGCGCAGGCTTTATAAAAGTGTATAGTGAAAAGATCCATCAACCGCTCCGGTTGGTTAATAAAGCTTTTCGCTACCAGCTGAGTGAAGTAAGCGAATCAGAATAATAAAGACAGGATAGACCATACTTTTGAAAAGGGAAATATTAATCAACGATCACCCCATGGCTTGGATTGGAAGGAAACAGAAATTTACTTACAATAATTTTTCCGCTCTTTCTAAATCTTCAGGAGTATCAATTGCTACACTCTTGAAATTGACCAATGCCATTCGGATCGGGATCCCATTTTCTAAATACCGCAATTGTTCTAATTTTTCTGCTTGCTCCAGTATTGCGGGAGGCCATTTTGTAAAATTCAAAAGCGTTTGTTTTCTATAGCCATATACACCAACATGTAAAAAATAGGGAGGACTAAAGTTTTGATCTGCAGCAAATGGAATTATACTTCTGCTGAAGTATAGTGCATCATTTTTATTATTCACTACCACTTTTACAAAACTGTTTCCCTGTAATCCGCCGGGTTCTTCAATTTTTCTCATCAACGAGCCAACTTGTACCAAAGGGTCCTCAAATAACTTAACTAATTTTTCAAGTGGCTCTTTTCTTATAAACGGTTCGTCTCCCTGTACATTAATAATTACATCCACATTCAGTTCTGCAATTGCCTCTGCTATACGATCGCTGCCGCTCTCATGAGTCTTCATACTCATTATTGCTTTACCTCCATGGGATTCTATTTCTTTAAAGATGATATCACTGTCTGTAACTACCACCACTTCATCAAAAAGAGCGGTGGCTACTGTTGCGTCATATGTATGCCGGATAACAGTTTTGGAACCCAGCGGCTGCATCAATTTCGCAGGAAATCTTGTGGCCGCATACCGGGCGGGTATCATAGCAATAATGTTCATGCTGCAAAAATAACGGGTGCTCT
Source organism: Chitinophagaceae bacterium (assembly GCA_041743125.1). GTDB lineage: Bacteria > Bacteroidota > Bacteroidia > Chitinophagales > Chitinophagaceae > Terrimonas_B. The sequence goes on from JBGTNK010000127.1 coordinate 14,073, forward strand.
CTTTTAGCTACCTAATTTCTGAAATGGTTTTTTCATCAGGGCAACAAAATCTTCATCCTTTTCATTGGGATAATATTGATCAAGCCCATAGCGGATTTTTTTTGCGTCAAGGTGCATAAATGTACCTAAAATGCGATCCCAGAACGAAAACACTGCACCATAGTTGCTATCTGTAAAAGGTTGTTTCCAATGGTGGTGTACCTTATGCATATTAGGAGAAACAAGGATATAACTTAATGCCCTGTCAAGTTTACCCGGTAAAGAAATATTGGCATGGGTAAATGCTGTAGATAAAACTACCAGGGTTTGATAGATCATTACGCTATATACAGGAGCCCCGGAAACAAAAATCAGCAGGAGAAAAAAGACACCCCGTAATAGACTGTCGCCAGGATGGTGACGAAGACCGGTTGTGACATCCACGCTGTTGTCACTATGATGGATGAGATGGAATCGCCACAGGATTGGTGTTTTATGCATCACCAGATGCACCAGCCAGCTGCTGAAATCTAAGGCTAGTACACTGACAATAATCGTCATCGTAATATTGGCATCAAACCAATATACCAGCCCAAAACGCTGATCCAAACACCAGTCGGAAAGTTTTACAATCAATACCGCAATGGCCGTATGAATAATTAGATGAATAAGGGTGAAACCAAAATTAACGACGGCGTGTTTTAGTTTGTTTTTTTTATATTGTAATGGTAACAAAGGAATGGCTCCTTCTATGATCCAGAATAGAAGAAGCCCAGCAACAAGGATAGCCATTCTTTCCATAGGCCTTTGCTCCAGCGTAGAGAAATAATTGATTATATTATCTGGCATTTCCCACTCGATTATGAAGAAAAGTTACGAAGGATTGGCGAGAGGTTTAAAAACGACTATTCTGAAATATTCAATATTTCTCTTGCCCGTTCTACCTGCGATTCTACTACCATCAACTTGATACCTCCAATGGCGTTGGATAGAAACGGATCGATAGTTACGCTGTACTCATCCTGCAAGTAACAATTGACAAATTCTTCTTTCAACCTGCCCAATGCAATATGAGCCGGAATATAGTTGTCGAAAGAAAGCAAGAGAACAAACTTCATGGATGAGAGTGTTAAAAAAGAAGCTCTCCAGATCAGAGAGCCTATAATGTCTTAATCCTATTTATTAATCTAGGGCGGTCTGGCTATTGATTCAGCATCAAAGGCATTACCAGCATCAGCATTTCTACATTTTCTTCCTGGTCGGTAGGTTTAATCAGTCCTGCTTTTGTTGGAGTTGATAGTTCCAGGTTGACTTCTTCGCCGTCTGCCGCGGATAACATTTCTACTAAAAATTTTGCATTGAATGCAATGGCCAGGTCTTCGCCATTGTACTGGCACTTCATACGTTCATTTCCTTCAAAACTAAAATCAATATCCTGCGCTGCCAGTTGCAATTCGCTGCCACTTATGGTCAGGGCTACCTGGTTTGTGCTTTTATTACTGAATATGCTTACCCGGCGCAAGGCACTCTGAAAATCATTTTTATTAACGGTAAGCCTGTAAGGGTTGTCGGCAGGGATCACTACCCTGTAATCCGGGAACCGGGCGTCTATCAACCGGCAACTCATTTGTGTAGTACCATGTTTCACAAAAAGGTGATTACTGTTATAACTTATGGTCAATTCATCATCTGCAAAAGGAATAGCAGATTTCAATAAATTAAGAGGTTTTCTTGGAACAATGAATGTGTCTGTTTTTGGACAACTAACGTCTTTTCTTTTGTACCTGACCAAACGATGTGCATCTGTAGCAACACACTGCAATCCTTTTTTATCCAGCTCAAATAAAACACCCGTCATTGCCGGTCGCAGATCATCATTACTTGTAGCAAATAAAGTTTTATTAATTGCGGTTACCAGCGCTGAAGAAGTGATGGTAAAGGAAGTGGTATTATCAGCTACAGGTTCCTTTGGAAAATTGTCGGGATTTTCACCCATTACCTTATACTTACCATTATCGCTGGTAATTTCAACGCCAAAATTTTTATCAATGGTAAAAGTAAGGGGCTGATCAGGTATATTTTTTAAGGAATCAAGCAGGATCCTTGCCGGAATGCAAACCTTCCCGGTGTCTTTTGCTTCTATTTCTAATTGCACCCTCATCACTGTCTCCAGGTCAGTAGCTACTACCGTCAGTTTATTTTTTTCAACCTCAAACAAAAAATCTTCAAGAATTGGCAACACGGTATTGGCGCTAATAACACCAGCAATATGCTGCAATTGCTTTAACAAAGAGGAGGAGGAGACAATAAACTTCATAAATAAAATTGAATGGGGCGAAACTACTGATTTTTGCTCTACTGTCAGCAAATTCAGGAGAGATTAGAAAGGGGGAATCTGGTTTAGCTTCTTGAGCCCAGCCCATCTTTTATTATCTTGCTTTGTACTTAAAAACACAAATACAAAGGCACCCTTAATTTAAGCAGGTAAATAATCATAATTAATGAGCATTTACAAAAAGCAACTTACTCCAGAACAGGCGTTGCAAAAATTAAAACATTATTGCGCCTACCAGGAACGCTGTCATAGTGAGGTAAAAGAAAAACTATATAGCCTGGGTGTATGGAAAAAAGATCACGATGCGATTATAAGTACATTAATAGAAGAAAATTACCTGAATGAAGAAAGATTTGCACTTGCTTTTGCGGGAGGTAAGTTTCGTGTAAAGCAATGGGGCAGGATAAAAATAAAGTTTGCGCTCAAACAAAAACAGGTAAATAACCATAGCATCAACAAAGCCCTTATTCAAATAAATGAAAAAGAATATCTAACACAGTTGAATAAACTGGCTGAGGAAAAATATGTTTCCCTAAAAATAGAGGAACCTTTTTTCCGGAAACAAAAAACAATCGAATTTTTATTGCAAAAAGGATTTGAAAGAGAGCTGGTGATGGCGCTCCGTTTGGATATAGACAAATAATAAATCCTTACCATTTTTTTTCTATGTGTTCCACGTTGACTAGGGAACTTATTGAAAAGGTCGCCTCAGTAAATTTCCGGGTCTCGTTAATATATAAAAGTCCACCTTGGGTCAGCTTATATAATAATACGGGATTTATTTTTTTCTTCTGAAAACGATAGATGCATTTTGTTGAAGATCTGCACTAAAGCGGATCTGGTAAATTTCATCGCCATCTTGAACCACCAGTAAGCCGGTATTGGGTGGATATTTACCCAGATTTTCAGCATACAAAACTAGTGTAATTTCATCACTTCCCGGTTCAACATAAATGGTCTTTTTAATGGCCGATGCTTTTAATCCCTGCCTCGCCAAAAAAAGTTCACCATTTAATAGAACACTCACAGTGTCCCCGTCTATTTCCCCATTATCATAAAGCCTTAATTCCAGGCTGTCGGTCCGGAAATCCACTACCTGGGGTGCTACTGTTTTTCTTTCCCGGATAAATGCCGCAGCGGAGGAGATTTTATTTTCAATTTGTACATCTTTTGCAATAGTTTTCTTTTCCTCAGGCAGTGTTACAAAAGCTATCGTTTCGGTGTTTTTGGGTTCTGATTTTACCACCGTGTTTTTTGTTGTTGCCAAACTTTCAATTGGTTTTATCGATGTCTCGGGTTTAACTATTTGAGGTTTGGAGACTTCTTTATTCAAATTTTTCTTTTCATTGGCGGGTACCGAACTGGGAGGTATTTCTGATTTTTTTATGGATGCAAATACTGGAGCTTCATCAGCTATTTTGTTTTTCTCAGTCTTATTTGCCTCTGCAGGTTGCTTATTATTAGAAAAACCTTTGTCTGATGCTTCTTCCTTTAAAACCGCTTGCATTTCTGGATTGGCACCAACCGACTCAGTCCTGGTACTTATAGTGGAGTTGGCCTGCGGAGTGGATTGATGGCGCAAAGCACTAACCTCCTGGTTTGATCTATTTGATTCTTTATAAAAGGCAACCTCATTTGCAAGACTTAATTCCTCCAGGTGAGGGAAAATCTTAGATTTTTCCGGATCAGGTTCTGACTTAAGATTTATTTTACCTGATATGGAATAATACCTGTGTTTTTTTGATGCTGTGGTTTTCCAGTTCCCATCTAGCTGCCAGGTGCTATCGTTTTGATTTCGGCGAAAAGTACTTATCATTTTTACACCTTTGTCGGGTCGGCGGGGAAAATTGTGTGAAACGATTTCTTCATCCTTTACTTCACAAATTCCTTCTTCGATAGTTCCTTTTACCCGCTTCAAAATAAAGTAAAGAGTATCATTTATTATGAATGTACTTCGTGAATATCCGTACACTTTTTCCTTATACTGAGTAAGGGCAATTTCGTAGGACTGATCCTTTCTTATGGTTGTGCTGTCATTACTTAACGTCCCCACCCACAAACCGGTAAGAGTTTTTTGTGCATGAAAAACCAAGGGAATAAAAAGCAAGGAAAAGAGAAGTTTCAGGGTTTTCAACATATCATTCTGCCATGCAGTCTTTGATTAGGATATAAGATTTCTACATGCTATAACGAATGCAGGTTGGTTTGATTGTGCCGGTAGATGCCCGATTTTCATCATGCAGACCTTTTACGTGTACCAGGTTCTAAGCGCAATGCAGCTAGTTGGTCTTTAATTAAAAAAGCTTCCCGGAAAAGGGAAGCTTTTTAATAATTTAAGAAAAGAACTAATTATTTATTGTTCTTGTTTTTAATATCAATCTTCACATCTTTGCTTCCTACCGCTGCACCTTTATCGCTTACTTTCACCTCGGTTCCACTTTTTGTTTTTACTTCCGCACCACCAGGGCCCACGGAAATTTCAGTTTTTTTACGCTCAGTTCTAGTGGCCTCACGTTGCTCGTGAGTCGTTGTGGTTGTTTCCACTTTCTTTTTTTCGTCGTTGCAGGAAAGCATTATTAATAATAAGGAGGCTGCAAAAAATCTGGCAATTACTGTTTTCATAAGTTCTTTTTAAAGTGTGTTAAATTATCTGTTCATTGAAGCTAAAAATTCTTCATTGTTTTTTGTTCCCTTCATCCGGTTCAGCAACTCTCTCATAGCTTCTTCCACATTCATGTCGGCAAGAAAAACACGGAGCAGGTTCATCCGCTGCAATACATCCCGGTCCAGAAGCAATTCATCACGGCGGGTAGACGAAGCCGTAAGATCTATAGCAGGATAGATTCTCTTATTAGACAATCTTCTTTCCAATTGTAATTCCATATTACCGGTTCCTTTGAATTCTTCAAAGATCACCTCATCCATTTTACTACCTGTATCTACCAGGGCAGTAGCTATAATCGTCAGAGAACCTCCAAATTCAATTTTACGAGCGGCACCAAAAAACTGTTTGGGTTTCTGCATCGCATTCGCTTCCACACCACCTGATAATACTTTTCCACTTGAAGGCGCCACCGTATTATGCGCACGGGCTAAACGGGTAATAGAGTCTAAAAGGATGACTACATCATGGCCACATTCTACCAGCCTTTTTGCTTTTTGAAGCGCCATAGTGGACACTTTTACGTGTTTTTCTGCTGGTTCATCAAATGTGGAGGCTATCACCTCGGCCTTTACACTTCTTTCCATATCTGTTACCTCCTCCGGCCTTTCATCTACCAGTACCACCATCAGGTAACATTCCGGGTGATTTTCGGCTATGGCGTTTGCCACCGATTTCAGTAACATCGTTTTACCGGTCTTTGGCTGTGCTACAATTAATCCCCTTTGCCCTTTACCAATGGGTGTAAACAGATCCATTATCCGTGTAGAGTAATCACTGGCAGTTGTAAACAAATTCAACTTTTCAAACGGGAATAAGGGTGTAAGATAGTCAAACGGCACCCTGTCGCGAACCTCATCAGGCCCTTTACCATTGATCGTATCTACTTTTAATAGAGCAAAATATTTTTCACCTTCTTTTGGGGGACGAACAGCGCCATGTACAGTATCTCCTGTTTTTAATCCAAAAAGTTTTATCTGTGAAGGAGAAACGTATACATCATCGGGAGAGGATAGATAATTATAGTCTGATGAACGGAGAAACCCATATCCGTCTGGCATCATTTCCAAAACGCCTTCTGAAAGAATAACACCGTCAAATTCTATATTAAAATTTTGTTCCCGTCTTTGCGGAAAAGGTTTATTCTGGGGAATATTGCTGTCTGAGCTGGATGCAGGGGCATTTTTATCAGAATTTGCTTCAGCAGGCTGCTCCTCTTGTTCTTCAAAATTTTCTTCCTCTTCTATTTCCTCCTGTCGCGGTTCTTCTTCAATAGCTTCAACTTCATCTATTTCGTCGGGTTTCTTACGCCCTTTCTTTGTTGCATGCTTTTCCTCTTTCCTGAATGTTTGAGATGCACCTGCCTTTTTAACTACTTTTTTATCGCTGGCATGAGGAGCTTCTTTTTCAGAACTCCCTGCTTCAGCAACTCCATTTTCTATTACTTCAGCTTCCTCTGTAGAATTGGCTGTTGTTGCTTTGATAATACGTTTCCGCTTACCTTTTTCTTCACCTTGAGCACTACCTTTAGAGCCCGTAACTGCCTGGTTATCCAAAATTTTATAGACAAGCCCTTGTTTGTCCAGTTTTTTTAAATTGGGAATTTTAAGTTGCTCGGCAATGTCCATCAGTTCAGGAACGAGCATATCGTTCAGTTGCAGAATGTCGTACATACAAAAATCTTGAAGTTTAATACAGTGAATCCGATCACTAAGTCTGAAAATTGAAAAAGTTGAGTTTAACTTGAATGGATAGGTAGGTTTCTGATGAGCCAATAAAACAGGAGAACAACATACTTATCAGCCTCTTTCCGTTGCAATAATAAGCTTTTTTTGCAAAACCAAAAATTTTAGGTTACCAGATTACTATGTGTAAGTAATTATACCGGTTGTTTTTGTTATTGCCAGGTGGTAGTTTCGGGCTTTTCAAAGGTTATATCTCAAATAAAATTCTCCAAACGATCGCAATACATTATTTAAAATTAAATGAACTCTATTGGTAAGCTCAAAAGTTAAGAATGAAGCCGATAGCAGCCTTCATAAGAATACGCTGATACTTATTTTATTAACAGTAATCAACCAGCAAATAAGGATAATCACTTACTCAAATCCACTAATCTCTAATGATCAAATCATCCGTGCTATATCTTTGCCCCTCTCAAAATAGAAAATATGTTTAACAAGAGGATTAAGATAAAAGATTTGTTAACCCGCGATCCATTGGTTTCATCAACAGAATCCGGGGAGGAAGTAACAGTTATGGGATGGGTGCGTACTTTTCGTAACAACCAGTTTATAGCTCTTAACGATGGTTCTACCAATACAAACCTGCAGGTTGTTGCAGAACTAGGTAAATATGGAGATGATTTATTAAAACGAATAACGGTTTCTGCAGCTCTTAAAGTTTCAGGGTCATTAACACCATCCCTGGGAAAAGGGCAAAAATGGGAGTTAAAGGCCTCGTTGATAGAAATACTTGGCGACAGTGACGCTGAAAAATATCCCCTGCAGCCAAAAAAGCATTCTCTTGAATTCCTGAGAGAGATTGCTCATTTACGTTTTCGCACTAATACGTTTGGTTCCGTATTCAGAGTACGTCATTCATTGGCATTCGCAGTTCATAAATTCTTCAATGATAGGGGATTTGTTTATATGCATACACCCATAATAACGGCAAGCGACGCGGAAGGTGCGGGTGAAATGTTCCGGGTCACCACTCTGCCTTTGGAAAACAGCCCAAAAGATGAAAACGGAAAAATTGATTTTAGTGAGGATTTCTTTGGCCGCTCTACCAACCTTACTGTAAGCGGACAACTGGAGGGAGAATTAGGAGCTACAGCCCTGGGTGATATATATACGTTTGGTCCTACTTTCCGGGCAGAGAATTCCAATACAGCCCGGCACCTGGCTGAATTCTGGATGATAGAACCTGAAATGGCGTTTTATGATTTGGAGGATAATGCGAACCTGGCCGAGGAATTTATCAAATATCTTATCAGGTATGCAATGGAACATAATAAAGAAGACTTAATTTTTCTTGCCCAACGTTTAGAGGAAGAAGAAAAACAATTACCCCAGGATAAACGTAGTGAGCTCGGGCTGATCGACAAACTGGAATTTGTTCTCAATAATGATTTTCAAAGGCTGACTTATACAGAAGCCATTGAGATATTACAAGAAAGTAATCATAATAAGAAAAAGAAATTTCAGTTTCCTATAACGGGGTGGGGAATGGATCTGCAGAGTGAGCATGAAAGGTACCTGGTGGAAAAGCATTTCAAAAAACCGGTAATACTTATTAATTATCCCGCAGCTATAAAATCCTTTTATATGCGGCAAAATGACGATGGAAAAACAGTTGCTGCAATGGATATATTAGCACCTGGTATTGGGGAAATAGTGGGTGGTTCGCAAAGGGAAGAAAGGCTTGATAAGCTAGAAGCCAGGATGAAAGAGTTACACATTCCGGTTGACGAATTATGGTGGTACCTGGATACAAGAAGATTTGGTACTGTGCCACATGCTGGCTTTGGCCTTGGTTTTGAAAGAATGGTTCAATTTGTAACCGGCATGACGAATATCAGGGATGTCATTGCGTTTCCCAGAACACCTAAGAGTGCTGAATTTTAATTATTGATATTTTACCGAACAAAATATTTTCGAAAGCGGGTTAACCATGCACGCACATTACAGGTACATGAGATTGAAATACTAATTGTTTTGTAGAACTTTTTTTGAACAGGCTCTCAAGGAATTTATGTTTTTTAGGGATGGTGATAAGAAGGTCCAGGTTGTTTTTTTCGGCAAATTCATTGATCCCATCTTCTACATCCTTGTTTTCAATATAATGGTATTGTGGATTTAATTCTTCAAAGACTACATGTAATAAAGTGGATTGTGAGCGAGCATCGGAATTGAAATGCACATTATCATGATCAACATTCAGTATATGTAACCCGGCCTCTAATTCTTTTACAAAAGATTTTATTGCGGTAACAGGTGTGGTGTCTTTTACTTCCCGGAAGTCGGAAGCGAACCCAATTTTTTTTATTCCTTGTCCATATTCTTTGCCGGTTGGTACACAAATCACTGAAGAACTGAGATGTTTTATTATTCCATAGGTATTACTTCCAAACAAAACTCTCTCTACTGCTGTATGCCCCTTTGTGCCCATAATAACTGTAAATGGGTTTGCCTTATTGCAAAAATCTTCAACCTCATCAGCCAGATTGCCAAGCCGTGATTCGGTTTGTATCTCCAGGGCACCCGAGGTAATATGTTCAAGGTCCTTTTTCAATTGAGCCAGCTTAGTTTCCGCAGATTCTTTCAATTCATCCACTGACAACAAAACAATGGGGGTATCAGAAACACTCAGGGGCAACTGGTAGGCATGAAACAAAACAATATTTGCCTTTATGGCTAAAGCCATATCTGTTGCGTAATGCGTAGCATTGAGGGCGGCCGGTGAAAAATCCGTAAGTACAACAATTGTTTTCATGATATGACCTATTAGATATTAAAGATAATCATAACAGCCCCTAACTGATTTACTATTGAACGGAAATAACATGGATATTTAAAGAGGGTTTTCATATTCTGGATCCCAAAAAATTCAGATTACTGGAGCTAATTGTTACAAATGCCTGCAAAAAAGGGTATATACCTCTCAACAAGGCCTTTCCTGTTTATAGGTATAATGGAAATAAATGCTGGAAATAGAGAAATCCACCCAAATTATGTCTCGCCAACCTGTTTTTTTTGCCGTTCATATATAAAATATGGCTGAAAAAATAAATTCAAAATTGAGCAAAACTCGCTGCCAGCCTTCATTTGAAGAAAAAAGGACACCCTGTTTATAAACCATTACCTTAAATAAATTGGTACTGTGGTTTGCCTAGTACCAAATATCACCCTATCTTTACATAAGAAAAGCTAGCGGAAGTGCCCCAAGTAGGAAAATTTATTTGCACTTACCACTTTCTCCAGCTCAAAAAAACATAAATATGAATATCGAAAATACACAGAGCCAAATGAGGAAAGGGATTTTGGAGTTCTGTATTCTTTCCGTAATTCGCCGTGGAGAGGCCTACCCCAGTGATATAGTGGAAGAGATGCGGGCTGCCAATCTACAGATACTCGAGGGAACCTTATATCCCTTATTAACCAGACTCAAAAATGCTGAAATGCTAACTTACCGGTGGGTGGAGAGTAATTCAGGACCTCCCCGCAAGTATTTTTCACTCACAGAAAAAGGGGAATCTTTTTACCAGGAGCTTGAGCAAACCTGGCTGGAACTATCAAATGGGGTCAATGCATTGGCCAACAAATAATCCCAAATAAATCAAGAACAACTTCAACCAAAAATTAAATAAGATGAAAAAGATAATCAACATAAACCTGAGTGGCCGGGTAATACCAATAGAAGATTCGGCTTTTGAAAAATTGCAGGGATACATTGAAAGTCTTCGCCGTTATTTTTCACATGAAGAAGGCCGTGATGAAATTATCAATGATATAGAAAGCCGAATTGCAGAATTAATGAATGAAAAGGTTCGAAAAGGGGCCTCCAATGTTACAGATGCAGATATCGATGAGATCATTGCATCCATGGGCAGACCTGAAGATTTTGATGCAGAAATTATGGATACAGAACCTGTAAACCATGCGCAGCAACAGCAATATCACTATGAAGAAAAAAAGGCTAAGAAAAGATTATATCGGGATAGCAGCGATAAATTCATTGGTGGAGTTTGTAGTGGAATAGCAGCCTATCTCAATGTGGACCCTGCCATTGTCCGGATTCTGGTTGCCATTATCACCTTCGGGGGCTTTGGTCTGGGATTTTTGATCTATATATTATTATGGATTATTCTTCCAACTAAAGACCTGGAACATTATTCAGGAAAAAGGCTATATCGGAATCCAGACGATAAAGTAATTGGAGGGGTAGCTGGCGGACTGGCGGCATATTTTAATAAGGAAACATGGATTATCAGGCTCATTTTTGTCGCCCCTCTTGCTCTAAGCATTTTATTAGGAGTTCTAAGAGGATTTAACTGGGATTATAGTTTTGATATTTTCCCCAATATTGTTTTTGGCTCTTTGAATGGAACGCTGGCACTTATTTATATTATTCTTTGGATGGTATTACCGGAAGCAAAAAGCCCCTATGAAAAGATGGAAATGAGGGGAGAAAAAGTAGATGTTAACAGCATCCGCCAGAATGTAAAGGAAGGGATGGACAGCATGAAGGATAAGGTAAAGGGATGGGGTGATGAAGTAAAGGAATCAGCACAGAGTTTTGGCAGTAAAGCGAGGGAGTTTGCCAATACAAGAGGAAAAACCTTTGCTTCAGAGGTGAGGGATACCGCCCGTAATAGCGGAAGTGGTATTGGTCATGCCATTGGCGTTTTATTCAAAGTATTCTTTTTGTTTATTGCCGGCACTATAGCCTTTGCATTATTTGTTGCTGTAATTGCCCTCATCTTCGGAGGCATTGCCTGGTGGCCGGTCAATAATTTTTTATGGACCAGCAATTGGCAACAGATTTATGCATGGGGAACCCTGATATTTTTCCTGGGTGTACCATTGATTGGGTTAATTACCTGGGTTATCAGAAGAATTCTCAGGGTTCGTTCACGCAATAGCTACCTGGGTTGGACATTTGGCTTTTTGTGGACGCTTGGTTGGGTGGCTGCCATTTTATTAGCGTCAAGCATTGCCCGGGACTTCAGGGAATATGAACACAGCGATACCACCTTAGCAATAACACAACCTGTCAATGAAAAAATGATAGTTGCGGTATCTGAACCCGAACTGGAATATACCGGCAGGTTCGGTTGGATCAATGATGAAAGTGAAGGATGGGACCTGTCTAATGACACTTTACGATTATCAACAGTTAAGTTGAATATTAAAGCCAGTCCTGATTCTGCTTATCATGTTGCCCTTAAAAGATACAGTTTTGGCAGAAGTGAAGAAGATGCTTTGAGCCGTGCTGAAAAAATTCAATATGCAGCCTTTTCAAGAGACAGTGTGCTGGACCTTGGTAGCGGATATTCTATAGGAAAAGAAAGCAAGTTTCGCGGCCAGCAGGTAGAAATTGAAATTCAGGTACCAGTAGGACGGAAGATAAGGTTTGATGAATCGGTAAATGACAAACTAAACCCAGCTCACATAAATGTTAAGAGAAGTAACCGCAGAAACCGGGTAATTAATATTGACGTGGATAACGATTTCTGGCACAGGTTCCGCTCCAACGTGGATTATGTAATGGGCATAGATGGCAGTTTAAAGCCTGTTTCGGGATCCAGTATTCAAAGTAATGATTATCGCTATGATGAAAATGATAGTGTCCGCGTTAAAAAAGCAATTGAAATAAAAAAGCAGGAATTGAAAGAATTAGAGCAATTGAGAATAAGGAAACAGTCCAGATCAGCTGCGGTAAACCCGGAGGACAGTATAAAAACAGCAGATATATTTATTGCCTCCGCTACTCTGCCGGTGTTTTCGTTGGTAAGTAGTTTTTTTTAAAATCGGTTGAAGTTGAACATTCGCCTTGGGCGGATAAACAAAGGGTGCCGGCAACGGGCCTTTTGTTTTTTTATCAAACTAAATGTTTGGGTCTTGGAGGCAGTAAGCTTTAATACATTTTTCTAATAAGGATAACACAAAATATTAATCCGGAACTTGTGTCAATACCCAATTACCGGTTCTCCTGTTCCATAAAATACTATAATCTTTCCCGTGTAAAAGTTTATAGGTTCGGAATCCATTATAATATTTCAAACGGAGCCAACCATGATTATAAATTTCAAATTTAAAAATAAAAGGCTCTCCTGTTTTTATCTCTGCTTGTTGAAAATTTTTCCCGTCATCGCTTAATAAAACTATTTCGGTTTTATTACTTTGAATAGTAAGTCCGATCCAACTGGGATCATTTGCCGCATCTGTATTCCCGGGATTGGTTGGATTGTTCGGGTTGGCAGGTGGATTGGGTACAGGTATTGTGGGAACGGGGTTGGAAGGAGCTGAAGGATTTGAAGCAGTTGACCTTGCAGAATTCCAACCAGTAGTTATTGCATTTAAACGGTCTCTTTTTGCAGGATGAGATGCGCTGGCCCTGTCTGTAGCGATGGCCTGCATAGCGGCAAGAGATTGTTGCAAGCTAGCGCCCAATTTTGCCATCATATATCCGGAAAAGGCATCCGCTTCTATTTCTTTTGGGGGGGTACTGCCGCCGCTGTTTACCACGTGGTTATAATAATGATGACCCATTTCATGAGCCAGAACACTGATAGATGCCCATTTGGTTGAGGCGTATGCATCTATGTCTTCCAGGAAGTCATTATCATAAATTATCCATCTTACCTGGTTGATGATGGTAGCATAGGCATTCCGGATTCCATATTGTTCGCGGACACTAAAGTTTTCTTTCCATTGAATGGTATCCAGCATCCCGTTAAGAATTGCCCTGGCCTCATATACAGATTGAAATTTTGGTTTTATTAAAGAACGGGGCGGCACTTTAAATCCGCAACCTGTTACTTTTTGAGCCAATAGATTTGTTATGGAAATAAAAAAAACAATACCGGATAAAAAAAACAGTTTTTTGTTCATAGCAACAATTTATTAATAAAAAATAATCCAATCCTTCAGCGCCGGTTAAAAGCTTTCTTTGTTTTCCTTTTTCAATTTTAAGGCCACAGTTTAAATTAATTCCTTTAGAATAATTTAGGAAATTTTATTTTAACCGGCATTATCTCAGCTTACCCTTATAAAAATTTATTGAGATAATAATACAGATCCGCATATTAATTTAGTAACCCAGGTAACCAATTATTGAAATCGATAAAAATAAAAGTCATTTCCACTCCAATTATGATCGGGAAAGAAGAAAAATATGTTTTTCCAGTAGTGCTCTCTCTCGGAGAGTTGAAATCAAATCAATCTCCGCTTCCTTTCATTTCTTACATTTGCCAGCCAATTTAAACATCATGAAGAACACAGCTTTTACAGATAAACATATTGCTCTTGGTGCAAAGATGGCCATATTTGCCGGGTATAATATGCCGATAAGTTATAGCGGGATAAATGATGAACACGCCGCAGTTCGTAAAAATGCCGGAGTGTTTGATGTAAGTCATATGGGAGAGTTTATTATAAAAGGAGAAAATGCTCTCGACCTTATACAACGTGTGACCAGTAATGATGCTGCCAAATTAAAAAATGGACAGGCCCAGTATAGTTGCCTGCCCAATGAAACTGGTGGCATTGTTGATGATCTGCTGGTATATTGTATCGCGGAAAAAAATGTGTACATGCTGGTGGTTAATGCAGCTAATATTGAAAAAGATTGGGATTGGATCCGTAAGTACAATTTGAAAAATGCAGAGATGCAAAATATATCTGAGAAGACCTGCTTACTGGCTATCCAGGGTCCTAATGCAACGGGCATATTACAATCATTAACGGACATGGACATTTTGAACATGAAATATTACACATTTGCAAAAGGAGAGTTTGCCGGTATAAAAAATGTATTGGTAAGTGCAACTGGCTATACTGGTGCCGGTGGTGTGGAAATTTATTTTGAAGATAAAGATGGGGATGCTGATAAAATTTGGGAAGCCATTTTTAAAGCAGGGGAAGCAAAAGGGATAAAACCTATAGGACTTGGAGCCAGGGATACACTAAGGCTGGAAATGGGATTTTGTTTGTACGGAAACGATATTGACGATAATACTTCTCCGCTGGAGGCCGGCCTGGGGTGGATCACTAAATTCAATAAGGAGTTTACATCCAAAGAAATTTTTGAAAAACAAAAGGCAGAAGGGATAGAAAAAAAGCTGGTTGGTTTTGAAATGACAGACAAGGGAATACCCCGCCACGGATATGAAATTTGTGATGATTCAGGATCTTCTGTCGGGGTTGTTACTTCAGGCACTCAATCGCCCAGTCTCGGCAAAGCTATAGGCATGGGATATGTTCGTACGGCCTTTGCCGGTATCGATTCGAACATCTTCATTAAAGTGCGGGATAAAATGCTAAGAGCAAAAGTGGTAAAAATGCCTTTTTCATAATACTTTCCTGCCTGTATAACAACATGTCAATTATTTCGGAGTTAGTTAATAATTGACAACCGGTAAACCAGAAAGGCTTGATTTTTGATTAATAAGTCATTCACATATATAACCTTGTATACTGTAAAATATGTCCTCTATTCATCTTACTACTTTTATTGCAGCCCCGGTTGCCAGGGTTTTTGATCTAGCACGGAGTATTGAAATGCATAAACATTCAATGAACCAGCACAAGGAAGAAGCCGTGTCCGGAACCAGGTTTGGCCTGATGGAAAAAAATGAATTTGTGACATGGAAGGCAAAACATTTATTTAAGACAAGGTTTTTAAGGTCAGAGATTACAGAAATGAAAAAACCAGACATGTTCATTGATGAACAGGTAAAAGGGGATTTCAAAAAAATGAAACATGTGCACCATTTTAAGCCTTGCGACAATGGTACTATAATGATTGACCTGCTTGAATTTGAGCCTCCCTATGGCACAGTAGGAAAATTTTTCAGTAAAATATATCTTACCCGCTATATGAAAAATTTGTTGGAGCAAAGGAATAAAACGCTGAAAGAATTTGCCGAAACTGAAAAATGGAGAAAATTCCTGAATAAATAATTTCACCGCTACCAATTAAATTTCCTTTCTTTATTTTTTAACATGGCATGAATAATAAACCTACGCTTTATACATCTCTTTCTCCAGTCCTTTTAAATTTATATGACGTTAGTAACAGCATCGTGGTGATCATTGATGTGTTAAGAGCTACCTCCACCATTGCAACTGCTTTGTATAACGGCGCCAGGGCAATAATACCTGTTGACAGCGTCAGCAGGTGCATTGAACTCGGCCGGCAAATAGAATGCATAACAGCCGGTGAAAGAGACGGGCAAATCGCTGAAGGTCTTTCATATGGTAATTCTCCTTTTGAATACCCAAAGGAATTTATTGGAAGTAAAACCCTGGTATTAACCACAACAAATGGCACCAGACTTTTACATATTGCGCTGGAAAAAGGAGCCAAAGAAATCATAACAGGATCGTTTCCTAATTTGACGGCAGTTTGTGACCACCTTTTAGCAAAACAGCAAAACGTAATATTAGGCTGTGCCGCCTGGAAGGACAGGATAAATATAGAAGACATGTTATTTGCAGGCGCCGTTATTTCAAGGATTGGAAGCCAGTTTTCTATTAATTGCGATGCATCGCATATTGCTGAATCCACTTTTAGATCTGCAAAGAAAAACCTGGTTAGCTTCATGAAGAAAAATGAAGCCTCACATTATCACCGCCTCATGAATTTTGGGCTTGAAAAAGACATACGCTACTGCCTTACCAGCGACAGCGCCAATATTTTACCTTTTTATAAAGATGGGGAACTGGTAATTAAATAGCAGGATAATAAGTTGCCGGCGTTCTATATATTCAGAGCTTCGTTATTTTATCTGGAACATAAATGCAGCATTCGCTGCCAGTAAAAAACCTTTAAAGGTACTTCCTTTTTTTCAGCCTAAAAGCTGAATAGAAATAATTATTATTTATTCCTTTTTATAAGGAAATCAGGCTTACATTCTTTTACATTTGCCGATTAATCTTTTTTGGAATCCGGCTTTAATAAATTCATTGTACCCCATAAAATAGTACAAACTTTGGCATTACCACTTCTTCTGAAATATGTATATACTCATGGCACCGATGAGGTGATCCGGCGCGGTAAGAAAATTCATACCCTGGGGTATGCAGAGCTGGTGGAATATGATGATCTGTTTGGCTCGGCCGTTTTGCGTATTAAGGATGACAGCTATTCTACTTTTTATAAAGTAAATGTGCAGCGGTTCAAAGATGCGAAAGAACTCTCGGTGCGATGCAGTTGCCCATATAATATCGGCGATATCTGCCGTCATGAAACCGCGGCACTTTTCCAATTGCAGGAAATGATGGACAGAGGCCAGTTGCAACCCGACGGAGTTAAATATGATCAGCGCCACACCGTGGCAAAGATGAAGACCATTGATTATAAAACTTTGCGATACTTGTCTTCGCCTGAAATTATAGAAGAAGCGGAAGCCTACCTTCAAAATAATAAGGCGGTAATTGAACTTGCAGAAAATGAAATGGTGAAAGCATCTGTAAAAATAGATGGCTATAAATATGCTGTGATCATTCGAAGAAACGAAGAAAGGAATTTTGATACCAGTTGTGAATATGATGATGAAGAGCATCTGCTTTGTTTACCCAAAGTGATTGTGCTGATGCAATTGTTCAAAAAACACGGAGCTAATTATTTTGACAGCATCCGAAATTGGGATAAGGATAAAAATAAATTGCTTGAAGCCTATGGCTATTCGCTGAAAGATGACCTGAAAGGCAAATTTGAGTTTGCTTATAAGGACGGGAAACCTTTTTTGCGTGTATTGGATTCAAATATAAAAAGGGTAGCCCCTGTAGCAGCTCCTTTAAGACCTGTTATTATCCCACAACGTGAAAGAGTGGCGGAAGTACAGGAAACAGGAGTAGAGGAGGTGGTGAAACCCGTACAACGGTTGGGTGTTGTTTTTAACTTCAATAAAAAAACCTATCCCTTTTTTACAATAGACGTCGTCATTGGAGAACCCAATGAAAATAATGATGGTTTTGCCGGGCATGCCGAAAAGCCTGATATCAGCCGCTACCTGGAAACAGAAAAGCTGCCAGAAGAAGACAGGCTGTTATTGACGCTGGTACGTAAGTTACAGGATACAGAGATCAATAAATATGTTAGCCGTAATTCTCCATTTTCAGGTATCTGGGAAAATATTATACACCAGGAAGAGGACGACCTGCCGGAAGAAACGAAAGAATTAATGGGAGAATATCTTTTTCCAAGACTAAAAAAACTTTGCGTTGAGCAGGGGGAAAATTCCTTGTTCTTTTTATTACACCAGGGTAAAAATTTTAAAACCAACAACCTGGATCCTATTCAGATGATAAAGGAAGAGGCGGCGCCATTTTTCCAGGTAAAGAAAAATTCTCATTTTACAATTGATTGTCGCGTAAGAGTGCAGGGTACAGATTATGACCTGGAGCAAAATGAAAGTAACAGCCCTTTGCTGTTTTTATACAATAACCAATTACATATCTGGCGCAATAATGAAGTAATTCACCTGATCGACCGGTTTTTACCTTCTGGTAAAATGGAGATTGCAAAGGATGACTGGACTAAAACCTTACATGAGTTTTTGTTGCCGCTTGCAAAAGAACATCGCGTTGATTTTGATAAATCTCTTATTCATGAAATCAAGGCCGGAGATCCTGAAGTAAAGTTGTTTTTGATAGAGAAAGGAGACTACCTTGTTTTTCAACCATCTTTTTCCTACAAAGGGTATGAAACTAAAGCGAGGGACCGCGATGAGATCGTAGTGCCACACGGCGATACCGTTTTGATCGTTCATCGCAATCGGGAAGCAGAGAATCTTTTTATTTCCAACCTGCAAAAACTACATTCCAATTTTATACTTAATGAGGAAAGTGGCTCCCTGGCATTAAAAGGAGCAGATGTATTAAAGAACAATTGGTTTTTTCTCTTTGTAGATGCAATGAAGGAAATAAAAACTCCGGTATTCGGATTTGAGGCGCTGAAAAATTTCCGGTTTAATACCGCCAAACCTCAAACCAAAATATTTATCAGCAACAATACCGATTGGTTTGATGCGAAAGTAGATATTGTTTTCGGCGATCAAAAAGTAACGGTTGCTGAAGTAAAAAGAGCATTGGCCAATAAACAACAGTTTGTCCAACTCAATGATGGCACCTTAGGCATATTACCTGATGAGTGGCTAAAAAAATATTCATTGTTATTCCGGGTGGGCGAAGGAAATTCTAATAACCTGAAACTTTCCCGATTTCACCTGAGCGTAGTGGATGAATTATATGAAAACCGGGACGAAGAGGAACTGGTTGTTCAACTGGAAGAAAAATATGAAAACTTAAAGCAATTCAATGCTATAAAAGAAATTGAGCCGCCAGCATCGTTAAAAGCTGTGTTGCGCCCCTACCAGGTAGCGGGTTATCAGTGGCTCAATTACCTCACCGAAATTAAGTGGGGCGGTATCCTGGCTGATGATATGGGTTTGGGTAAAACCGTTCAGGCCCTTTCTTTCCTGGATCATCTCAGACATCAACAAGGGCAGGTGAAAGCGTTAGTTGTATGCCCAACAACATTGATATACAACTGGGAAAATGAAATAAAAAAATTCACACCTGAACTAACCTATCGTATTCACCACGGGGCGGGACGTACCAGGTCAAGGGAAGAGATCATTGATCATGATGTTACGATCACAACCTATGGTACCTTGAGGAGTGATATTAAATTATTAATGAGTGTGATCTTTGATTACGTTGTTTTAGATGAAAGCCAGGCCATTAAAAATCCAACAAGCAAAGTGACTAAGGCCGCCTGCCTGCTCCAGGCAAAAAGCCGGTTATGTATGAGCGGTACACCATTGCAGAATAACACGTTTGATGTATTTGCTCAAATGCATTTTTTAAACCCGGGCATGCTGGGCACTATGGAATTCTTCCGGCAGGAGTTCGCCATTCCTATTGATAAATTTGGAGAACAGGATAGAAAAGATCATTTGCGGAAAATTCTTTATCCTTTTATTTTGCGCAGAACAAAGGAACAGGTGGCAAAAGACCTTCCTGAAAAACAGGAAATGATACTATGGTGCGAAATGGAGGATGAACAGCGAAAAATTTATGATGCTTACCGAAACGATTTTCGTGATAAGATCCTTGGAACTATTCAGGAACAGGGTATACAAAGGTCGCAGCTCACCATATTACAGGGGTTAATGAAGTTGCGGCAGATCTGCGATTCGCCGGCTATATTGAACGAGGAAGACAAATTTGAAAATCACTCCATCAAGCTTGATGAACTGGCAAGAGAGATAACTGAAAACATTAGTAATCATAAAGCCCTGATTTTTTCTCAGTTCCTTGGTATGCTTGCTTTGATAAGGAGCAAGCTGGACGAACTGGGTGTGAAGTATGAATATTTTGATGGCAGCACTTCGGCTCCCGACAGGCAAAGTGCGATACAGAGTTTTCAGAACGATGATACGGTGCGAGTATTCTTAATTTCCCTGAAAGCAGGTGGAGTAGGATTAAATTTAACAGCTGCAGATTATGTCTACATCGTAGATCCCTGGTGGAATCCGGCAGTGGAACAACAAGCAATTGACCGCACCCACCGGATAGGACAAACCAAAAATATTTTTGCCTACCGTATGATCTGTAAGGATACTATAGAAGATAAAATTCTCCTGTTGCAGGATAAAAAGAGAGCACTGGCCAAAGACCTGATCTCAGACGATACTACTTTTGTAAAGAGCCTGAGCCGCGAAGACGTGGAGTATTTATTTAGCTAACAACTTATACATTGATCCTTCATTATTTATTGCTTTAATTCAGGATAGAAATGTCAATAATAGATTTAAGTAAATTACCAGATGTAGAGATGGTATCAGCTGAGGTTCATAACGCCTGGATGGAATCCAAGCGGACCAATGGAATTACTTCGAGAAAGTCAGAAGAGGGAGAAGAACTGATGGTCCCTTACGAACAGCTATCAGAAAAAGCAAAGGATCTCGACAGAAATACAGTTAAGGCAGTATATGCTGCTATAACAAAACTCAGGGAAAAATAATCAGGCTTTATCCCGGGAAATCTCAACGATAAAAAACGGGGGACCATGTTTTATTGTAGTCTTATTGGCTGATGTCAGGGCATCCTTTATGTATTTCCCCAATTATAATTTAAATAAGAACTCCGGCCGCTGGACTGGAATAAATAAAAAGTCCTCCGGTTAATTGGAGGACTTAAATATAATGGGGGGTTAGTAAAGATGTACTATTTTCTGCGCATACTGCTTGCTGAGGGTGATGAGCCCGAAATAAAAACACACAACACAGATTTGAACAAGCGGAATAAATTAAGTGAAGGTTTGTAATAGCTGCGATAAATTTTAGCTTCTTCGTGAGAGTGAACAATGTTCCTGTTTTTCATAATTGGATATGTTTATTTAAAAGGTTTAATGAAAAATGCAAACTGAAAGTATGCAATAAAAATCTAATCTCATAATTTTTTGCCAGCAAATGAAATGTTAATTCATTATTTTTTAAAATAAGGTAAAACCACCAAGCCTGTTGAATGTTGTTTTTACTTAAAATATAAACGGCCTGGTTGATTAAAAAATTATGCAGCTAACGACTCTTTAGATAATTAAAAAATAGCAAACTCTTTTCCCGGCGCTGAAATAATATACAGTTGAAAAAATCCTATCCTTCAGGTAAGTCAAATAAATTTTCAACAGGCCGGGTCTTTCGTTTTGGTATTAACCTTCATTAACATTATACTCATGCAGGTTAACTGCTTTTCCTGATCAGTAAGAATATTTTCGCTGCATAGTTCTAAAACAATGTGCATGAAGCGATTTTTTATTCTATTACTGATGATTGCTTGCAGCCTTTTTGTGTATTCCCAAAAGAATGGCCTGGTAAAAGCTATTGCGTATGATACCATTTTAAATAAAGCGGTGGCTGATGCTACTGTCACTGTTTTATCAGTTAAGGATTCGTCTTTGATCACTTTCGGTATGACGGATAATGCAGGGAGAATTTTTCTTGACAATATACCACCTGGGTCCTACCGCCTGCTGGTTACTCTTCCGGGATATCATAACAGCAACAAACTATTTGCTATACTGGATAACGGTAGCCAGGTGGATCTTGGCCGTATCATCATGAGTGATAAGACCATTGTTTTGCCGGAGGTAAAAGTATCCAGTGAATCCCCCCCCGTTACCCTCATCGGGGACACTATACAATACAATGCTTCTTCTTTTAAAACGCAGCCCAATGCCAGTGTAGAACAATTGCTTAAAAAATTACCCGGTATTCAGGTGGCCAGAGATGGAACTGTAAAAGCACAGGGTCAATCAGTAAATAAAGTGCTGGTGGATGGAAAAGAGTTTTTTGGCAATGATCCAAAAATGGCAACTAAGAATTTGCCAGCCGATGCGGTGGATAAAGTTCAGGTTTACGACAAACTAAGCGACCAGGCGCAACTTACCGGCTTCGATGATGGCAACAGTGAAAAAACCATCAACCTGAAACTAAAGAAGGACAAAAAGAAGGGGGCATTTGGAAAAGTTTCCGGTGGCGGGGGCCCCGATGACCAATTCGAAAGCCGTTTCAACATTAATTCTTTTAAGGGAGCCAGGCAGATGTCAGCAATTGGTATGGCCAATAATACAAATGCAGAAGGGTTTTCTTTTATGGACATGATGAACTTTACCGGTGAACTGAGCCGAATGATGAAAGGTGGGAATGGCAATATCAATATCAATATTACAGATGACCAGGAAGGCGGGATAGCCGGTAATAATAATATTGGCATTCGTACTATTTGGGGCGGAGGGTTAAACTATAATAATATTATCGGCAACAAGATCGATTTTACGAGTAACTATTTCTATAATCATTATAATCCCAAAACAACCTCGCAAGTACAGCGGCAATATATTTTACCCGACTCTTCTTATTTCTACCATCAGAATTCTTTAAGCAATAATATAAATAACAGCCACCGTCTCAACCTGGGAATGGATTATATCATAGATTCATTTCATTCCCTGAAAATATCACCTTCCCTGGGTTACCAGCAATCAAAAAATCATTCAGAGATCCCTTACCAACAATCAGGATCAGATGGAAGGCAAACCAATAAGGGCCAGACGGATTTGACAACTGCAGGGACCGGTATTAATTTCATGAATGGTCTTTTATTCCGTAAAAAATTCAGGCGAAAGGGCAGAACATTTTCAATAAGCTTTCAAACCACCCTGAATAACAGCAAAGGGGATGGCCGGCTTCTTTCCGTCAATGATTTTATTAATGCGGGCGGATCCGGGTTTCGTACAGACAGCATCGACCAGCAATTTAATAACAGGAGTGATCTTCAGGGGTATAATGCCAGAGCCGTTTATACCGAGCCCGTTTTCAAAAGATCCTTGTTTGAGTTTAGTGCAGGCAGAAGCAATAACAAAAGCTCAAATGAAAAAATTACATATGATCACAATGACATTAGCGGGAAATATGATCAGTTAAATGATTCCCTCACAAATGATTTTGAAAATAAATATGAATATACCCAGGCCGGCATACGGCTGAGGACACAAAAGAAAAAATATAATTATGCTGTGGGACTAAGCTGGCAACAAGCGGTATTGGAGGGGAAGATCAGGGCAGTCATTAAAGATTCCCTTATTTCAAAACAGTTTACCAATCTATTGCCAACAGCCAGGTTCCAATACAATTTTTCGAGGAATAAAAATCTGATAATTAATTACCGCACGTTTACAAACCAGCCTACCCTTGCTCAGCTTCAGCCGGTGCCGGACATTACAAACGGATTAAATATTACAGAAGGCAATCCTGATTTAAAGCAGGAGTTTATCCATCATGTGCAGATCCAATATATGGGGGTCAATCCATTCCGGAATAAAAATCTTTTTGCCTTCTTCAATTTAACCAGAACGGATCATAAAATTGTAAATGCGGATACGCTGTTTAGTTCCGGCATAAAAAAAACAAAACCAGTAAATACAAATGGCCTTTATGATCTTTCGGGTGAAATCAACCTGGGATTGCCTGCCCGTTTCCTGAAAGGAACATTCCGGGCAGGTTCCAACCTGGGTTATAGAAGTGGTCGCCAGTTTATAAACAACCAGGGGAATAACATTCAAATTTTCAGTGCCGGGCCCAGGTTAGGAGTGGATATGACCCCAACCGAAAAGACGGATATTTCTTTATCCATAGGATTAAATTACAACAGCACAAAATACTCCCTGCAGCCTTTTTTCAACAACACTTATTTTTCTCAGTTATATGAAGCAGAGTTTAACTGGCAACTGCGCGGGCATATTTACCTGAGTACTGACTTTAGTTACACTATCAACAACCAGAGAGCCGCAGGATTTAATTCCCGGATACCTTTATGGGGAGCATCCCTAAGTAAATTATTTTTAAAATATAACCGGGGAGAGTTAAAGCTGAGGGTAAATGATATTTTGAATCGCAACCTTGGTATCAGCCGCAACACCAATCAAAATTATATCGAGGATTCCAAAGTAAATACGATCCGCAGGTTTGGGTTATTGACATTTACCTTTAGTTTGTCAAAGACAGGATTGAGCGGAGAAAGAGGTGGCGATATAAGGATCATCAGGAGATAACTGGCCAGGAGTAGGTCAATCTTTAATCATATTCGGAATGTGCATAGTGCCTGAAATAAATCTTAAAGTTTAAAGGCTGCCAATTAATACCACCTGGTTCATTCGAATACTCATATTTCTTTGATCCTTTTGATTCTTAATTTCTACTCTCAAGGAGAATCATTCAATATTCAATCAAGACAATCATTTAAAAACGATTGAACAATGATAAGCATTTACCCAGGTCATTAATAGTAGTGATAATGCGGAGACCGATTAGTATTTAAAGGAGAAAACTTGCCAAACTGGAAAAACAAGTTGAATTAAAAAATGCTTCTAAACGAACGCAGCGGAAAATAAATAGTCAGGAGTTTCCAACTTGCAATATGCCTGCAACTCCTGACAACTCAGAACACATTCCATTAATTCGTCCTTATTCTGAAATTTCCTCCCTGGTTATTTTTTTCCATTTCATCCATCATTATATTCCTTTCTTTAGTAAATTCTTCAGGGGTTACTTTTTTTCCTTTAGCAGGTTCTTTGATTGCAGCCAAATCGGGCTTGGGAGAGCATTCTATTGCAGTATAAATAGTTTTGCCATTATTGGTCTCCAGGCTTAGAATCACGCCGGGCAATTGTCCCTGTACCTCAGGACCAGCAGACACAGGAATATCGGTAGTAAACCAGGCCACCAGGGTGGAAGTATCATCAAGTTCTTTTCGCTCCATTTTTCCATTATCCATAGTCATCATCATTCTTTTTCCGATTCTTTCCGAAATCGCTTTGCGGCAAGAATAATTCAGGATGGGTTTGGTTTCATCACTAAGTTTCCATTTGCCACGCCGGATACTATCGGTGATCAAAAATTTTTTATCAAAAAATTCACGGCTTTCTACTTTCCGGGATTTTTCAAAATCGCAAAAAACGGCGTCATCAGTACCGGAACCCATGGTGCGGATCACTATGCCATTGCCCCCATTCACACTTTCATCGGGAAATTCATCCTCCAGGTGTTTCCATATCATTTTTCCGTTTGCAAAATTCATTTCAAACTTATCGGTTCTTGTCCTGGGAAAAGCATGTTCCTCACCCGGGCCATCGCTGGTTACGATCTGCATTTGCACCGTCCGCTGATAAATGATCCTGCCTTCTTTTTGTTGTGCCTGTAAACTGGTAATCGCTATCAGGTACAAACACACGACTAGTATTTTTTTCATAATGTTTTTTTTAAAAATAATCTAACCTAACAGCAGCAGAGGTTAACTCACCTTTCAATAAGGTTAATAAAGGTTAATAACCGGGGAATAGCCTGGCAGATTATCTAAATTTGTTGTTGATACAATGCCTTAAAAAGGTTTGTAATAAAAAGAAATAAAATTGAACGGCACCAAACATCCTGAAGCGTTGTTAATATCTATGATCGTTACTATTTTGATCATAACCGGTTTCCAGTTTTACTGGCTGAAGGAAAATTATAACCGGGAGAAAAAACTACTTGAGGTAAGAGCTCAATCCCTCTTTCATGAAACGGTAAGGCAGGTCCAGGATTCCCTGGTGCAACAAAAATTATTACAAGCAGAAGCAGGAGATTCATCTGCTGCACCCGGCATAAAAAATAGTAAAGCTGGCCGAACTGGCAAAACTCGTTTGCATGAAGAAATTAATCCTGTTAGGATCATTAACCTGATTGGACAAAAAGCATTTTCTGACTCCCAGAATAATAGTACTGATAAAAGGAAGATGAAATATCATATTTCCTTAAATGAAGAAGAAGGGTATAAAGGTACCAATGGCGATTTAATAAAAGAAAGTGCTTCTCATTCAAAAGAGTTCAATGATGTTTTGGTTCTTAATGACGAGAGAAAGATCCGGGGCAAACCTTTGCCATCAGATTCAGGAAAGGGTACCAGGCTTCAAAGTAAAAGAATTGAATTTTCTGAATCCATGGATGGAGATAGCGATCGTGTATCCCGGGTAAGAACAATTTTTTTTAATAACGAAAAAGGAGACCAGTTTACGATCAGGTTAGATTCCCTGTTATTTGATTCTATTCCTTTACCGTTATTGACGGCCACTTTTTTAAATATTTTACGGGAAGAAAAACTTGACTTGCCATTTTCCATAATTAGAAAAGCAGAAGAAAGGTCTTTTGAAGAAGAAGATTTTGTTCGACGTCCGATGGTTGGCCCGTTTTCCGGCTACCATCTTCAATTGGGAAAAACATTTCCTTATATTCTTAAAAAAATTTTGCTACCCATTCTTTTTTCATTTTTCCTGGTGGGTATCACTGTTTTTTCTTTTATAATTCTTTATCGGAGCCTGCTCAGGCAATACCAGCTGGGGCAGATAAAGAATGAGCTCATCAGTAACATTACTCATGAATTAAAAACACCCATCGCTACGGTCAGTGTGGCGGTGGAAGCACTTAGAAATTTTAGTGCCGGGCAAAACCCGGAGAAAACCAAGGAGTACCTGGATATATCTGGCGCCGAATTGCAGCGTTTAGGGTTGCTGGTGGATAATGTTTTAAAAATTTCCCTGCTTGAGAATAAAAAAATTGATTTGAAAAAAGAAAGCTTTGATTTCAGGGACCTGGTACAGGAAGTAATTTCTATGATTAAACTGCAGTTTGAAAAACAGCAGGCCAGCATGCAGGTTAATACAAGTGGCGACCATTTTGTAATTAATGCCGACAGGATGCATATTACCAGTGTTATTTACAACCTGCTGGACAATGCTTTAAAATATAGCGGGGATAATCCTGTTATAGAGGTGCATTTGTCTTCATTGCCAGGCAACATTGTTGAATTAAAAGTAAGAGATAATGGGATCGGTATTTCGAATGATTACCAGGGTAAAGTTTTTGATAAATTTTTCAGAGTTCCTGCCGGTGATATTCACAATACAAAAGGTTATGGACTGGGATTAAGCTATGTAAAAGAGATAATAGAAGCTCATAGGGGATCTATTTCAGTAGACAGCGAGCCGGGGAAAGGGAGCACTTTTAAAGTTATACTTCCGGCCCAGGACGAACAGGGCATTAATTTAAAAGATACATAATGAGTTTTTTAAAAAGCTTTGCAAATGGCGGGTGAAATAAAAATATTATATGTAGAAGACGAGTTGTTTCTCGGAAAAATAGTCAAGGAAAGTTTGGAGAGCCGCGGCTTTGAAGTAATAATGGAAACTGATGGCGCAAAAGCTACAGAACTTTTTAAAAAAGCGAAGCCAGATATTTGTGTGCTCGATATTATGTTGCCCAATAAAGATGGATTTGCAATTGCGGATGAGATCCGAACTATTGATGAGGAGGTGCCAATCATTTTTCTAACTGCCAAAACACAAACGGAAGATGTTGTTCGGGGCTTTACACTAGGAGGCAATGATTATGTGAGGAAGCCCTTCAGTATGGAAGAACTGATTGTTCGAATTCAGCATAGTTTGCGGAACAAATCCACAAGTTCCAAACAGCCGGCCGCGGATTCTGTAAGGATGGGCAAATATCATTTCCAGCTCAACCGGCAAGTATTGAATGACGGGAAGTCAGACAGGAAATTATCATACAGGGAAAATGAATTGCTTAAAATGCTTTATGAAAAACGGGATCAGATCATTGACCGAAAAGATATATTGAATTTACTTTGGGGTAATGATTCCTTTTTTAATTCAAGAAATCTTGATGTCTACATTACCAAACTTCGAAGTTATTTAAGAGAAGATCCTTCTATTGAGATCATTACCATCAAGGGTATTGGTTACCGGTTTGTTTCAGATCCCTTTTCCCCTTTGCCGGACAGGTAAGGTTATTGGCGGCCTTAAGTTATATTTTTTGTATAGGCTTTTTTTTAACTGCATTGGAACAAAACCTGAAAGTTTCAAAAAGTGCTTCATCTGTTTCAGAAGCTCTTGCTTCAATTTCATATTTATTATTTGTATACCCATTTCGAAAACTTTCCCAGAGGTATAAAAAAATAAACCTGGCAATGCCATGCTTTTGAAATTGCTCTATATGTTTCAGTTCATGTAAAAGCCATCTCCTGTTCTGTAAAAATTCTTGCTG
>JBGTNK010000128.1:0-2620 GCA_041743125.1 Chitinophagaceae bacterium
CCATCATTGTTTTCATCACGCAAAGCCACATTACTTCCGTCCTTGTAAGAAGCTCTCAATTTTACATAAATGTCACCATTATCGTTTATGGCCAGGTGCCGGGCCGGACCCAAACTATCTGCCACTACCACCGCCTCAAAATTTCCGGGAAGCATCAGCCCGCCATTGCCAGGATCACCAGCAGGCAAGCCCTTGTTTTTGCATTGAACAAAAAAAGATATTACCAGGAAAATAACAAGCCCTTTAAAAACTCGGTGTAAGATCATAGCTGGAAAAAGTTTCTTACAGAAAATATGATATGAATTTGAATTTTCAACCTCATAAAAATCTCTGATGAGTGCAATTATTTTACATTTTGCAGGTACATGTATCACTTCATCAAACCCGGGGACCGATAATACCTGCAAATTTTTTTTACTTTATGAAAAATCAAGTCTCGAATTTTTTCAAATAATTTAAAAATGAAAAACTTTTACAGGCAATGAAAAAGTTGGACATTCAGCATTCAATGCCTGCTATTTTAATGATTGATTTTTAGGCTATACTTTTTGCAAGCACTTCTTTTAATCTTTTGGCCACTATTTTATCTTCACCAGATTTCATTACCCAGCTGGTTATGGTGATATGCCCTTCGTCGTTACCTACTACTTCTATAGAAGGATCTCCGCTTCGTAATCTTTCCTGCAGTTCTTTTGTAGTGATCTTTACTTTGTTACTGTCCCAGGTAACATGCAAAGTAGGGGTTACATTTCCCAATGCCGGAACTTTTACTTCAGTAGTAACTCCGGCAAGATTTCTTATTGCATTTTGGATGGTTGCAATTCTTTCCTCCCACTCCTTCCATTCTTTTTCATGGTCATACTTTAGATAATGATCAAGGGCAACGTACATGCCTACTACTTCTTCCTTATTTACTTTCATTCCACGGCCAATAGTAGAGCCGCGGGGAGGCATCGACAACCTGGCTGCCGCAATCAGATCTTTTTTACCCATCAGGATACCCGCACTTTGCGGACCACGCATGGCTTTCCCACCCGAAATGCAAACCAGGTCAAAACCCATTTCATTAAATTTCCAGAGATTGCTTACCGGCGGCACATCAGCAGCGATGTCTATCATAGTAGGAATATTATGCTTTTTGCCAAGTGCAACCCATTCTTCATGAGTAATGGAACCTTTGTCAGACTGGATATTCAAAAACCACAGCAGTGCCGTTTTTTCGTTGATCGCTTTTTCTGCATCCGCGATGGATTCTATAAAAACAAGCTTGCAACCCGTATTAGTAAGTGCTTGCGAATATCCTACATTATGTCCTTTTTGAATAATAACTTCTGATCTCATACCTGTGCCTTCCAGGTGCGGTAATTGTTCCACTTTCTTTGGGTCGGATCCTGTTAATACACCGGCCAGTCCCAGGGTCATTGCAGAAAAACAACCTGCTGTTACAACGGCAGATTCGGCCTTGGTTAATTGTGCGATCCTCTCGCCCACTTTATCCTGCAATTCATCAAGCAGGCAGAAATTTTTTGACGTGCTTTGTATAGCCTCCACCACTTCCGGCTGCATCAATGAACCGGTCATAAAGGTATAAGTGCCGGCAGCATTTATAAAAGTCCGCACCCCCAATTCTTTAAACAGATCTCTTTTCGGCCCGGGGGGCAAAGCTTTCGATTCAAAAGGAACCAATGTTCCCAACGCACCTCCGGCAAGTGGAAGAAAGGATAAACCTTTTATAATGTCTCTTCGTTTCATAAATATTAATATAAGTATTAAAGAATTGGATTTTACATCTCAATAAATAAGAAAAAATAATTGGTTTATAAACCAGCTATGCAATCCATTTCTACCAACGAATCGCCAGGTACACCTCCTTTTGCAACAGCAATGGTACTGCGAACAGGTGGATTTTTTCCAAATCGACCTTTGTATACTTCATTCATAGCTTTGTAGTCAGCTATATCATTGAGGTATACCGTTACTTTTAAAACCTTTTCCATTGATGAACCTGCTTTAATTAATTCCTTTTCCAATTCTTTCAAAACAATTTCTGTGTGAGCTTTGATCTCGAATGGTGCCACATGAGCTCCTTTACCAGCTATAAAAACAAGGCCACCGTATTTTGTAGAACCAGAGAATAAGGGCACTTCCTGGTCATGAACCACATTGAATACTTCTTTTTCTGCAACCGGGGTCTTATTCGCCTTTGCGGCTGCACCAATTCCGGTTACAGCTACTAATGAAGCAAATAGTTTTTTTAAGACAGATCTGCGTTGTGTTTGCATGATTTTATTTTTTTTATAATCGGGGTGAAAAATTGATTAAACTGCATCTCAGTTATCCAACTTCAGAACACTGAAAGTTGGGATTTTTAATCATCTGGAAATTTAAAATTTATAATTGATAAACGATCGTTTTATTTATCTTTTTTGAATGCAAACGGTTGATCAAAATGGCACGTAAAATCATTAACTTCAAAATATAATTTTTATAGAATGAATATTTATAAACGTAACCCGGTGTTTACCTGCTTTATGCTGATATTTTATACCTTTTCATATGGCCAGGATGTCACCGATTTGAAATTAAGCAATTACCGTCCCGTTTCAATTTATAAAAACCC
>JBGTNK010000129.1:0-8467 GCA_041743125.1 Chitinophagaceae bacterium
TAATAACCATATATCCTGAAATCAGGAAAGTGGCAAAATCCCCTGCGCCGGGTACAAGGCCAATTAAAGCATCAAGTCCGAAACGCATATTCGTTCCGGGAATTTTAAATTGCGAATCCATTAATTTGGCTAAGGCACTTATGTTCCTCAGTTCAGCTGAGGGTTTGTTCATCTTGTTCATTGAGATGACTATTTTTACAAGCCATCTGCTAATTTGATGCCGCATACTATATACAACCGGCGCGGCTCTTTTCAATCTCAAAATGCTGCTATGACCGCAATTTATTCCCCATCTGATGAGGAAGGGCAAAATTTTACTCCGTATTGTTGATTAAATGGGGCCGCCTTAGGCCAGATCAAATGGCAAGGCTGACACTATAAAAAACGCATAGAGTTTAATGCGTTTGTCTTCTACCGGGAAGTAAAGACTGTTTATAATGTGTTTTTGAATAGATCGTGCTGTAATCATTTATACCATCTCTTTAAACTGGTGGTAAAGGATTGCGGATATTCTGTAACAAATGCAAGCATGATTTAAATAGCAGAAATATAAGCCTTAGTTCGTGTGGCCGGTGGAAGAAAACCCCGGCCACGGCGTTCTGCTTTATGGGAACACCAAACTGGGTGGAAAGTTATAATGATACTTGAAAGCTTTTTAATCCCGATTTTACTTTTTCGCCATTTAATTGCCTGAATCCCTCTACGATGTTCTGAATTTCGTTAGGAGCAAATCTGTACACCCTATTTTTTGCAAAAGCAGATAACTGCATTCTAGATTGCTGACGAACGTTGAGTTTGTAGTAAGTTCTATAGCCTCTCAGATCAAGCGGAACACCAGCAAACTCTATAATGGGTTTATCTAAAAGAATCTGAACAATTTCAGCTAAGGTGCCTTTCCCTTTTATGTTTTCAATAAGGGTCCATTGCCAATACCAGTTAAGGAAGCGATTCATTCCCCGTATTTGAACCACACTTAATTCAATGCCGGTATCCATAAAGCTCCACATAGTTTCTACTGCGGTTTCAATTGCGTTGCAGAAGAATTCTTTTATGCCATTTTTTAACTTATCCGGTTCATAAATGCAACAATATTTATATTCTGTCAGTAAAGCCCAAACATCAGCCTGGTAGTCCGCTTCTTCAATTACTTTGGGGAACTGGCCAATGCCGTTCGCCACTTCTTTGGTCAATCTGTGCCCATCACTGCTGTAGTGCAAGGCTTCATGGAAAAAAAATAATCTGCCTGCTTGCATGATGTCAGTATTAGGACTTTTCTCCAACCGTTTTCTCACACTGCTTAAGAACCCGTCATCAAGCAACCATGAATTAGTTTTTTCAATGTATTCAAAACCGTCTTCAATGTTTTTTTTGCTTAAATCTATCTTATCATCCTTTAGGGTGGTCAGTCCAATATTTATTACATCGCTCCAGGGTTTTTTCAAGTAACTACTGAGCGAATTATATTCATCATCAGATTCACATACAGAATGCACCCAGTCGTTCCATTGCCTTCCTGTAATTGTTTTAATGAACGGTTTTACTTTGTTTTGTAATTGAGATTCCCATGATTTTCTCAGTTCATGCGCTTGCTCTTTATCCTGTTCTGTTAGGGCAACCCTGTCATTGATTTCTTTTGTAATAAGAATCGCTTCCCTGTATTTCGGTGTTTGATCCCTGCTGAACTGATAGGTTTGAACGTAAGGATAAATGGTGGGATTTACCCTGGTGCCAAGTGCAAAAGGTAAACCAGCGGAACCTGCAACGAATAAATGAATTTGTTCCCGATCGGTAAGCTTATTGGCATAAGCATTAAGCACTTCCTGGAAGGATTCTACCACTCCCTGAATATTTTCTTGAGAAAAAAGTGAATCTACATGCGGTGTTGCCAATGTAATATCAAACTCGTTTGCGGGATTGGGTATCACTTCATAAGTCGCCTGCGGGTCAACATTAAACGATGTTCCTATTCGTATAATTACATCACCTTTGCCCTTTTGTATTTCCTTTGGTAAGGTAGGCTGTATGATCTCAAATTTATAACCTTCATAGGGGATCACAGTTTCAGCAAGCCATTTGTTTTGTTTATGATGAAGTTGATATACCGTATAGGTATGTGTATTACCTACTAGATAGCCTAAATGAAAGGCAACAGGTATAGGCGTTATACCGAAATAGACAATGTGTGCATCAGGATTGTTGTCAAGGACAGGTTTTAATATTTCAGCAAATTTTCTCTGCTGAGCCAGTGCAAGATTCTCAAAGGGCAAATCGTAAAGTTCACTCAGTTTTGCGTGGCCAGCTTCAAAATTAATAAATTCAATATTCTGACTATTCGCGACACCTAGCGCAGCGATACATTCATTTTCTGTTATCTTTCTATCAAGTCCATAATGGGCTATAATAATTGTTTTCATACAGCTTACCTTATTTTATTGATGGAGATGGTTGCACCTTCTCCAGTATTTTCAGATATAAATTTTTATCGAAAGTCTTATCCTCTTCAATAGCCTTAAAGAGTGCCTGCTTTGCAATTTTTTGAATTAAATCAGAAAAACTGTAAGCAGTATCTTTTCTTTCTGAGGACTTCACAAGCTCATCAATTTCTTTAGCTGAAATATCAGTGCCAGCAAAAATATATTTGAACACTTCTTTACGATCTTCCTTATCTGGTCTTTCAAAACGGATGATTTGTGTAGCCCTTCTCACTACCGCCGGGTCTAAAGCTTTAAGACGGTTTGTAATAAGTAGAACAGCAAGGTTCGACTTTTCCCTACCCACCGAATCAATCTGTTTTATCAATACATTCAATCCGGCTCTGTCTTCATGATGCGCCTGGTTTTGTTCCCGGTCTGTAGCAAGGTCGTCAGCTTCATCAATTATTAATATACCAATGTCGTTGCCCTTTACTTTATTTTTTGCCTGGGTAAAGGCTTCAGTAATGCGGTTGGATATTTCGCCAACTCTGCCAGCGCCACGAATGTTTGAAGGCGTTTCAAAACATAGAACCCTTTTATCCATCAGTTTTCCTAACGGAGTGGCAATAGTATGGGCCAGCGCCGTCTTGCCGCAACCGACATCACCTTCTAAAATGATGAGAGGTGTACCTGAAACAATATTTTCAAAAAAGGCCAGTTTTGAATGGTGGTGTTTTTTATGCCATTTGCTCACCTTATCCGTATCAAAAAAAAGATAAAGGGTGTTCAACAACGCTGACTTTTGTTCATCTATTGCAATAAGGTTATCGTAGTTGTGTTGAGCAACCGGATTTGGGTGACGCACTTCGTGTAGTAGTAATTCCATACTTTTTTATTTTGTTATTACAGACCTGCTTAATTGCAGGCTATTGCTTACATAATTTCTTTCACGGGTGGCACTACCGTCCATGGCGCTGCCATTTGTGCCCCAACCTCGGTTTTCAGTTAACTCCTTTAGTACGGCCGAATAGTTGGTGCTATCCTTATCAAGTTGAGCAAAGAGTCCAACTTTTGTGCTGACAGGAAATTCAAAATAATTGATGCCTCCCGATTTATCCCCGGATGTTACCAGCCCCCATTTATTGACATCATAACGGTAGCTCTTGAACCGTTGGCCTAATGAATTGTATAATTGCAGTTCAAAGGACTTCATAGCTTTTTTGTTAAGTATGTAAGTCAAATCTTCAATCCAGCTTTCTGCATTTCCATATTCCATTAGCTGGCGATTGGCGAATCCGATTATATCTTCATAAGTGTTCTGCATAACGGCTTTTACATCCGATACGGAGTAGGAATCTGTTCCTGAAAAAGTATAGGTACCCATCTGCTTAAATTTTATTTTTTAGTCACAATGTGATGAAAATATTATTCCGAATAAAAGTTTCATTTGTTCCAGGGCGTCTCCGTCCCTGCCTTGCAGGTCCGCAACAATTGCCCGGTTCATTATTTCTGCTGCATCCCTTAGCCAATCAGCCAGTTCATCCACCTGCCAGCCTGACCATGCGTTCACCACATTATTATCGGGCATCACGGGTTCTAACACATTCCACGGTTTTGTACTGTCTGGTTTCGGTGTTTTGTAGTAGTCGTTGAACCAGATTGTTTCCTTCTTTCTCACGATGTGTTCCAGATAAGAGAACCAGTTTGCCAATGTTTGTGCATAGGTAGTATTTATCTCTGCTTTTTCCAGAGCCTTTGCAGACAGCATATCAACCAAAAAACTCGGCAGCGTAATTATTTCATTTGTGGTTTGTTCTTTATGACTACGCCACCATTTAAGCAACCTGCTGCAGTCATTGAAAACCACTATACCGTCTTCGTCATTCGTTTCTTTTGTACGGTTACGAACAAAGGCGGTGTGTTTTTGAACAGAGGTTTTAATCTTGTCGCCATTATTTCTGATCAGAAGCTGTCTTTCGGGATCATCAGTTGAAAACATTGGTACAATATCATAGGTCAGTTTTGTACCTGTAAATTCCATTTTAACCGAACTTTTTGTAACTGTTATTTTAGTACCGGGATAGGACTGTTCTGCATACTTTTTAAACCTTTGAATCAACGGCTCAAATTCGGTTTCCTTATCTGGCTTAACGACAAATGCCAGATCTATATCCTGGCCTTCGTTAGTAGTCTCGCCCTGCAGGTGCCTTCTCAACCCATTCTTTTTTGCAAAGGAACCCGAATAAGGCATATCCGTAATTGTAAGGCCATCATCCTCAGCCTTTTTCTTAATCTTGCCTCTTATTTCAGCAGACTGCTTTTTAATAGCATCCCTGGTTTTCCTTTCCGGAGCAATCCAGGCCACAAAATTCCTTATGCGGACGTGGAGCTTGCTTTTTGTACTGTATTGGCTCATATTTAGCGTTTTATGTATTATTTTAGTAGTCTAAGACACTAACCACTCTATACTACTAAAACCATGACTAACGGTTTCAGGTAGTATAGTTGAACCTTAACCTGCAGAATGAGTTCAGAAGTTCTAACAGATGAAACAACGGAGAATTTGATTGCGTACATGCAATGGAAAAATGAGGCCGGTTTTGAAGACGTGGCCAAAAATGCTTTTCGCCAGTTCTTTTTCAAGTTCCAGGAAGAATTAATCAAGAAAACTAGAGTGGTAACCCGCAGGTGGGGCTATGATAATGATGTGGCGGATTTGATAGCTGAAAAAGCTTTTGACAGGTTTTGGAAGTACCCCAATTTCGATATAAAAAAATCAAGAGTAAAAGACTGGGATACTGGCGTTATTCTTTACTTATTTAGGATCGCATTCCACCTGCTGGCGGACTTCAGAAAGTCAGAAAATGGGGAGGATAACCCGTTTACCGGTGAGGAAGAAATCATACGGGAATTCCCGGACATTGAGACATTGGACTTCGATGTTGAAAGAAAGGCGAAGTTGCAAAATGAATACGAGGTGGTTCAACGGGTGTTAAGCAGCCTGGGACCAAAACACAAGATCATTTATCTTACTTACAAAGGGTATGAGTATTACACCAAGCAGGGCTACAAACTTCCAAGAATACTGTTGGACAATTTGAGAAAGGAATTGAATCTGACCCAGAGTTCAATTCAGGTTTACAAAAAAGAAGCTTTTGATAAAGTCAACGAATACCTAACCATTTATGGAAAAAAGTAAAATCATCAATACTGAAAACTTTGACAGTTGGTTAGCTTCAACTGGTTTCTTGTTTCCGACGAGTGAGCTTGAATTAGCCAGATTCAATAAATTATTTGGCGAGTTGGACGAGCAACTGACGGGAAGAGAAATTGATCCGGAAAGAATCCTTAATGGACAAACCCGTTCTAAAGTTGTGCGGATGAATAATGAGCCTTCAGAAGAAAAGGATTTTTCTGCCTATAGAATGGTAGCGAGAAATGGCAGTAATCTGCCGAAGCACATTCTTGATAAGATGAAAAAAAATCAGTCCAACCCAAAGCCAGATGATAGCAGCTCCGAGGAAGAAAATAATAAGTGATATGGCTCAGTATGTCGCGTCGCAGTTTTATCAATCAAACGCAACGGACCTGGGCGCAATAGCAAAATTCGAGAGACTGAATTTTTATTACGATCGTTATGAGGATACTTTTGACGGAATGCTCCTGTTTGATGAAAAAGACTTTCATATCCATATTAACATTGACCGAGGGAATGGACCGACTACGAAGCGAGGTAATTTTACTTTTGCCCATGAATTGGCACATTATTTCATAGACGAACACAGGATAGGATTGCAAAGCGGTATTCTTGAAGCGCATGGTTCAGTACATGAAGTTAATCAAAGAAACCCCATTGAATATGAAGCGGATTATTTTGCAAGCTGTCTTTTGATGCCAGAGCAGCGATACAGGATTTTTTCAGGTGGGAGGGGCAAAAAATTCTCGCTCGAAACAATTATTAATCTTTCAAATGCCTTTCAATCAAGCATCCTGGCAACGGTACTACGATTTGCAGAAATCGGTACGCATGAAATAACGGCTGTAATTTCAGAAAATAACATTGTTAAGTGGTATGCTCAAAGCAGAGACTTTCCTAAATGGGCCTTCCGGTTTAAGGTAGGACAGCAGGTTCCGCCAGCTACTGTTGCAGGTGAATTTTTTACAAAAACGGACAGTAAATACACAACCAAAGAAGATGTTGATCCAAACAACTGGTTTTATGGCAATGATAACAGAGCAAACAAAAGAATGCATGAGCAATGTTATTATTCTGACAGTTACGGCTATGTTATCAGTTTGATTTGGTTTGATTAAAATTTGCCTCAAAATTTTTTTAATCCTGATTTGTGTTTGCAAAAAAACTTATTCTAAATGTTATTCATTATCAACTATAAAGAACAAAGCTTAATAGAATTATCGAACCCTGAAGAGTGCGACCCTTCGATTTGCTCTGGGTAGGCTACACACGATGCTAGTAGAACCACATCTGGGCTATTCAAAACGCCTTCATCTCCTTCTTCTCTTCCTTAGGCGCATTCTTTACATATTTCTCCAGCCAGTTAAACTGCTCCGCCAGTGTGTGTAAAATATTTTCTCGGGCGGTATAGCCATGGCTTTCATAGGGCAGGCTGATATACTTAACTGTGCCGCCATGTCCTTTAATGGCATTGAACATGCGTTCACTTTGTATGGGATAGGTCCCGGTATTATTATCGAGCTCGCCATGTATAAGCAGGATAGGGGTTTTTATTTTATCGGCGTGGGCAAAGGGGCTCATGGCATTGTAAAGATCCGGCGCCTGCCAGTAACTGCGGTCCTCATTCTGAAAACCAAATGGAGTGAGTGTGCGGTTGTAGGCTCCGCTGCGGGCAATTCCTGCTTTGAACAAATTGGTATGCGCCAGCAGGTTGGCGGTCATAAATGCACCATAACTGTGCCCGCCAACCGCCACCCGGTTTTTATCACCCACACCTATCTCTGCTAATTTATTGATGGCAGCTTCAGCATTCATGGTCAGTTGCTCAATAAAATTATCATTGGGCCTGCTATCATTTTTTTGTGTGCTGTCTTTTGTTGCGGCTACTATGGGCATCTCGGCATTGTTAAGGACGGCATATCCCTGCGTTACATAATACACCGGTGAACCTGATGTAAGTAATGTGAATTTATGTTCGCTGCCACGGACCTGCGCCGCATCAGCAGCAGAATTGAATTCGGCGGGATAGGCCCAGAGTATAACAGGTAAGGGGCCGTCGCGTTTTGCATTATAATTTTTAGGTAAGTACAGGTCGCCGGTGAGGTCAACACCATCCGCTCTTTTATATTTTATTTTTTCTTTGCTCACTCCTTCCAGTTGCGGGTAAGGATTGGTAAAGGCAGTAAGTTGCTGACTGGCGATGCGCAAGGTTAAATTCTTTAACCAGTAGTTGGGCATTTCATTTTCTGTTTCCCTTTTTGTGATAAAGGTAAGTTGGTCAGCATCCAATACTATTATCACCGTTTCAAAACTGCCCTCTTTGCTTCGCCATAATGTATCTGCTTTTTTTGTATTCACATCATAGGCCATCAAAAACGGAAGATCACCATAAGGAGAACTGCCGGTACTATTGTTAAACAATATTTTTTTTCCATTGTCAATTGTAAGCAATACATCACGTCCGTACAGATTGGGTTTTGTTAATGGTATACCGGGATTGGCATAGGCATTGGTTGTATTTCTTGTTATCAGTTTTTCCAGTTCGCCGGTAGCCGGATTGAAGCGGTTCAGCTGCGTAATTTGTTTCCGGGTGAGTCCTTCTATAACAATGGCCAGCCTGGCATCGCCCCAGGTGGTGCTGCGGTAACGCATTTTTGTTTTGAATAATAGTTTTGGTTCGCTGGCAAACGGAGCAGCTAAGGCATAAACTGCATCGCGGTATTCCGCCTGCTTCAATATGAGTCCACTATCCAGCGGCATGCACCACACTACAGAAGCTGCTTCATCATCCCGCCACTCAAAACCTCGTTGAACAAGTTGTACGTTATCGTTTCCCGAAGGGGCAGTCTCGGAGGAA
>JBGTNK010000130.1:0-15522 GCA_041743125.1 Chitinophagaceae bacterium
CCATGAAAAGTAACATATTGAAAATGGACCGGAAATACGCCGTGTACCTGCCACCTGATTATGACATATCCGAGCGTAGTTATCCTGTGCTATACCTTTTGCATGGCGGTGGTGATGATCAAACCGGCTGGGTTCAGTTTGGAGAAGTGCAGCATATTGTTGACAAAGCGATCAAAGAAGGAAAAGCAACTCCCATGGTAATCATTATGCCGGATGCTAATACCGGGCAGCGGGGTTATTCAAACAATGCGACCGGCAGCTGGCGGTATGAAGATTTTTTCTTTGAAGAACTGATGCCTTTTGTAGAAAAGAAATACCGTATCAAATCAGAGAAAAGATTTCGAGCCATTAGTGGCTTATCCATGGGCGGCGATGGTACATTCACCTATGCCCTGCATCATCCCGAATTATTTTCATCGGCCTGCCCGTTAAGTGCAGGTACCGGTCCGCTTACTATGGAAGATGCTAAGAGCAGGGTGACAAGGGACAATCCAACTATCGCCGATTCATTGATAGTAAAATTTTATAACCGCCAGAGTGTGCCCGCGTTGGTCAATGCCATGCCGGATAGTTTAAAAAAATCCGTTCGCTGGTATATCGATTGCGGAGATGACGATTTTTTATATGAAGGAAATTCGCTGGTGCATATTGCCATGAGAAAAAAAGAAATACCCCACGAATTTCGTATCCGCGACGGAAGGCATAGCTGGGTGTATTGGCGGGAAGCATTGCCGGAAGTACTGCAATTTGTTTCGCAGGCTTTTCATCAGCATTGACAGTCATCCCATACAAATTTCCTTCTTAAAATTTTTTATTGCTAATTTATTGAATCAGCGTCACCAGTTTTTGTAGCTAAAGGGCTTCTTTCTCTACCTCTTTTGGCGTTGGATTGCCTTTGCCTTTAGTGATAAGATTTTTTAAACTCCCCTGGATATAATCTGTCCATGCATCATGGCATATTGTATAACATTCATAGTCCGGTACCAAACCCTG
This sequence comes from Chitinophagaceae bacterium, assembly GCA_041743125.1. GTDB lineage: Bacteria > Bacteroidota > Bacteroidia > Chitinophagales > Chitinophagaceae > Terrimonas_B. Next base: position 994 of record JBGTNK010000130.1, read on the forward strand.
GTGTGTAAATTTTAATTGTGTTTTACCCTCCTTGCCGGAAATCTCAAAGATCACATTTGTGCCAATCCATTCCGTAACATCCTTTGTGAACTTGAAATAATTGTCAAGCACATGCCAGACAACTTTTTTGTCAGCCACAAGTTCAGTGACCTTCATTTTGGAACGATGTATGTCCTGGTAGTGATAAGAAAATTCACTATTTAGTTTGTCCGTATTTCCTTCAATATTTTCAGACCACCAACCCCTTACATTATTCACTGCATTAAAAACTTCGCGGGCCGGTGCATCTACTACAATCGTAGTGGTGAAATCCTTACTATTCATAATTTGTCTTTTTAGTAATAAAAATTATTCTATATCATTTATTACTGCTATAATTTCAAAGTTGATGCCAGAATTATACCGGCCATGGGTATAATCCAGGTATTCCGTAAGGTTGATTTGAACCTTGTTTTTTCTATAACATGTTGTCCCGAAAAATTTCAAATCTTTTGGGTTGCCTCACAACGAGAATAAGTAACCATCCGCATGCTGTGTATGAGCCATTATTATTACACAGCTGCAGTTCTATAAAAACAATTTATAAAAACAACGTGTCTGTTTGTATTAATCAGGGTTTGTTTTTTCTGCAATATAAAACTGGTAGTTAATTGTCCAGCGAAACGTTTCCCCAGGTTTTACTTTTATATTTATATAGGGCTCGGGACATATTGTTTTTTGTGCTGACCAGAAAACTAATTTTGCCAGCGGCTGATCACCCGTTATCCTGACAGCAGCTCCCGTCTTTTTATTTTCAATTTTTATATCATAATCTTTTGAACTGGTTCCAAATCCTTGCAGGGATTGAAAAAAGAGGTGTTCACTTTTGGCTAACTCTTTCTGAAACAGGATCTGGTTGTTCCGGATCTTTCCTAATTCAGGTTTGCCCTCCACTTCGGAAGTAAGTTTAAAAGGGAAGGTGACTTTATAATCAGGCCCGATAGTTTGGTTGTCTATCTGGAAAAAATTATGATTGTATACCTGGGTTTCTATGGTTTGCTTTCCTGTATTTTTTAACTGACAGATCAACGCCATTTCAGGTTTATCTTTTTTCAGCTGAACCAATTTCTTATACGTGTAAGCATAATTTTTATCCTTAAGCGTATGGGTGAATTCAACACGGTCCGATCTTTTTTTCACTTTCCATTTTCCCCCATTGGCAATAGGGTAGGGTGTCACAAAAGAATATTTGCTTTCTTCCGGTTTTGTCACCATGCCAATTCCTATCTTAAGAAAAAGATCTCCTGCTTTTGCTTCGGCATATCCAACCGGATTAAAAGCGTCCACCGGTCCCATAATGGCGTCATGAATAAGGGGACTATAATTTTCAAACCATTGCCCGAAATAGGTATGGCCTTTATAACCGAGTTCCGGTATTACACCCGACCAGTCAAATCTTGATCCGCGATAGTATCCGTTTTTATGATCCGGCAGGTAAAGACGGGCATGTATCAGTCCATTTTTTATTTCCACCTGGGGAAATGGATCAATAGGTTTGCTGCCCGCCAGGAAAACAGAAATAATGGCGATCAGCAAATATATTTTTCTGATATGGTTAACTCCAAAGCCTGTCATAAGATCTTACTTCATTCCATTGTGGTGTGGGTTCAAAATAACTGTCATCTTCCTTATGAAGATGTTTTTTCATTTCTTCATCATTTAATTCAATGCCCAGGCCGGGAGCATCATCCGGCACATTGGCGTATCCTTTTGTATAGAGCGGTTGCCTGCCAACCATCTTCACCAGGTTGGGCCACCAGGGATTATCTACTATCTGGTTAGGCACTTCCAGGGCAAGTGCATTTTGTGTTGCAGCGGCGCAATGTACATTCGCCATAAAGCAAATAGGCGTTCCTGCAAAGTGCATGACCATGGGTGTATCTTTTTCTTCCGCATAGTCTCCTATTTTTTTTGTTTCAAGTATACCTCCGGATGATCCCATATCGGGCTGAATAATATCAACCGCATGTGCATTGCAAAGTTTTATGAATTCTTCTTTCAGGTAAATATCTTCCCCCGTCATGGTAGGGGTGTTAATGGAATCGGTGATCATTTTTAATTGCTCGGTATTGTCCCATGGTAAAAAATCTTCCAATGATGCTAAGTTAAAACGTTCCAGTGCATTGCCCACCCGAATGCAGGAGTTGAGATCAAAATGTCCCTGGTGATCGGCGGATAGGGGAATATCATAACCAACTATGCTGCGGATGGTGTCCACATATTTTGCCAGCTCATCCAATCCTTTATTGGTAACCTGCACGGATGTAAATGCATGCCTGGTGTTTTGATAAGAAAGATAGCTTTGACTTCTTGACGAAGAAACATTCTCATTAAAGCCGGGAATGAATTTTGTGTTAACTGTAGTGCCGGGTATTTTTTTTATTTTTTCAATACCCGGGTGCATTTTAAGCCAGGTGAATCCCTGTACTTCCATCCTGTTTTTTACATCGGCCTTAAATTTATTAATGTCCATATCTGCCAGGGGCATACCACCTGAATTGGGTATATAGGAATACAATCTTATTTTTTCACGGTACCGGCCACCAAGCATGGCCCACACCGGTGCATTAAATGCTTTACCGGCCAGATCCCAGAGCGCCATTTCCACACCGCATACTCCGCCGCCCATTCTTCCATGTCCTCCAAACTGTTTGATGATCTTAAAAATCATTTCCACATTGCAGGGATTCAGTCCCAGTATCCTGCTTTTCAAATAAAGAGCAAATTTGGCATCACCTCCATCTCTTACTTCACCCAATCCATAAATGCCCTGGTTGGTATCAATGCGAATGATCACATTGCGGGCGTTGGTGGCGCCTGTTCCATTACTAATGGTGGTATATCTCATGTCCGTTATTTTCAGATCAGAAGGTGATCCGAAGCGGGGAACTTTTGAAGTGGTTTGCGCTATCACATCTTCAGCGGATAAGTGGAGCAGGCCTGTAAGGGCTATACCACCCATGGCTGTCTTTTTTAAAAAATGCCTGCGGTTGTCTTTGGTGTCAGAGTGTTTGATCTCTGCCTGGGCAGCAGCAGCTTCAGCTTTCTCCAGTTCTTTATTTTTTAGGGCTAAATGTTTTAAACTATTTTTCATGACAGATGATATTAGAGTTAAAATCTTTTTAAGTGAAGGGAAATTGTATAAAGTAAAATGAAAAACTACGGGCCATGAATACCCGCATAATAAATAATAACTACCGGGGATCATTTTCCGATTAAAAAACAGGGTAAAGAATTCTTATAGAAATTTTAAATTCAGCATCACGGATACTATCAAAAACCTTTTCTTTCGTTACTTACCGCCTGCATAAGACCCCGCATATATCCAAAGGCGAATAAGGAACCAATATTACTATACCCTGCATGGTCATTACTATCGCCGGCCATGGTGGGCACATGATCCGGTCTTATAGCTCCTTTAAATCCTATATCGTAATAGGCTTTCATGGCCGCATACATATCTATCTGGCCTTCGTCGTGAAAAGTTTCTTCAAATTTGAATTTGCCGCCGCGAACATTGCGGAAATGAACAAAATGAATCAGTCCCCGTTTGCCAAAGTCTTTAACAATGGTAGGTATATCAAGGCCCATTAATGAAAAATTTCCCTGGCACATCGTGATGCCATTGCTCGGACTTTTTACCATGTTCACCATTCGATTAAAGTTATCCATGGTGGTCATTATCCTGGCAATGCCTTTGATGCTGTCAACCTGCGGATCATCGGGGTGCATGGCCAGTTTCATTCCGATCTTTTCTGCTTCCGGCACAACGGCTTTCAGAAAATACTCCAGGTTTTTCCAAAGATCTTCTTTGGTGACTACGCCGTATTCTGTGTTGGGAAGATCTTTCACTTCGTCATAGTCAAATGCCGTGACCAGTGCGCCGCCCCGGCCGGCTTGATCTTTTTTAGTACGGTACCAGCTTATTACCGGCATCCAGTTATAGCAGATTACATCTATGCCACCATACTGCTTCAGGTTTTTCATGAAGCTGATAAAGGTTTCTATTTCTTCGTCCTTACCCGGGAGGCCTAATTTGGTTTTGGTTCCTAGTGAAGGTGGCCCTTCAATTACATTTAGTTTTAATCCTGCATTTTCCCAGGCTTCTTTATTGGCCTTTATTACTTTCGGATCCCAGGGTACAGCATCTTTATAATTACTTAGCCCCGGGTTGATGCCACCCACTGCGCTCAGCACATCCAGTTGTTTCATAAATGCAATCCTTCTTTCATCCATTCCCCAGAAATAGGCTTCACTCATTTGCATACCGGCATCCCTGGCCAGCGTATTAATATTTTCTTTTGCCTGCGGGTTGGAGAAAGCCTTAGTGGGAGTGATTCCTCCCAGGGTGATGGCTGATGCCAGCGCAGCACTCTTTTTTATAAAACCTCTGCGATTGGATTCCATGGAGTGATTAATTAATTGGTGTGAATGAAAGCTTACTGAATCTTAAATTTCTCCTACTCTTTCAAACTTTTCAGGTAGGCTATACTTTTTGGAACCTGCGTCATAAACACACTACTTTCATCTTCTATAAAATAATGTTTGATCCCAATCTGCTTTGCTGTTTTTAGTATGGCCGGAATATCCAATTCACCGGTACCGAGTGTAACATCATTTTCTGTATCAGTAAGGCCAGTAAGATCTTTCTTAGTTCCCTTGCGCATATCCTTCATATGCATCAGCGTCCATCGGTTGGGATATTTTTTCATGAGGGCTACGGGGTCGCCGCCACCAAACCAAATCCAGAAAATATCCATTTCAAAAGATACGTAGTCAGGATTTGTATTCTTCATCATATAATCCAGCAGCGTTCCGTCCTCATGAGGATGAAATTCATAACCATGCGCATGGTAGGCTAAAGTAACACCGCCTTCCTTTAATATTTTTCCTGCCCTGTTAAAATCATCTACTGCTTTTTTTGCGTTTTCAAAATTGAATGAGCCGGTCTTATGCGGTATCCAGGCTACCATTACATATTTAGCTCCGAATATTTTAGCCCGCCACAGGATGGAATCGGGTTGGTTGACCACCTGCTCATAGCCGGCACCAAAGGAGGGAATGCTCAATCCTCTCTCATCACAAAGCTTTTTATATTCTTCAGGAGGCATGCGACCTCCACCACCTTCTATTTCGGTAAAGCCCATCATTTTTATTGTATCCAGGGTAGTGGCTACTCCATTGGGAAAACTTTTTCGAAAAGTAAAAGGGGCAATGCCGATGGGTGCCGTAAATAAAGGTTTCTTTTTTTGAGCACAGGCAGGTTGATCTGATAATAAAATGCTCAGTAATAACAAAGGGGCGATAGCTTTAATCATGGAATTCATTTTATAGTTTCTGATTTTTAATTTAATAAGAATATAATCACCTGGGTTTTCGTTTTCTCATTTTCAATTCAATCTCTGAATATCATATACTACCTTTTTTTAATTCTTCCACAGCATGGTCGGCCGCCCGGGCCGTTAGTGCCATATAAGTAAGTGTTGGGTTTTGGGTTCCTGTTGAGGTCATACATGCGCCATCTGTCACAAAAACATTTTTACAATGATGAAGTTGGTTCCAGTTATTCAATAATGAAGTTTTGGGATCATGACCCATCCGTACACCTCCCATCTCATGGATATCAGATCCCGGGGGTGATTTACTGTCATCTGCTTTGATGTTGATAAACCCGGCCTTTGCAAACATTTCTTTTGTTTGTTCAATATAGTCTGCCACCATTTTATCATCATTGGCATCCCATTCGCAGGAGACGATCAATTGCGGAATGCCGTACTTATCTTTCAGATCTTTATGTAACCGCACATGATTTTTTTCCAACGGCACACATTCACCCATCATCCAGCTGCTCAAATGCCAGTTGCCATGAGATGGATTGAGCAGGTTTTCTCTCAGTTGGTCGCCGATCATATTGGTGTCCGCTGATAAACCTCTTCCTCCGCCAATGCCAATAGCGTAGCCACGCAAAAAATCCATTTCTTGTTTCAATACATTTCTAAACCGGGGGATATAACTATTACTTGGATTTCTTCCATCCGTTTTTTTATCCCTGAAACCTTCGAAATCGGCTCCACCTTTTCCCCGATAGTTATGCCAGGAAATAAATTTGCCTAACAGGCCACTATCATTACCCAATCCATTTGGAAACCGGGTAGAAGTTGAGTTCAATAAAATGGCATTGCTGTTTAAGGCGGAGGCATTCAAAAAAATAACAGGAGCGTAATATTCAATAAGGTCCTTTGAGCTTGCATCCACAATTCTTACACCCGTTGCTTTTCCTTTTGCTTCATCATAAATAATGGAATGCACCACCGCATGAGGCCGCATGGTCAGGTTGCCAGATTTGGCAGCCCATGGTAAAGTGGATGCGTTGCTGCTGAAATAGCCACCATATACACAACCCCGGTTGCACATGTTCTGATTCTGGCATTTATTTCTTCCCTGCTCCACATGGATAGGTTGAGGATCGGTAATATGTGCACAGCGGGCTTGTATCAAATGCCGGTCTTTAAAATGCTTGTTGATATTTTCTTTAAAATGATTTTCTATACAACTCATTTCAAAACCCGGCATTACTTCGCTATCGGGAAGTACGGCCAGGCCATCTTTATTTCCGGCAATGCCGGCGAATTTTTCTACATAGCTGTACCAGCTTTCTAAATCTTTATAGCGGATAGGCCAGTCCACAGCAAATGCATCCCGGGCGGGTCCTTCAAAATCATAATCACTCCACCGCTGTGTCTGGCGGGCCCACATCAGTGATTTACCACCCATATGATAGCCACGTACCCAGCGAAAAGGTTTTTCCTGGATAAAAGGTTGCTCATCATCTTTAAGGGCCCACGGCAATGTTTCTTCACGCAAAAATCGGGCGCCCTGGTAATCTTTTCTTTTTTCTATGGGTACAGTTCCACGGTATTGAAAATCCCAGGGTGCTTTGGACGCTGTTGGATAATCAACACCATGTTTTACTTCCCGACCCCGCTCCAGGACCAGGGTTTTTAATCCTTTATCACAAAGTTCTTTGGCGGCCCAACCACCACTGGCGCCGGAACCAATGACTATCGCATCAAAGGTTCTTGTTTTTACATCATCTGGCATCTTGTTATGCTTTTAAATCAATGCATCCGTAATAATGTCCCGGTGCTACTTTATAATGAAGATATTTTTCCATCACTTCCCTGGAAGTATTAAATCCGCGTATCGTTTCCGATTTCATTAAATTAAAAAAATCTTTCTCCGCTTTATTTTCTGATAGTGAAAGCTTCATTAACAGATCCTGCCGCTGCGCCTGTGTGCAGGATGCAAATGATTGGTTGTGTAATAAACCGGCAGATGCTTCTAATGATTTCATTTGTGTTTTCACATTATCCTGTACTTCCTTCTCATAACAATCATCAATAAGAACCTGTAAAAATTTATCTGCACCAACGGCCAGTGCTCCTATTGACTGCCCCGCAGGAATGATGGTATCTGCAATTTTTGCAAGCATTTCCTGCTCAGAAGCAGAGAAGGATGATTGATGAGTGCTTTTATCGCTGATACCGCATGAACTTATCCAGGCAGGAAGTGTAATGAGTCCACCAGATGCTACCAGCAGACTTTTAATGACACGGCGTCGTTTCATAAACAATCATTCGGTTGAAGAAAAAGTAAAACGTTATAACTAACTATGAATATAAGTAATATTATAAATTCTTAGTTCAATTTACCTGTTAGTTTCCCGTCACTGATACTATATAAACAAAAACTAATACTATTATTCTTTTTTATCTCAACCCAATAGTTTGATGAGTAAAGCAATGAAACAGGAGCGGGATATATTGCTTTGATTTTACCTGTATTTTTATGTTCATGAAAAAAGCCTGTTTCCTTTTTCTATTTTCCATTTTACTTTTCATACATGCTGCTGCACAAGTTTCAGAACAATCATTGCCATGGTCGGGTACAACCCCGTGGTGGAAAGCAAATAACCTGCGGCTGATACAGGTAAACCTGCCGGCATACGAGGCAGCCACTCTGCATCCAGATTCATTGGTTAAAGACCTGGTTGATCATTCAGCTAATACACTTATCATTAATGCTGGTGGCATCATGGCCTTTTATCCCAGCCGGCTGCCTTTCCATTATATCAACCCTTACATGCAAAAGAATATGCTGGGTGATGTAATATCAAAATGTCATTTGCAGGGCATCCGGGTGATCGTCCGGTTTGATTTCAGCCGGGCGCACGAAAGCATTTTTAAACAACACCAGGATTGGTTTTATATATCCAAAAAAGGAGAGAGGATCATCAACACGGATATGTATGTTGTTTCCATTAATGCTCCTTATGTGCAACAAAAAGCTTTTGATATTATTGCCGAGGTGATCAATCAATACCCGGTTGATGGAATATTTCTGAATATGCCGGGCTACCAAACACGCAATGCGTATGAAGGAATATATTATGGTATCGACCAAAATGAGTATGATAAAAAAGCTTTTTTTGAATTCAGTGGTATGAATTTACCAGTAGAAGAAAAAAAAGATGACAGCATCTTTCAGCAATACACGGCCTTTAAAAAACAAACCATTGAAGATTGGTCAAAACGACTGCATGATCTGATCAAATCAAAAAACAAAAACATTGCACTTTGCACTTACCTGGATAAATACGTTGACATCATCCGTCATGAATCGCAAACAAACAGTTTACCTTACTGGCCTTATTCGGCATCAGACAATGTGGGCAATGCAGGCAATTCATACCCCGATCATATTATCAGTAATAGCAGCATACAGCAAATTTCTTTTCAGAGCAGGTACAATGCCGTGGAGCCGGAAGAAACGGCTATCCGTTTTTATGAGAATATAGCTAATGGTTCCGGCCTTGATATCAGCATGATGGGCGATATGCGGGGATATGAGGATGAGAGGAATTTCGCTGTTATAAAAAAGGTATATGGTTTTCATAAAAAATTTGAACCCTATTTTGGCAAATACAGTAGTCCGGCACAAATAGCCGTTATTGCCCCGGGCACCTGGCCTTCTGGCGATGCTATGCAGGAATACAGGGGTGTATTGTTAATGCTGAAAGAAGCGCATTTGCTTTTTGATATTATTGAAGATGCACAAATAGTAAACCGGGCAGAAAGAATAAAAGAATATAAACTGATCATTTTACCTGACATTACTTATGCGGATACCGCAGCCATCCATGTTTTGAAAGATGCCAGCCGGCAGGGAACCAGTTTGATTGCAACCAATAAAACATTTTTTGACAATGCTCCTGTGTTGAAAGAATTATTCGGAGCAAAGATCATCAGTAGTGAGGAAGGAAGCGGAAATTATTTGTCTGTTGATAATCCTTCTTTTTATAAACGGCTAGCTCAGCAAAAAATGCTGCTATGGAAATTTAACATAGGCCAATATGATCTTACCGGGGCTGATATGGTTTCTTTACCCATTCTCAGCAAAGGAAGGCCCGGCCCTCCGGAAATTATCGGCGGTCATGATCCCACCGGCTATTATGGTATGGGAATGAAAAGATATGGGAAAAGCCAAAATGTGATCCTGCCGGAAAATATCGGCAAACTATATTACCTGCATGGATATGAAGAACATAAAAATATTTTGCTGGATGTAATAGAGAATATTTTTCCCGGGGTAAATGATATGTTACAAACCAATGCACCTGCCAGGGTAGAAACTATATTGCAGCACTACACAAAAAATATTCTTGCCAATGCGAGTAAAAAAGTACCGGATGGAATGTTATTACACATGGTAAACCTGACAGGTTTCAGTGGCAATACTTATTTTGATCCTCTCCCTGTTTACCTGATCAACTTCCGCATACGTAACGGCTTTAGGCCTTCCCGGGTATTTACCCTGGTGGGTAACCGGGATATTCCATTTACCTGGCAGAAGGGGATACTCTCTTTTCAATTAGATAAACTAAAAGAATTTGAAACTGTGGTCATGGATAAATAACTTTAATCAAAACACTTAAAAATCGAACTCATGTTTAAAATTGTTTCTACCATCCTTTTTTGCATTTTGTTGGGTAATGCATCCTTATTAGCGCAGACTGCTGATGAAAAGGCGGTGGCCCAGGCCGTAGAGAATCTTCGTAAGGCCATGCTCAACCCGGAAATAGCAACGCTGGAGGGCATGGTAGCCGCACAACTGACCTATGGACATTCAAGTGGTTTGATTGAAGATAAAGCTTCCTTTGTAAACGCGTTGGTAAGTGGCAAATCATTATTTACATCCATTAACTTATCTGATCAAACGATATCTGTATCAGGAAATGTTGCCCTTGTTCGTCATCACCTGATGGGTGAAACATTAAATAACCAGGTGGCGGGAAAAGCGGACCTGCTTGTTTTGCTGGTTTGGCAAAAGCTGAATGGAAAATGGAAATTGCTGGCCAGGCAGGCAGTTAAAACACCTGCCTGATCTCTATATCTAAAAGGACACGGCCTGTTATCAATTAATTTTTCTGCTTGTCAATTCTATTCCTGACCTCATTCACTATACAGGGAATAGCACTTTCAGGAAAGGGAGATACGCAACTTACATTGATCTCGCAGAGCGTATATTTTTCTTTTGTGTTTTTTGTGTTTTTTGTGTTGGGTGTATTGATAAAAAAATCAGCATCCCATATTACCGGCAACATTTCCTTTTTTACAGCCGTTAGTTCCTGTAAGCGGTAAACCCAATTGGTTTCCATTATTTCTTTCAGATCGCCGAACAAGCCACAATCCTGGCTGAAATAATATCGCTTGCCCGGCGGTTTGGATTTCTCACCGGGTTTTGCAGCCGGATAAAGTGCATTGACCTCCTGGTACCCAAATCCATTTACACGGCTTCCTGTTAAATAGCAACGTACCATTCCGTTGATAATATTGGGGTTCCATTCCTGATCAATCAGCATTCCATCATCGGCAAAATAAATTTTCATCTCTTCAAAAAAATCATCTGCAGATATTATTCTCTCCTCCTCATTTCCTTTTGCATGCGTTAATCCTATCCTGTTATTTTTGATTTGGCTTATGTTTGCCTTAAACACACCATTTCCTCCATTGCCCCTGTATTGTTTTAAAATTCTTAATCCGCTGTTAGGGCCGGGATCAGCAAATTGTTCTTTGAAGGCTGAAAAAGATAGGTACTGTTTTATATCGCCTCCAAATTCCATGTGCCTGGTTTTATACAAAACATCCTTTGTTCCCATTTTAAGGATCACATCAGGGTGAGCAGAAACAAAACATCCTTTTTGCGAAAGCGCCGATAATAAAGCATCGAGCCGTTTACGATCATTTCCCTGCTCAATAGGATTTACCCAAACCAATATGGCATCGTAAATGGTTAATTCCATAGCAAGCTTTTCGGCAAGGAGATCATTGTAGATCACCGAATCAACACGGAACCCATTTTCACGGAAAGCAGTGGCAAGATCCCTGTACTTATCTTCAGTAAGTGCATTCCTGTTTGGATCCTGGTCACCATAGCTCATTATAGCAAGGGAATAGCTCTTCATGATTAAAGAATAGTAATGCAATAATGAAAGTAAACAAATTATGGATTAGCCCAATACTGAAAAATGACTGTGGTGTTGTCATGAAGTTGTTGTTGCCCGGTTTTTTTTAACGTACAACTGTTGAATTATAACTTAGCATGAATCTGGAGCATTTATTTAATGTTTAAGAGTATCTTCTAAATCGCATTGCCTTTCAGAAATCGGCCTCGAAAAAAATGCGTTATGAAAATTTACCTGGAAGGTGTAAACATGAAATAATATTCTATCGCCTGGCTATTTTCTTAGTTCGTCAGTCGTACTTATGTTTGGCTTTGCACTGTTGATTGAGTTATTTCATTTTAGCCTGACAGGGGAATTTTTAGCATTTTTTCTCCCGCCAACGGCGGGATTGATCTTTTTTTGTTATCTTTTTTGCGTCAAGGCAAAAAAGTAAAAGCCTGCAACTGGAAAGGGTTTGCGGTCTAATGCATAATTCTATCAATGATTATTCTTCAGAAGAATTACCTTAGTGATCCACTCTTATTTTTTAACCGGTAAACTACTAACAGCCATTATGAAATATTCCCGAAATGAATTTTTGAAATTAGCGGGCCTTTCCGTTCCCGCTGCCCTCACGATGGGTTATACTAATAACCTGTATGATCCTTCTTCGGTTACCGATACCAGGCTAAACCTGGCTTTGGCATCATATACCTTACGGAATTTTAAACTGGACGATGCTATCAAAATGACTTTGCGACTTGGCTTCACTGCCATTTCTTTAAAATCTATGCACATGCCATTGGAAAGTTCTGCTGAGGAAATAAAAATGATTGCAGCAAAAGTGAGAGCTGCGGGGCTAAATTTATATGGCGCCGGTGTCATCTATATGAAAACTACGCAGGAGGTAGAAAATGTATTTGCCTATGCAGGCCATGCGGGGTTGGAAATGATAGTGGGCGTTCCCAATCATGAATTATTGCCACTGGTAAATGAAAAAGTAAAAAGCACCGGTATCAAATTAGCCATTCACAACCATGGGCCTGGCGATAAATTGTATTCAAGTCCTCATGATGTATATGAAAAAATAAAAGGACTCGATAAAAATATTGGTTTCTGTATTGATATCGGCCACGTAACAAGAATTGGTCAGGACCCTGTGCCTATGCTTGAAAAATATAAAGACAGGCTGTACGATATGCATATGAAAGATGTAAAGGTGGCAGCGGCTGATGATTCACCGGTTGAAATAGGACGGGGTGTCATTGATATTCCAAAGGTTATTAAAATGCTGAAAAAAATTAACTATAAAGGAAACGTAGCCTTTGAATTTGAAAAAGACGGGGACGATCCGATGCCCGGCTTAGCAGAGTCTGTAGGCTATGTACGTGGTGTGATGAAAATGGTTTGACCCGATTCTGCATCATCAGATCCCGGCAAATAAAATGTATTTAGATTTTAAACAGGCATTCATGAAGCAATCAATAACAAAAAAGCATTCGCTGGCCGCGGTGCTTTTTTTTATATGCTGTTTTATCGGGCTGGGTCTATGCGCTCAAACAAAAACAGAAGGGCCCTGGTGGCCCAATAAATTATGGGGAGCCGATGATCAGTCGGGCGGTTCCAACTGGATCACAGCAGAAAAAATAGTGAAAGCCTTGTCTTTGGTAAAAACAGGAAAAGTATTTGAGCTCGGACATATGTATGAGAGGGGAATGCCTTTATCCGGAAACCGGAGTTATAATATGTTTATTGCTTCTTTTCCTACCTATCCGCCAACAGGAGATGATAAAGTTGTGTTCAATGATGAATATGTAACTGCCGAAATAGGGCAGGTGGGAACCCAGTTAGACGGTCCGGGTCATGTAGGCCGACAGATGACGATGGGGGATGGAACAACAGCCAATATTTTTTACAATGGCATCAACGGTGAGGAAATGAAAAGCCCCTATGGCCTGCAAAAGCTGGGAATAGAAAATGTAAAGCCTATCATTACACGTGGAATACTCATTGACCTGGCGGCATATAAAGGTGTGAACACGATGCCTGAAAATTATGAGATCACGGTTGCCGACGTACGCAATGCACTGGCTAAGCAGGGCATGAAAGAATCAGACATAGAACCCGGTGATGCGCTGTTATTTAATTTCGGATGGTGGCGCATATGGCCTGATAAGAGATCAGTTGCTGGTAAGTCAGCTCACCCCGGACCTGAATTGATCGCCTGGATCATTTCCATGAAACCATGCATGGTGGGTTCTGATGCCATCATGGATGCTGCGCCTGATTACCTGTTGCATAAAGAAGTGATTCTTCAGCATGGAATTTTCAATTTGGAGTTTATGAGTTTTGAATCGATGTTATCAGAAAAGCAGCAGTATAAATTTCTTTTTATGTTTACTCCTTTGCGGTTGAAGGGTGCTACCGGTTCTCCCGGCAGACCACTTGCGATTTATTAATTAGTATTAAATATTTTAAGCGAAACTTTAATATGGTTGTGACTTTTTACTTTTTTGCCTTGACGCAAAAAAGTAACAAAAAAAGATCAATCCCGCCGTTGGCGGGAGAAAAAATGACTAAAAATTACTTCGTAAACCTAAACCCGGCGAACTCGCCGCCACATATCTTAAAATTAATGATACTGCTGGCTCAAATCCCGCTGTTTGCGGGACCGGCTTCTAAACGGTTTACTGCGTAATTTTCTTAACGTCATTTTTTCAAGGCCGGTGAACTATACATTGTCAAACGATAAATCAATTTTTAAAAAAGTAAATAGCATTTAGGATCAGTAATAGAATTTATCACTAATCAGAATTCAACGGAACAATAACACAACCCAAACAAATAATGCCGGAAGACACTTACGTCATCACTGAAAAAACAATAAAGGATCCACCGCAAACTTTCAGGGAAAGATTAAAATTTCTGGGACCGGGATTTATTCTTTCTGCTTCCATTGTTGGTTCGGGCGAACTGATCGCCACTAC
>JBGTNK010000131.1:0-2018 GCA_041743125.1 Chitinophagaceae bacterium
ACCAACACAGACGGCACACTTAATTCTTGAATCAAGGCCACCCATAAAAACGGTGCGCATTCCTCCACCGGATAAACCGGCACAGCCGATCCTGCCTGCATCTACGTCATCTCTTTTGCATAAAACATCAAGAGCAATTCTATCCTCGGCAAAAAACACAGCCGGCCAGGTGGTACCCGCACTAAACAATGATTTAGCCATGATCTGTTCATGTCCATCTGCCCAATTATTATAAGCCTTTATGTTCTCCGGTTTTTCAGGGTCATCATCATTTAATCCCTTTCGTAAATGATCCGGTACATCATGCAACATAACTCTTCTGCTTGCAAATGGAAAGGCATCGGAAACCAAAACAACATATCCTCTTTTTGCGATTTCATTAGCCCAGGCCACGCCTTCATAATATTCAAGCTGATGATCCACCATAACAGGATGTTGCTGATCCGATGTCTTTGTTATTTTACGGGTACCAAAATATTTATTGCCGCCGTGGTCATGAAAAGCAAGAATGGCGGGCAACTTACCCTTTGCATTTACGGGCTTTAAAAGAATAGCCTCCGTAGCTCTTCCATAAGGAAGTTGCCAGTTTAGTTCCTCTATTTGTAACCCATCATATGTGAACTTTTTTATGATATTTACTTTTGGGATACCGCCAATATCAGGAATAGCTAACCGGTCAACCAAACATTTTTTTGCGGATTTGCGCCAGGCTTCCAGTTGGGACCATTCTTTTCTTCTGAAGGAAAAGAGCGGCAGCCTACCGTCATTATATGCCGTTGCCCATTCCCCGTATAATCCAATAACGCTCAGATTTTTTTTATCAGTCATAGGAGAAGTATTTAAATTAACACCTGTTTGATGAGAATCATCCATCGTGGCAGAAAATCCTTTTAGCATACCCCCTCCGGTAATACCCAGTCCGGCAAGGCCACTTAATTTTAAAAATTCTCTGCGCTTATTCTTCATTTTTTTTGATTTTGTAAAGCTTCCCTGATTTAATGGTTCATTTTCCTTTACAGCGGCTTAAAAGATGTTTATTACTAAATTATAAAGTTCGATTGTATTAAAGAATTGAATACCTTAAAAGTACAATTTCCTGCCAACCTTTATGTAAGGATAATTTTGATGCATTACGGAATTTGCTTCTTATAGATTGCAGTATTTCTTTTATGCCATCATACACGGCAGATAAAAAAACTTTTTTTTATTAAATTTTATCATGTGAAACTAATCTCAATAAAATATTTTCTATTTTTTTCTATTCTTCCGGGTTACCTGGTAAGTTGCCAGCCAGAACCCAAAAAAGAATTTAATTCCTGGGAAAAATATAGAGGAGATGATGGAAGTAATTCCTATTCCGGGTTAAACCAAATTAATAAAGAAAATGTAAAACAACTTAAAGTGGCGTGGGTATACCGCACAGGAGATCAATCCGATTATTTTAATTTGGAATGTAATCCAATTATCATCCATAATGTTTTATATGGAATTTCTCCCAGGCTTAAAACTTTCGCATTAAATGCAGAAACCGGAGAACAATTATGGGTGTTTAATCCGTTTGAAAAGGACAGTAAGGAAGGAGGTTTCAACCGGGGACTTACTTATTGGGAAGATGGTGATGAGCAAAGAATTTTCATGTTTGCCGGAAATAAAATGATTGCCCTGAACGCAAAAACAGGAAAGCAAATCATGAATTTCGGGGAAAATGGTTTTGTAGACCTCAACCAGGGTTTGCGAAGCTATAATGAAGGAGAACAAATCCGGGATGTTGGGAATACTTCACCGGGTGTCATCTACAAGGATTTAATAATAATTGGCTCTTCTGTGGGAGAAGATTATGAAAGTGCCCCTGGGCATATACGGGCTTATGATGTGAAAAAGGGGGAAATGAAATGGATTTTTCGAACGATACCTCACCCGGGAGAATTTGGATATGAGACCTGGCCTGAAGAAAGTTATAAAACGGCCGGAGGATGTAATGCCTGGTCAGGATTGAGTATTGATAAAAAAAGGGGAAT
>JBGTNK010000132.1:0-1534 GCA_041743125.1 Chitinophagaceae bacterium
AAAGAGGGCCGGTAAGAATACCAGCCCGTTGTTTACACATGAGAAAACTAATATTTTAATTTCCTGCTCTTTGTCTTTCTTCCTCAGACCCTGTGGTTCTGCGGCGGGCTGCCTGAATTTTGTTATTTCCAAAGCGATAGGTAAAGTTGAGTGAAGCTACCCTACTTTCTCTGAAAGCATGCCATCTTTCAATATACATTCCCGGAAAGGTTATCGTGGCCCGGGGACGATTGGTCCAGAAAATATCAGTGAAACTAAAACGGACGGTTCCTTTATTTTTCAGGATGGTTTTTTGTATCCCGGTTGACAAGCCCCATTGTGGTTTTGTAACCATAAAGCCATATTGGCCGCCGGAATTAAAACTGGCATTGAGTTCCGTACTCCAGCCTTTTTTAAAAGTGAATGTATTGTTGCTACTCATATCAAATGCCGGCCGGCCATTATTTAATACAGATCCGGCCAGGTTACCATTAAAGTGATTGTAATAGAGGTTACCATTATTGATCATATTCCACCATGGCCTGATGCGAATGGGAAGAGCAACGGTTAAACCAAAGTAGTCAGATGATGCCAGGTTGATAGGTATTTGTATAGTTACATTTTCTTCTGATGGTATAGCAGGAAATACATCTTTGAATCTTGCTATAGCAATATTCTGATTGTCTTTAGTATGGCTATATCCCAAAGTAAAATTTAAATTCTTTAATGTATAGCTGAGTTCGTACGACCAGGTAAGCTGAGGCCTCAAACCCGGCCTGCCCGTGGAATAGGTAGTCACATCTATTAAAAATAAAAAGGGGTTTAGTTGTGAATAGCCCGGCCGGTCAATGCGTCGACTGACGGATATCCCGATTGTTTGATTCTCCTTTAAATGGTAATTAAAATAGGCGCTGGGGAATAACTGGAAATAACTTGAATCAAAGCTTAAATTACCTTTTACCTGGTGCGTTTTAATATTTGTTTGCTCACCCCGAAGACCCAGCTGCCAGTTCCATTTTTTATAGGCCTTACTAAAATTTATATAAGCAGCGTTATTATTTTCTTTATAAAAAAAATGATTGGTCTTGGTATCATCGTTAATGGGTGTACCATTGCTGGCATTCCAAAACTTTGCATCGTTATCACTGGAAACATAACTAACCTTGGCTCCTGCTTCTAATTTCGCTTTGTTTTTAAAGGGGTGTATGTAATCTATTTTTCCGGTTTTTAACGTGAGCTTTCCTTCCTGGTCGCCATTAAGAATATAATTGTCTTTCAAAGGAGTACCATCATTTTTGAAATAAGCGGTAGAATTGAATGAAATAGAATTTGACCGGAAAGATCCCATATCCAGGTCGGCAGTAAACTCTTTGCCCGTGCTATCGAAACTATATTTGAAATTAATATTTGTAAAAATATTAGTGGCATTATCATCATTACCGGCCCTTGTTTCAAAAGTGGAAACCTGTTGTTCAAAAGCATCGATCACAGTTGCTTTATTATCTGTTGTTCTTTTAAAAT
Organism: Chitinophagaceae bacterium; assembly: GCA_041743125.1. Classification (GTDB taxonomy): domain Bacteria; phylum Bacteroidota; class Bacteroidia; order Chitinophagales; family Chitinophagaceae; genus Terrimonas_B. The sequence goes on from JBGTNK010000132.1 coordinate 1,501, forward strand.
GATTGAAGTTGCCATTCACGACAAAACCAATGAT
>JBGTNK010000133.1:0-7662 GCA_041743125.1 Chitinophagaceae bacterium
CCCATGGCACAAAGCACTTCTCTTGATTTTCTTGATATGGCCCGAAGCTGCTCTACATCAAAATCACCGGCATTGGGGATCTCTCTTTCAATGATGAACTTAGGCATACATTTATTTTAAAGTTTTCAGTGTTGCAACCAGTTCCTTCCTTAAAGTTATGATATTACTGCCTTGTTCAGCACCCTCTTTTTTTGTGTCAAACAAATGGAAATTGCAGATAATTCAATCGAATATTGCCCGAATTTTTGCTTCGCCTTTAACTAAAAACTGCCTGCCAATGGAAATGGTGGTCGTATTCACTTTAGTATTTTTATTTTTTATTTGTTTTTATGTATCGGTCCTGCAATCTGTGCCCGGCATAAAACCTAAGATCAAAATATCAATATCTTATTCAAGAGAATTCTATTCAATCGGCAATCCAGCACTTCTCAGCCAGGGCTTTAGTCTTTAAAATACCTTCTTTGGAAGGGAGTGTACTGCCTTCGTATTCAACACCCAAATAACCATCATAACCTGAAGCTTTAATGATTTTGAAGAACCTGGGGAAATCCAGGTCTGGCTCATTGCCCAGGGAATCAAACTCAAAAGCTTTTACACTAATCCCGCCGGCCGTAGGAATGAGCTCTTCAAAACCTTTATAATAGTCGTATTCTTTTGCACAAGGTCCCCATAAAAACCCACTAATAGTTTCGTAGCACCAGTTATGGAAATCGGCCAGGCTTGCCACTTTTTTATCTGAAAGAGCTGAGATTAAATCAGCAAGCCATGCTCCATTGCTGGACACGCCTCCATGGTTTTCTATAAGGAGCTGAATGCCTTTTTCATTCGCATAATAGGCTAACCTGCCTATTCCGTCAAGGGCTTGTGCCTTCATTTGTTCCGGAGTGCCATCTCCATGTGCATTTACTCTCATACTGGTGCAGCCCAGGTATTTGCTGGCATCAATCCATTTTTTTCCAAGATCCACAGCCGAATCCCTTTCTTCCTTGTTAGAAGCACAGAGATTGCCAATATTGTCTACCTGGATCATCAGGCTCAAAATATCCGCCTTGCCGGCGGTTTGTTTCAGGCTATCCAAATAATCAAAATCTTCCACCTTATCCTGAAAGAACTGAGAGACATACTCCACTCCTTCAAAATTCATTTCAGCCGCAGCGTTGATAAAATCGAAAGTTGTCATTTCACCTGCTTTCAGATCTCTGTTAAACGACCACTGGGCTAAAGAGTATTTGGGTCCGGGCTTTTCATTTTTCGAGGTTTTCCCGGGATTTTCAGCACAAGAAAAAAGTAAGAATAAGACTGGAAGTAATGTTGTGAAACTTTTCATTTACGTAATTGATTAAATATGATTTATCAATTTACCCCTTTTCCTATAATCCGTGGTTCAGACAACAGGTAGTTGAATAATAAACTCACTTCCTTCACCTTCTTTCGTTTCCACTTTTATTTCCCCATCATGTGCTTTTACAATATCATAAATAGTCTGAATCACGGATTGGCACGGATTGATGGATTGCACAGATTTTATTTTCTCAATTATACTGATATTCATCCGTGTCATCGTTTAACGATGTTGGAAAATTTGAATGGGATAGCTGCAACTAAACCACGACCTTTAACTTTCATATACTACAATCCCCCCGCTACCTCTTTGGAATTAACCAATTCATTGTCTGGTAATGATTTTTCAGTGCAGTTGCTGATACAATGTGTAAGAATTGATGAGGCAAACTGAAATGAATGCCAGCTACGTTGTCTTATTTTTCATTTTTATATTTATCATCACTGTCTGACTTTAATTTTTCTTGATGGGAGCAACCGGATTTACATCAAGTTTATTGATTTCACTAAACAATGCTTTAAATGCTTCAACATAATTACCTCCGCGACCTGTGTTGACTTCCTTTTTACCATAGTACTGATCGATGAAATCCTCCGCACTGGTCCAGGTCGTATGCAGAATACCTTGATAATTATCTTTCACTTGTGGTCTGGCATATTTTTTTGCATCCACCATTATTTGTAACTGTGTTTTGGTCACATCCGTGAACCTCCACGGGCAAGTGACTACTTTAAATCCCTTGAGCGCAAAATAGATCGCAGTCGGATCGGGTCGCTCATAATGCCAGTCGTTAATCACCACATCCTTTGGTATCATGTCGATGGCGCGGTGAGTATTGTTATAGCTAGCCTCCCAAAGTCCGATGCCTGTGGTTTTGCCATCTAATAAGCGATCTCCCCAAATCCATAATTCAATATTATTTTGTGCGAGGTGATTGCGAACCTTAGTCACTTCCCCTGCAAATAATTCAGCCTTATCTCTTCCCTGACATCTTGGGCACTTGTCATCCCCAAGATAAAATACTTCATCCATCCCGGCATGAAAAGCCTTTGCTTCAAAAACGTTCACGATCTCATCGACAACATCGAACACCACGTTGTGAACGTTCGGGTGCAAAGGACAATAGCTAAGACAATACAATCCCCATTCATTCGGCCATTTCAGTTCAGTTGATCCTCCCGAGGTGGGTACGTGTGGCGTTTCATTAAACTGAGGATAAGCCTTAAGAAGTTGACCTACTTGTTGAAACCAGGATTGATGACCTAACAGGTTGATCTGGGGTATGATTCTGATGCCTCCCTCCCGACAAACTTTCACTATTTTTTTTACATCCTGCTCAGAAAGTGGGTTTTCACCAATCAGTTCAGGACGAGATTTGAATTTGTAGCCATAGTCAATCAGGATTACAAGAGTGTTGACCTTTAACGGAATAAGTTCATCCTTTATGAATTTGACAAACTTATCGACTGATTCAGGCTTTGGAGAAGACAAACATATACCACGCACAGGCAAAATCGAATCGAGTTTTTCCTGTGCTAACAAATTATAACTGATTAGCAATGAAAATAAAATCAGAACGGTCAGATTTTTCATAAGTGTAATAGTTTAGTTAAAACATCAATGGTAAGTTAATATTTATCTGAATTGCCCTCGCTACCAGACTTATAAATCCGTTCATTTTTCTTAACGAGCCAACCTAGTCTCTGACAATAACATCTTGTCCATGTTCACCCTGATCCAGGATAACCTTCCTGAGTATCCCGTTAAATCAAAACATTGTCTTTAACGATGGAACATTAAAGTCCCTTCAGCATCATTCCATAATCAGGAGAATAAGTTTTCTTACTCCTAATTGGAAAGGTGAAATTTTCTGAACGTAGCTGTGAAGGATTGGCTTCTATTCTTCTATTTATGACTGCCTCTCGTTCAGCTTCTTCAAATGCAAGTCTATTTGCGACGGCAATATATCCTGATTGAAAATACTATTTTTTTGCAGTCGAAGCAATGATGTGATATTCCCGGGCTTTTACTGGATCGCTCTTTTGGATTTTGCTTAATCGCATTCCGAATTTTCCTGAGTCTTTACAAACCGGAAAATAATGAACACTTTATAGTAATAAGTTAATAATTCATTTGTTTTTTTGAGAAGGCCTTTTAGCCAGGTGTAATTTTCCTTCCAGCAAGTGATCTGCAAAATCAATTTCTTCAAGCTGGTGTGTATAAACTTTTGTTCTCATAAACTGGAGCAGCAACAACACAACACACACAATAATGGCAAAAGCCAGAATGGTGGTCTCCCATCCATAAGCTTCCCTGATGGGGCCTATCAGTTTCGGGCCTGCAGCAAAACCGAAATTAGTAATGGCCATGTAAACAGTGAACTGCGTGGCTGACACTTTCTTCCAGCAAAATTTCATAGCCATGGAGAGCAGCCCAATGGTGGAAAAACAATAGAGCGTTGTATAGGCGAATATGAAGGCCGTAGTGAAATGTGAATTCAGCCAGTGTACCTCGTAATAGGCCATTCCCCCCGTCAACAGTATCAATAGCAAATAATAGATGCTGAGCATTCGAACCCTGCCAAAATGGTCCAGGAGATATCCACCAATAAACATGCCCATCAAACCTCCAAACAACGATGCGGCTGAATACACCTGCGAATATTCCTGGTCCGTCCAGCTGAGTTTTTGTATCGTAAAGATTGGTATGAGTGTATTCATAAAATTATAAGCCGCTCCCATAACAAACAACAGCACCATTAATAATATACTGTAGTTAAGTGTCATCACATGCCACAGGGATTTAAAGATTTCTTTCCAACTGTCCAGGTGATGTTCTTCCGCCTCTGGTGATGATTTTCCGTGCATCAGTGGCAGGAATTTTTCGCCTGGTCTTTCCCTGATGAGTAAGGGTACTAAAAAGATAATGGTCACTGTAACTGCAAGGGTGAGTAACGCAGCTGAAAATCCTACTTGATTAAGTATCCATGAGCCGGCAGCAAGTGAGGAAGACACACCCAGTGTTTTTGACCCCCACATCAGCCCGTTTGCTCTTGCCTGTTCTTCCTTTGGTAAAATATCAATGGCCATTGCATCGGTGGCCACATCCTGGAAAGCAGAGAAAAAACTTAAAATCACACCTGCAATCATCATCTGGTCCATATGACTAAGCGGATCATTAATAGAAGCCATACCGATAAAACTCAGGATAATTCCAATTTGCCCAAAGAGTACCCACGGCCTTCTTCTTCCCATGGGCAGGTAAGTATACCGATCGATGAATGGGCCAATTATAAATTTGAAGCTCCAGGGTATGATAAGCACGCCTACAAATGCACCGATTTCTGCCGGGGTTTTACCATTCATGGCCATCCATGCGGGAAAGCCAAAATACAGCATGCCATCAGGAATCCCTTGTGCAAAGTACAGGGCAGAAAAACTGAAATAACGAAGCGGCTTGTTTTTAGATAGGGTTGGCAGATGGGGGTGAAAGAAATTTTTGAACATATTTGTTGTTTTGGTTCGGAGGCAATCGAAAATAGGGTATTGAATGATAAAAATTTTTTTATTGTCAATTTTTCATAACTAATAATTTGCAATCCTGGATAAATGATTCAGACAACAGGTAATTGAATGAAAAACTCACTTCCTTCACCCTCTTTTGTTTCCACTTTCAATACTCCACCATGTGCTTTTACAATATCGTAGCTTAACGACAATCCGAGTCCGGTTCCCTGTCCCGTAGGCTTGGTGGTAAAGAAGGGTTGAAAAATTTTTTCCAATACTTTCGGAGGAATACCGTTACCATTATCTTTTACACTTATTTCAACTTTTCCATTTTCCTTTTTTGTACTGACTGTTACTGTTGGATCATAATCTTCAATGCCCGACCTCTTTTTTTCATTCACTACATAAAAAGCATTGGTAATTAAATTCAAAACAACTCTACCAATATCCTGCGGGATAACATTTATCTTTTCCAGCGATTCATCGTAATCAGTTTTTAAAGTAGCGCTAAATGATTTGTCCTTTGCCCGCAAACCATGAAAGGCTAACCGAAAATATTCATCGGCCAACGCATTGATGTCGGTTGGCTCTTTAGTGCCGCTGCTGCTGCGGCTGTGTTGTAACATACCCTTTACTATGCCATCGGCCCGCTTGCCATGATGATTGATCTTTTCCAAATTCTGAATGACATCGTATATAATTTCTCTGGCTTCTTCTGTATCGCCTTTTTCAATGGCTTCTTTCATTTCATCCAGCAGCTCTTTACTTACTTCCGAAAAATTATTGACGAAGTTTAACGGATTCTGAATTTCATGGGCGATACCTGCAGTGAGTTCTCCGAGTGAGGCCATTTTTTCTGATTGCACTAATTGTTGTTGTGTCAGTTTCAGATCCGCCAATGTTTTATCTACCTGCTGTTTGGCAGCTTCAAGCTTATTGAAATCTTCATACCGGGCATAGGCGGTGGAAAATGCATCGGCCAGGTTTTGCACCAGCTGTAGTGTATCGTCCTTTAAAGGCGCATCACTTCCCACATACAGCATGCCCTGTAAAAAAGGCAGCAAGTGTATATACAGATTTTCCGGGGGATGCTCCGCCTGCGGTGATTCTATAGTCGTTTCCCGAAGGGATCCTAACCTGATCCAGGTTTTGATAAATTCAGTGGCATCCCAATGTTCTTTATATATTTCTTTTTTACGCCAGTATTTTACGCCATTGGTGATGATAGAAAGATCAAAGTCAAAAGGCACATGCAGGGTGGCGATGCCTTTTCCTTCCGGGGTAGACAACATAGTTTGCACTTCCTTCTTTTCTTCATCCATTATAAATACACCACAGCGTATAAATGGAACACCAAGTGTTTTTAATTCATTCCAGATGAGGGGTTGTATTCTTTCAAGATCACTGGTGGTGCGCATGGAAGCAATTTCAGCACGAACTCTGTCAACCGATGCCCGCTTAATGGCTTCCAATGCCTGTGCTTCTGCTTTTTTTAAATCATTAAAACGTATATAGGCTTGTTCAAACACTTTACCAAAACGGATGATTATCGCATTCTCCGCATCTGTATAGGGTATACCTGATATGTTCCATACATATAGTACAACATTTTTCAAAAAGACATGGGATGTTGCCATGCCTGGTGAAGCATAAATAACTTTTTTAACCTCAGGTGTATAAGCCGGTAAATATTTAAAGAAATGATCAAACAGCGTATTTTTTTCTTCAAAAGTCAGATTGGTAGCAAAGAAATCCATTCCTTTTTCTTTTGCTTCTTTATACCGATTCCAATAAGGATGGTTAATATAAGGATAATGTATTTGGTCAGGTGCTGCTCCCCAACGGTCAGAACCCCAGGCATACCAATCATCGGTTCCCGGGTAATCCAGCATAAAACCATCACCTTCTACATCGAAATTTAACTGAACCAATTGTTTATAGATTTCATTGCCAACTTCACGGAGCTCTTCACTTTTTTGCATGCCCATGGAACGGCTTCTTACTCTTTCTAATGCCGCTTCTATCTGTGCTTCTCTTGCCTGTGCCTCTGCTTTTTGCAAATCAAGAAATCTTGTATAAGTCTGTTCAAAAACTTTGGCAAAGCGCTTGAAAACATCATGCATTTCGGGAACGGGTTCAAAGGTGATGAACACCAGGTTGCCGTGAGAAAAATTAGCAAGATGATCTATTTGAAAAGTTGGAAGTGAGAGTCCGGCATCCAACATCCTTTGCAACATTTCTCCCACTCCAGGAAGTGATTGCATATAGCGGTAATGGCCAGCTTGATATTCACCTTCCTTTTCATACGCAAAAAATTCATCGCCTCTCTTTCTTGATTCATTAAAGGAAATAAAAACCGGATGCTCCGTTAGTGGAATTTTAACGGGCGGAAGAATATCACCATCAGCACTACCAGGATACCATGTAAATTCTTTATCATCAATTTCAAAAATGCTAAATCCGCAAGTCCACTGTGGCACGCCCAATGCTTTCACCTGTTGGAATAATACGGTGGCAACTTCAGCCAATTCTTCGCTTCGCTGCATAGCCATAGTTCTGCTTCTTACTCTTTCCAATGCTGCTTCTATCTGTGCTTCTCTTGCCTGTCCTTCTGCTTTTTGCAAATCGTTGAAACGGGTGTAGGTTAAATCAAAAACTTTGGCAAAGCGAAGTAGTATATCAAAATGCTCATCTGATAATGGTTCAAGACTGGCCAGGTTCAAACAACCGAAATTATTAAAGGAAGCAGATAAATATACACGGCCAGGTGCTTTCATTCCTGCTATTACAAAATCGGGTAACTGTGAAAGCTCT
>JBGTNK010000134.1:0-8067 GCA_041743125.1 Chitinophagaceae bacterium
GCATATCCAAAAACTTTATAGCATAGAACACAAAGCAAAACAAACCCATCTTGATGTGGAAGAGGTATTACATCTGCGCAATGCCGAATCAATACCCATACTGGAAGGGTTAGGAAAGTGGATGAAAGAGCAATATGTTCACACCCTGCCAAAAAGCCCTATCGGCAAAGCGCTGGGCTATAGTATACAAAGATGGAATGAACTAATGCTTTACACCACAGATGGTAAACTGAACATCGATAACAATCCTGTAGAAAACAGTATACGGCCCGTAGCCATAGGGAGAAAAAATTATTTATTTGCCGGCAGTCATGAAGCTGCACAGCGAAGTGCTATGCTTTACTCGCTTATGGGTACTTGCAAACTTAATAATATCAATCCTGCTGTATGGCTCAAAGATGTCCTCAAAAGAATCAGCAATCATCCTATCAATAAGATCACCGAACTTTTACCTCAGAACTGGAAACCTCTTATATAATCTTTTATTTTAGTACAGCATTGATGTACTTAGACGGAGGGGTACGATACAAATCAGATCCTACCGGAAGTTTTAGGCTGGTAATAAATTTGCCATTTACATTCAACAATTCTTTATATATCAGCTCGTCTTCAGCATAAGAACCCGTTGGCCATAAATTTTGAGCAGGAAACTTTCCTATTAATCCCCATACCATATATACTTCAGAAGCAGTATTAGAAGTGTAAGTAATTTCCTTTTCTACTATTTTATTTCCAAGAATTGATTTGCTTATGAAATATCCTGCGATACTTATAATAAAAATAAAGGCATAAAGCCAGAATTTCCTAACAGTAAATGCCTTATTCAATTATTGAAGCATCCTATGACTTGTCTTTTAATGAATCAACCTATGCTGCTAATTCGCTAAATTTCAATCCTTGGTAATCTATATAGGAAATCTAAAATACGCCTGTTAATTTTTCTTCCTCAAACACTTTATTATAAGGACAAGGTTTTATAATCCAATACTTTTCTCAGAGTTACTCTTCATTATTGCTTCTTCAGTGTATAAACCCACTGTCTTTACAAACCGAGTATTGGAGGCAAAGCGTGTTTTGAAGGCTTCATCCCCCAGACCAAAGTCAAAGGTATGAGCGCCTTCATCAATTGCTTGAATCATTAATTGCCGTAGTAACACTTCACCCGGAGAGTGCTTAGACAAACTTATATCAAAAGAAGGTTTATACCATATATAAGTTCCACGATAATTAAAACCAAAATGAAAAGAAATTGTTCGATTACGCCAAATTACCCTGGTAAAACGAAGCCAGCCGGTGGATGACACTCCTGTGCAAAGGCATTCATAGAAGGTCCTTTGCACAGGATCATTAAACAGGCTGGGAAAAGGAGATGCTTCCCATCGTTTAATATGTTGTTCAAAAAAATCGTTTAAATAAATTTGTGCATGATTATCATTAATATTTTCAATAGTTAGATTTCCGTTTTTTCGAAACCATCTCTCGTGCCTAACCAAGCTCTTTTTTGCTATAGCTTCATTAGCCTTGTCGGGGCTATTTTTTATGCTCAATTTTGGCAGAGGTAATTCACCTTCATCAAAGATCTGAAATTTCAAAATATTTGAAACTTGCTTTATGCTTTCATGAGTTGGAGATAGTTTTGGCACATGATAAAAGCGACATCCAAGAAATTCTGAAACCTCGTTTATGGCTAAGGTAATCATGCCCTCAAGAATATTTGGATCGCTTATATCGCCTATAAAATCCAACTCATCAGCACACCCTGAACCCACAAAAAATATCATCCCACCGTCAGAGAAAAGTGATGCAATTGCAACTGGCTTTCCATCTCTAATAGCAATCGTTATAAGTAATTTCCCACGTGCAAAAACTTGCCACCACGCCTTTTGCCAATGCCATGTCATGAATATCACATCGCTGGAACCATTTGTCAATAAGCTATTCCATAAATCCGGTGTAATTTCTGAATCCAAAAATCCACTTAGAAGACGGAATTCCAAATCATGTCTAGACTTATCGTTATTTATCATTTATAGTTACTGCCTTTAGAAGTGCTTTTATATTCAATTAAGTTAGGTAGCCTATTATAAATACGCCATTTTATTAAAAATTATCCTATGTACATCTTCAATAGATTCAAACCATAAACTGATTGAACGAACTTGTCTTCTTTAAGATATTTATTGGCGTAAGTTTCTTCTACCTCCCTTTCACAATCGTGGATGAAAATAATTCCACCTTTTTTGATAAGTTTTTTTGCCATATAAATACTAGACATTCTTCCTGCAAATTCTTCAATCATTTGCCATCCAGCGGGACCATCAACAAGTATTATATCCCACTTAGTCTTTGTAATTTCTTCAGGCATATGTAATTTCAATTTGCGTGGCTTATCTAGTAATTCTTTCCACTGGGTAATGTTATATGGATAATTAATTAGGTACGCTTCGCTTTCCGGATAGATCGTAGTAATTTTATCAAACCATTCTTTTTGATCCTCAATAAATGCAGTTCTCCCGTCTCTATTAATTTCCATCCACATCCCTGTATCATTTCCAAGACCAAAAACTAAAAACTTACAACCTTTTATTTTAACTATATTTTCAATAATCAATGTCAACTCTTCTTTTAAAAGTTGAACTCCTTTAAACTTTGATTTCAAATCATCAATCCAGCTAGATAAGTCCATAAAATAATTATTAGTATATTAGTTTTACATTATTTCTTATTATAAAAATCACGGTATAGACTTCCATTTCATTCTCACAAAAATTTCTGCGTAATCCCCTCCAGGCCAACTATGCATCTCCCCCCTATAACGGTTCAAGCCTAAAATGGCTTCATCAAAACTCATAACTGCACATTGGCATTTGTGTGCCTGAATAGCATTACGTTTTACATCAACGTAGGACGAGATATCTACAATATGATCCATATTTTGCATGGGAGTCCAAACTTCATACATATAAACAACAGGTTTATCCTCTAAAGCAAATTCGTTGGAAAGTGCCTTATGAACAATTCCTGCTGCTGCCCGATGTTCAGGATGCATTTCTTTATCGTGTGTTACATAAATAAAGTCCGGCCTCCAATCCTTAAGTTTTACTTGTAATCGTTCAACAGTACTTTTAGTTACCCGTAGTTTTCCATTAGGAATCCGCCAAAATTCAAAACTCTCATATCCCAATATTGCAGCTGCATCTTTTGCTTCCCGCTCACGAACACGTTTTGTTTCTTCTTCCGACATACCATGTCCGCCCCTCTCACCTGACGTAAGAAATATGACTTGAACTTTATCGCCGTCAATAATATGCTTACGCAATGTACCCCCACAACCTATAGCTTCATCATCGGGATGTGGGCTCAAAACAAGTATACGGCTCATAAATTTGCTACTAATATTGTGGGATTGAGAAATAATACTGCATAATTATTTTATAGTATAATAAAATCATGAAGAGGCATTTTGTATTGCTTTGATTTTAGAATTGGTTTTATCGCCTACCGATTTATAAAACGCTTCCAGCCGTTTAATACAAATTTTACTATCTGCCTCCCTAAGAACGTATTCCTTAGCATTTCTCCCTAAAGTGTTACATAGGTCTGGATTTTCTAATAACGTCCGCAATGCATCAATTAATGCTTGTAAGTTTTTCGGTGGAATTAGAATGCCATTTTCCATTGTTGTAACTATCCCATCAATGCCACTTCCGCTGCATGCTATAATCGGAATCCCACATGCCATTGCTTCTAAATAAACATTCCCGGGGCCCCCTTCATAAAACGAAGGTCCGGCAAAAAAATCAGCACGTGACAATTGAAATGGTAATTCTTCTCGCCTGATAAATCCAGGCAATTGTAAAAGATTAGGCACTCCGGCTTCAATTGTTATATTAACAAGTTCATTAATTAAAGAAGGATCGCCTTTACCCAAGATACGTAGTTGGAGATCTGGATAATCCTTTGTAAGAATACATGAAGCCTTAACTAACAAATCAACACCCTTATTACGTCTAATACTCCCGACAAATATAATTGTAGGCCTTTCTTCTTTGATTACGTCACGCGGATAAAAAAGACTCGTATCAATTCCTGTATACAAAATAGGTATTTCGGATGCGTTCATTCCGTAATGCCGAACACACCAGTCTAATGAGCAGGCATTTGATGCCGATACAGCATTTGCAAGATGCAGACTAGTTCTCTCCATCAATGAACCCACTTTATAGAACTCGGAATTAATATCAGGCCAATTCATAGTATGTGTAAACATTACCAGCGGACCATGGATGTGCACCACGGTCGGGATATGGTTCCATTCAGTTTGGTTAAGTAGATGAATATAACCTTCGCCTCCCCACTCGGGGAACACTACGATATCCAGCGGGGTTTCAGAATGAATTTTATGTACGGCAATAGCGACTTCAGTGCTATAGGATAGCCATCGCACCGCGTCCGAATAAATTGTTAGCCGATGGTCTATTCCAGGAATCCGGAATACATGAACAGCATTATCCATAAAAGTATGGCTCTCACTATCTTCACTATGAGAAATTACAAATACCTCATGACCAAGATTTGCAAGGCCATGAGCCCTCATATAAGTTTGAGTACCTATACCTCCATGCCCTTTAACTGGCGGATATTCTTGCGATACCAGTGCGATTTTCATTATTGTTTATATTCAAAAGGCTTTGCAATCATGTCAACATCCTAAATCCTCCAAAACTTTTGCTATCACTTTTTCTGCTCTAAAATATTCTTCAGCAATTTCTCTTGCAGCTTTACAATGTTTTTCATAATCATTATTTATAACATCAAATGCCAGCAATATTTCATCCATAGTTTTAAATGAGAACAACCCCTCACCTGTAGGAAGAGTGCATCCAAAGGCAGTATCCTGAGTAATAACGGGTTTTCCGGCGGCAAGGTAACAGGCACTTCTCTCACTAAACCAGCCGCTCTGAAGACGAATATTCTGATCTTTTGCAAAAGTGAATTCGCCCCGCGACCTTAATATATAATCTCTGTATTGCCATGGGTCAGTTGTAAAAGCTGGGGCATCAACCAGGTTCCACCCATTAGAAGTAAGCAAATTATATTCATCTGTTGCAAGGCCGAGTGAAGGTACATCTGTTCCACGTCCATGTTTTATAGTTTCAAGGCTAGCAAGGTTCATTGCAAGTTCTAGAGGTTGATTGATCCTTTTGGGTAAATCAATAAACTTTAAAAATTCAAGATGTTTACTCCAATAATAGGTTTCACCTTCAAATTCTAAATCACGTCCGGACTGCTTCCAGTTTCCAACAGTAGTAAATTCTTGTTTCCCGGGTTTCCCGTTTTTCCAAAGATCAATTATTATGGGTTGTCTTGTTTTTGACCTCAACCGCGGTAGTGGCGGAATAGGGCAATCTTCATTGCCGATATTTTCGCCATAAGTAACAATATCATCATGCTCATCAATGATCGATCTTGTAAATTCATCTCCCTGGGCATATTTAATTTCATGATAAACCGGATCCGTACCAAAATATACGAGACGGCCAACCTTTAATCCTTCTTCTTCAAATCGTGTTGATCCTGATACATTAAAAACGAGATCAGCGTTTGCAAGTAAATCTTCAGCTTCAGTCTTATTTAGTCCATACCATTCTTTGTTTTTTGAAAAGCTGCAGCGATAGGCCCATCTACCCTCAATACCAAAGCTTTGAGCTACTTTTTTTAAATATGGAATTGAGTAATCTACATTATCACCCCGGGTTTCCAGAATTGGATTATATGGCCAGGTTGAAGTGGTTTCAAAATAGTAAACGTTATGCCCTAAACGTAAAAGACCAAGAACAATCTGCATATGCATCCATGCCATTCCGGCATAAGGATCAGATGCCAGTGTGCCTACAACAACAAGGTTTAAACGTTTCATTTTAATAAGCCCTTTAAAAAATACATTTAAAGTTGAAGCTAAAGGCAATTATGATTTCTTAATGTAAATCATGAAAGACAACATCTTTAACTAGCATCTCATTTCTAATTATTTTATATACTAGGCCTGGTTTAAAAAGGCCGATTTTTTCTTAGCCATAAAGTTTAAATCATGATCCCGTACAACCTCTATTAATTTTCCATTTTCTAAATGTAAAATAAGATTACAGGAATTAAGGGTATCCAGCCTGTGGGTAATCATAAATGTAGTTCGCCCATCCATCAGGCGTTCCATAGCTTCCATAATAAGTGCCTCCGTTTTTATATCCAGCGAACTGGTCGGTTCATCGAGAATCAAGACTGGTGCATTCTTTATGAAAGCACGAGCTAAGGATATTCGTTGACGTTCCCCCCCTGATAATTGCATGCCTCTTTCACCAACCATCGCCTCATATCCATCCTTATTTTTCATTATAAAATTATGGGCATTAGCGGCTATTGCTGCTTCAATTACTTCCTTTTCTGTAGCGCCGGGGCGGCCATAACGAATATTTTCACCAATCGTTGTGGAAAATAAAACAGGTTCCTGAAGCACCATACTAAATTGACGACGATAATCTGCCAATTTATATTTTCTTATATCAATACCATCTATCTTGATTATCCCATTTGCGGGATCATAAAAACGATTGAGAAGATTGATCAATGTTGATTTACCAGCTCCCGTTGATCCCATTATTCCTACCCTGTCGCCTGGCCTTATTTGAAAGGAGATATCATGTAATATAGGTTTATCTTTTTCGTACGAAAAGGACACATTTTGAAATTCAAATCCACCCTTTACACATGGCAATTGAATTGCGTTCTGATCTTCCTGAACTTCCTTCTCCTCATCTAAAACAGAAAATACTCTGTCAATACTTGCAATTGATGATTGTACTTCATTTAGATTTTTGATAATACTTTGCAAAGGGCCAAATACCTGACTTAAATAGGCAATAACCAATGTTAATTCCCCAAGTGTCATTTTCCCGGTATGTACAAAATTTGCACCTACATAAATAAAAATAGCCGTGCCCGTAGCGAGCAAGAGTCCTACAATAAAAGAAAAAGTGGCAGCGATTCGTGCTAATTTCAATTGGCCTTTCACAGCTTTATTGGAGCGATCAGTAAAACGTTCATTTTCATTTTCTTCCTGTCCAAATGCCTTTACTACCCGAAGAGAGCTTAAAACCTGGTGAATTACAGACATAGCAATACTTTCAGCATCTTTTACTTTGTACCAATCTTTTTTAAGCTTTTTTGTTGATCGTTTGGTAAGAAGAATTAAAGGTGGCATAATGCATAACGAAATAATAGCAAATTGCCAATTAATTGCGAACATCACGGCAATCATAGAAAACAAGGTGAGGAACGATGAAAAGAGAGGTGATAATTGCCCCAGTAGTAAGGACCGGATACACATAGTATCCCATTGAATGCGATAGAGAGAATCAGACGTTCCTTTAGTATCATGATAAGCAAGTGATAAACGTTGTATATGGTTAAAGAGTAAGGTGCGAAAGTTTAGCACTAATTTTTCTCCTGTAAACGTTGACCACAACCATGAAATAAAACTGATGACATTTTCGATTAAAGCAATAATGATGACAAGTGAAGCTGATATTATGGCAATTGATTTAAAAGTAAAAACAAAATTAGCAGGAAAGAAAATTGAGATCAAGCCGGGAACGGGTTGTGAATCAAATCCACTGTCAATTAAGAGTTTGAGCGCAAAAGGTTTTAATAGTAAAATTGGAGTAGATAATAAACTTAAAATAAAAAGACCAAGGAGATGAGGCCAGAACGGGCGTACCTGGAAAAAGATTCGTTTAAAGAAAAAAGTAGAATTTTTCATACTTCATTACGTTAGAGCCATGCTCGTTACGTTCACTTTTGATTCAGGTTGGTAAAACCATTGACAGTACTTTTAGTAAGAATTTGAAATTTCATCTAAATTATTTTTCACCCTTTGTCATTATTTAATGCTGGTTCTAAAATCCTTTTTTGCCGCGAATCATGGCGTACATGATTCTTGACTACCCTGGCTTCCTGAAACAGGTCAGGAAGATGAATAACCTTTTCAGCAATTACCAGTTGTAATTCCTT
>JBGTNK010000135.1:0-32118 GCA_041743125.1 Chitinophagaceae bacterium
TGAATTAGTTTACGGTTATAAATAAATATTATCTAAACAAGACTCAACTCATGAAAAAATTGCTGCTGATATTTTTTTATTCTGCCTGGACATTTTATGGCAGGTCGCAAAATTTGCCTCGTGTAATGGTATTATCTACGGCGGCACTATCGCCGGGCAACAACCCAATGCTGACCGGGCCGGATATTTACCGGGGAAAATTCCTATAACCGAATTACTAAAAAACATTCCTTCCATCACTCAAAAAGCCATCGTTCAGGGAGAACAAATCGCAACTTCTGATTCTAATAGCAATTAAAAATTCTTACAGAAAGAATCGCCTGTCAGCAAATTAAGAAACCGCCAGCTAACATTGACAATGAAAGGCTGGGGCTCAACAATGAAACAACCGGCAGCATCATTTTTATTGTATTCGGCTTGGTGCTTGCGGAGCAAAGCCCCGATTCGGTTTTATTTCGTAGCAAAGGACCTGCACCAGGGAAACAGGTGTAACCCTTTTTTTGAAAAGTCGATTAATGGCCGGAAATTCTGATTGTGTGAATAATCATAGGTCTGAATTTCACCGTTCATCCGTTGTGCAGGTTCCCTCCTATAATATTTTTTCATTCAAAATAAGTTAGGCTTAAATTAAAGTATGAAAGATCAAAATTCATTTTCAAGAAGATTGTTGGTCAAAAGCTCCGTTTTAGGATTTTTATCTGCATCCGTACCCAATATTGTTTATGCAAAAAATATTTTGCCGGCACTTTCTGATAAGGGTTCTTCAGATGCTTCTCCGCATGAAAGATATCCCGCCATTCAATTGACAATTGCATCAGAAGTTGTCGGCGTCGCCCATTTTAATTTAGATCGGCTTAAAGAACTTGTGGATCCAAGGCCCGAACTGGCAAAGGCAGTTTGGGATTGGGGCTATGGCGATTGGGAATCAGCCCTGGGCGCTGCCTCCCATGTTGGCCGTAAGGACATTGTTGATTATTTGATCAGCAAGGGAAGTGTTCCCGGCATTTTTACCTACGCAGTGCTAGGTCAATACGAAACGGTAAAAGCAATGATAAGTTCTTACCCGGGCATTCAGAAAAATTTCGGACCCCATGGAATTACATTATTGCAACATGCAAAAACAGGATTGCAGACAGAAGGAGTAAATAAATCAAATGCTCAAAAACTTGTAGACTACCTGCAATCCCTGGGAGATGCAGATGGCAGACAGTATTTAAACCTGGAAGAAACGGAGAAAGAGAAATATCTCGGAGACTATAAATATGGAGAAGGGAAAGATGATGGGTTTACTATCAAAGAAAATATGAGGAAATTGCTTTCACTGGGCAAACTTGGAAAATCCGGTGGAACATTATGGCGGATCGGTGAAAATGAATTTACGTACCAGGGAGCTCCGTCCGTATCGGTAAAATTCCTGCTGCATAATGACCGGGTGGTCTCCCTCACAGTAAATGAACCCGGTTTAATATTAACAGCTGTAAAAATTTGATTATACGAACTCACAAAAAAAGCATTGCCGAAATTCAGATAGCCAGATATATTCTCATCATTATATATTGGGTTCTGTCCAGGTTTGGCCAAAAGGATTACAATGATAAACGTCAATTCTGTTTCGCTGCGGTTCGGCGCAAAAAATATAACTTATAGTTTATCATTACAGGCATTTTCTGCATTTTTATAAAACACAGACAATGGAGGAAATTTTTTTTCCACTCTTGATCTTAAAATAAAATGGAGAAAAATGCTTTTAAGGAAACAAAACCTTTCCCCTATGTGTGCTTATACTATTGCCATCGTTTTTAAACATATTTTGTACATTAGTTTTTCAACCAGCTTCAGTTCCGGCAGTGGTACTATGGTATTTCAAGCCTGCCAACAGAAAACTTATTGCCCTGGTTAAAAAATAATAAACATGAACCCAAAAGTTGATTTCTTTTTCGTTAAAGCCAAAAAATGGCAGGAAGAATTTGAAAAATTGAGAACACTCATTCTTGATTGTGGACTCAACGAAGAATTGAAATGGGGTGTTCCCTGTTATACTTTTGAAGGAAGTAACATTCTTTTAATACATGGATTTAAAGAATACTGTGCTGTCCTTTTTTTCAAAGGTGCCCTGCTAAACGATCCAAAAAATATTTTGGTACAGCAAACAAAGAATGTGCAGTCTGCCCGCCAGGTAAGATTCACTCATGTTAAAGAGATCATTAAACAGGAAGCCATCCTGAAATCTTATATATATGAAGCCATTGAAGTGGAAAAAGCCGGCTTGAAGCTGAATCTTAAAAAGACCAAAGAATATAAAGTTCCCCAAGAATTTCAAATAGCCTTAAATGAAAACCCTTCATTGAAAACTGCCTTTTATGCATTGACACCCGGGCGGCAAAGAGGATATCTTCTGTATTTTTCAAGTGCCAAACAAAGCAAAACCCGCCAGTCGAGAATTGAAAAATATAAATCGGATATTCTTAAAGGGAAAGGATTAAATGATTAGTTCAGTTACTGGTGGAAATGCTAAAAAATCACGAGCAGGATAAAGGAAGATGACCGGAAACATGTAACCTAAAGCAGAACAAAAATTATCCGGCAAATAAAAAATAGTATGAAAAAGGACTTATTACCAAAACAACAGGAAGAGTTAATCAACCTATTAAAAAGCCGTTTTGAGAAAAACATGAACCGCCACAAAGGCCTTGGCTGGGCGCAGGTGCAGGGTAAGCTGGCCGCCCGGGGATCGGGAGAAAAACTTTGGTCGCTATTTGAAATGGAAAGAACAGGCGGTGAACCTGATGTGGTAGGTTATAATAAAAAGACAGCTGAATATATTTTTTATGATTGCTCTCCGGAAAGTCCCAAAGGGCGGAGAAGTCTTTGTTACGACCGCGATGCACTGGAATCAAGGAAGGAACATAAGCCGGTAAACAGTGCTGTAGACATGGCCGCTGCCATGGGCATTGAGCTTTTATCAGAAAAGCAATACCAGGATTTGCAGCAGCTTGGAACGTTCGATACAAAAACGTCGAGCTGGGTGAAAACGCCTTCGGCTATCAGAAATTTGGGCGGTGCATTATTTTGTGATCTCCGTTACAACACAGTTTTTCTATATCATAATGGTGCTGAATCTTACTATGCTGCCCGGGGATTTCGTGGATTCCTGAATTTATAAATTTTATTTAATAAGGAGAACATATCCCGCCTTGCAAAGAGGCTGGAGGACACAATAAACTACAATTACAATCGCAACGACCCTGTGCAAAAACATAAGGAAGTGCTATGATTATTTCATCTTACTATTGCATTCAACCAATCAAAAAATTCGGTATGAAAAAGTATTTTCCTCTGCTCGCTTTTACCATGGTGGCTTTTATGACCATGGCACAGGACAATTCCGAAACAGAAGCTGAAATACGAAAATTGGAGGATATTGTGGTGACAGCTATTTTACATGCAGACACAAATACGCTTCAACAAGTTTGGGCCGCTGAGTTTTTAGTAAACAATCCGAGAAATAATATTTCCGGAAACCGGGATTCCGTTTTCCTCACCCAAAAATCGGGCATGATTAACTATAGCACATTTGAAAGAATAATTGAAAGGATACAATTCCAAAAAGACCTTGTTATCACCATGGGATATGAGATATTTGTTTCCAGAAACAATATCCCGGGGGCAATAGCAGGGCAGGTTTATAAAAGACGGTTCACCAATATCTGGATGAAGAAAAATGAGAGGTGGCTGCAAATAGCAAGACATGCTTCAAATATTTGCGAATAATTAAAAACTCGATTTAATTTACCAGAGCAAAAGCACAGCTCAATTAATAAACATATATAATAAGAAGACTGGGGTGGAAAAAAAACCTATTCATCTCTCCTACATAAAAAATTAATATAAACTAATCCATGCCGTAAGTAAAACTTTTTCTTTTTGTAGTGATCCTGACCATTCAATCCTGCCACACCGCTGATAAAAAATAAGGGCAAAATGACAAACTTTTAATTGACACATGGAAGTTCATAGCAGACCAGGAGCTCACTGATAACAACCTTTTAAAAAATGAAGATGCAAACGTAAAAGGCCTGTTAATATATACTTCTGAGGGGAAAATGAGTGTTCAACTCTTATAGCAAGATAACAGAACTTCATTGGTAAATGATACAATCATAAACCAGGATGGGAAATCCTTCGGCGTAGGATTAGGTAATAACAGCTGGACAAGTGATCAGTCAAAAAAAATTATTGACACCTACGATGCTTATTTAGGCGACCAACTTAATGCAGAAGTTGCAAAAAAATAGGCCTTGTTTTCCCAACTGAAATACTGGCGCAAGCCACCCGGATATTGTGATCATACCTTTATAAAATAGGCTGCATGTAAATTCTCATCATTTAATTTTAGATTCTCTGCCCTGGCCTTGATGGAATTTATTTTCCTGCTACAAACTATATAATTATGAATTCTCACGCATGAAAAAGTCATTAAACTTCTTTATTGTTGCGGGCTTATTATTATTCATTGCAAATAATATAATGGCCCAGGACCCCCGGGAAGCCAAAATAAGGCAATTAGAAAATCTTGAAAGAGAATCTGTGTTAAGGAGTGATACAGCTGAATTGTTTGACAAGATTTGGTCGCCCGGGATGGTAATAAACACGCCTAATAATTTTGTGGGAACCGCCGATGGAACAAAAGCCCTCCTCCGGTCAGGGAACCTGAATTATTTATCATTTGAAAGAAATATTGAAAAGATAACTTTCAATGATAATGTAGCCATTGTCATGGGAGGAGAAATCATTAAACTACAAGGAAAACGACCTAATGCAGGCAAAACGGTTAGCCGCAGGTTTACACATGTATGGCTGTTTAAAAACAATCCCTGGAGCATAATAGCACGACAAGCCAGTATATTTAAAATAGACTAAAGAGTTCATTTAGCAATTCATTCGTGTTTTATCAAATAGAAAATTTCATTCCCCCTATACAAACCGTATTTATAAACTTTTATAGCAGCCAACAAAAGAACCCTGGCTTTAAATTACCCGGCTTATTTGCTTAATGGCAGGTTTAAATCTTAACTGCATTAGTTATGCCGGAGACCGTCAGGCAAATATTACCAATAAAATCATGCGGTTAATTTATATTTACATGCTTCAATAACGGTATAAAAAATAGAAAAAACTAAATAACCTCATGTTTAACAAGTTTACAACCACTGATAAATTATTATTTATCACCGCATTTCTTTCACTCATATTCTCTGAATTTTTGTATTTCAAAGGACAAGTAAACGACGCTATATTCATAGGAATTTGGGTGCCGTCAATACTGGCTTTTGGTATTTATCTAAAACTCATAAACAACAAAAAAAATGACTGAAATAATACCATATTTCGCCGGCCTGATTACAATATTGTTTGCAATTGGCTTTTTGTTGGCTTTAAAGGAAATGAAAAAACAAAAATTCTAAGTGTTCCCCGTTAATTTTTTTAGACAACACATATCCAGAACCTAATTTAGAAACGACTATAGCTATTAGCGGATAATGATTCCCCCGGGAAAAGATTTAAACCATTGACTGCAGTTTTTGTTATTGTGATAAATAACAAAACTTCAATGCAGAATTATTTGGTTATAGGAGGCTCCAGTGGCATTGGCCAGGAACTGGCTATACAGCTGGCCGAATCGGGGAAGCAGGTAATAGCTACCTACAATAGACTGGAACCTCCGGTTACAAATCAAAATATTCGTTATCATCATTTGAATGTATTGGAAGATATGCCTTCACCAGATTTTATTCCTGGTGAATTAACAGGCTTAGCGTACTGCCCGGGGAGCATCAGTCTCAGGCCTTTTGACAGGATAAAACCTTCAGATTTTGAGGCAGATTATAAACTACAGGTAATTGGTGCCATACGGCTTATTCAATTGGCGCTTCCCAGTTTGAAAAAAGTTGAAAACGCCGCCATCCTATTATTCTCCACTGTTGCCGTACAAACAGGCTTACCTTTTCATGCACAGGTTGCCTCCTCCAAAGGAGCCCTGGAAGGGTTAACGAAGGCATTGGCTGCCGAATTTGCTCCCAGGATAAGAGTGAACTGCATAGCTCCATCATTAACCAATACTCCATTGACTGCATCAATGATAAATACCGGGCAAAAAGCAGAGGCTATTGCCCAAAGACACCCATTAAAAAGAATTGGCACTACAAAAGACATTGCTGATATGGCCTCTTTTTTACTTTCTGATAAAGCAAGCTGGATAACTGGACAAATTCTTCACGTAGACGGGGGGATGTCTTCTATTAAAAATTAAGTGAGGTTAGGAAAAGTGAAAAAATGGAAAACGGTAATTCGGTTATCATTTTGTTTAACACCGTTACACTGTTAATGGCTTACCAGGTTTTATGTTGTCACCAAAATCATATGAAAAAAAGTAGAAAATAATTTTAGGTCCATAATCATTATTATTTATTAAAAATGAAAACTTTTTTATCAGCCAATTGGGAAAACCTGATTATGGCCAATTATGTTGTAAATCCCGATGTGCTGAAGGCTTACTTACCCAAAGGAGTAGAATTGGATCATTACGGGAAAAAGACCTATGTTAGTCTTGTTGGCTTTATGTTTAAACGAACCAGCCTGTTCAGTATTCCCATCCCCTTTATAGGATCGTTTGAAGAAATAAACCTGCGATTTTATGTAAAGAGAGTGGAAGGAGACACAATAAAAAGAGGTGTTGTATTTATTAATGAGACCGTTCCTTTCAAAGTAGTAGCATGGCTTGCCAACAAACTTTATAAAGAACACTACATAGCTATACCTACCAAAAGTTATATTCACATAAATGATATCGGCAAAAAAGTTAATTACCAGTGGAAAATAAATCAAACCTGGAACCACCTTTCAGTGGATGCCGCAAAGGAAAATGAAGAGATGATACCGGGCAGTATGGAGGAATTTATTTTTGAACATTATTATGGTTATACAAAAATAAATAGTCAGTTTTCCCAGGAATACGAAGTGAAACATGCCAGGTGGAAAATAAACAGGGTAAAATCTTATTCAATCCTTTGCGATTTTAAGTCCATGTATGGCAATGATTTTGCTTTCCTGATTAATGACACACCCGAATCTGTCATTATTGCAGAAGGGTCGCCTGTTACAGTAAAATGGAAACGAACCCGGCTATAAAAATATTCCAGCACCGCTAAACATCAACTTTAAATTATAAATTTAATTTCAATTCCGGGAGGGTTCGATGTCAATACCCACAAAACCCCGAACGGTCTATACTTTTTGTAGAAATAGTCCCTGCCCTGCTGAAGGAATATTTAACCATTAAAATTTATCATTATGCGGGACACAAAATCAACTCTTTTAAATCGCTGGTTTGAAGAAGTCTGGAATCAAAACCAGGAAGATTCTATTGACAAATTAATGACAACCAATTCCCATGCGCATGGAATATTACCACCGGATCAACCCAACGGAGCACCGGGATTCAAGATTTTTTTCAGGGGCTTTAAAGAGCAATTCGACAATATCCGAATAACTATTAAGGACGTCATTGCTCAAGACGATATGGAATGCGCCCTGACTGACGTTACGGCGAAACACAGAGAGACAGGTAAAAATGTAAAATTTTCCGGGCTCTGTATGGTGAGAGTTGAAGGAGGTAAAATTGCAGAAGCCTGGAACCATTATGATTTCCTTGACATGCATAAGCAATTAGGACAGGTTTTAACTCCCCTGGCAGAAATATAATTCAGCTGCAAATACTTTAAAAAACTAAATAGAAGCAATATTGTGCACCATCTTCATTGTGCAAACTGATCTCGATTCATTCGGGGAAAAGAACCTATTTTAGTGACGAAAAGAATTTCACTAATATGAAAAAACACATTCCCCTCCTTCTTTGTTTGTTATTTACTTTAAACCTGTTTTCTCAAAAAACCTATCTATGGTGCGGCACTTTGATTGACGGCATTGCCAATGAACCAAAGAAAAACAGCACCATCATTATAGAAAAGAATAAAATAATAAAGGTTGAAAATGGTTTTACCCAGCCAGTGGCCGGTGATGGTTCTACAATCATTGACCTGAAAACAAAAACGGTAACACCCGGTTGGATTGATATGCATGTACATGTAGAACAGGAAACAAAACGGGGAAACCTGGCTGATAAGTTTACTACTAACCCAACTGATATAGCCTTTGAATCTTTGAAGTATGTGAATGTCACTTTGATGGCTGGCTTTACTTCCGTAAGGGATTTGGGAGGAACGGGAGTGAATGTATCGTTACGCAACGCAATTGAAAAAGGACAGGTGATGGGTCCAAGAATTTATACTGCAGGGAAATCCATTGCTACAACCGGTGGTCATGCCGATCCTACTAATGGTTACCGGAAAGATCTGATGGGTGATCCAGGCCCAAGGGAAGGTGTGATCAACGGACCGGAAGATGCGTACAAGGCGGTAAGGCAGCGATACAAAGACGGGTCCGACCTGATCAAGATCACGGCAACCGGAGGTGTGTTAAGCCAGGCGAAAGATGGTTCGAATGCACAGTTTACCGAGGAAGAAATAAAGGCAATCGTTACCGCAGCTACAGATTACGGGTTCCGGGTGGCTGCCCATGCACACGGAGCCGAAGGAATAAAAAGAGCGATAAAAGGAGGCGTTAATTCTATTGAACATGGAACCTTTATGGATGAAGAAGGCATTCAACTGATGAAACAATACGGTGTATGGCTGGTGCCCACTATTACTGCAGGCAAGGCTACGGCAGATAGTGCAAAAATTCCGGGATACTATTCTGAGATCGTTACACCCAAAGCACTATCTACAGGTCCGCAGATACAAAACACATTTGCCAAAGCATATAAGGCCGGTGTAAAAATTGCGTTTGGAACCGATGCCGGTGTATTCAAACACGGACAGAACTGGCTGGAGTTTGGCTATATGATTGAAGCCGGCATGAAACCCATGGAAGCTATAAAAGCCGCATCCATAAATGCAGCTGATCTGTTGGGAGAAAAAGATAGGCTGGGCAGTATAGAAGCTGGAAAATTAGCCGACATAGTTGCCGTGACTGGTGACCCGTTAAAGGATTCAAAGGTTTTTGAAAAAGTAGTATTTGTGATGAAGGATGGAGTTGTGTATAAAGGGTCTGACCTTTGAGATATTAACCAGGTATGTTTTTTTGAAAAATATTTCGCCCTTCTCTTTTTACCTTTATCTTTTCAAAGCTGATCGATCATCATGGATTATGCTAAACTTCCCAAAGTAGAATTGCATTTGCATTTAGACTGCTCATTAAGTTATGATGTGGTAAAAAAAATAGATTCGGCAATAACTTTTGATGAATACAGATCATCCTTTGTGGCACCACCTAAATGTAACGACCTGGCCGATTACCTTACAAGAGCAGTAAAAGGTTTTGAACTCATGCAAACCAAAGAACAATTGCAATGGGTGGTGCTGGATCTTTTTACACAGTTGAAAGCAGATCATGTTATTTATGCCGAAATACGTTTTGCCCCTTTACTACACCTGCAGCAGGGATTAACATCTGTGGCTGTGGTGGAAATAGTTAACCAGGCTGTTACGGAGGGCATACAACAAACCGGCGTGGAAGCCGGTCTTATCCTTTGCACTCTTCGACACTTTACTGAAGAACAAAGTATGGAAACGGCCAGGCTTACTGAAATGTTCAGGGGAACAAACGTCATCGGGTTTGATATTGCCGGCGATGAAGCCGGCTTCCCCGCAGCCAATCATATAAAGGCTTTTAAGTTTGCCAGCGAACAGGGTATTCATTGCACCGCCCATGCCGGTGAGGCCAAAGGAGCTTCCAGTGTTTGGGATACGCTGAAACATTTTCATCCCACCCGCATAGGCCATGGAGTAAGAAGCGCAGAAGATGATAACCTGCTTGCCTTTCTAAAAAAAGAAAATATTCACCTGGAAGTTTGTCCTACCAGTAATATTCAAACCAATGTATATGAAAAAATGGAAGATCATACAGCCGGTAAAATTTACAATACAGGTATTTCAATGAGCATTAATACTGATGCAAGGACCATATCGGATACATCACTTACAAATGAATATAACAAGCTGGCGAAATTTTTCAATTGGAATAAAGAACAATTCCTTCACTGCAACCTGCAAGCCATTGCCCATTCATTCACAACTAAGGAGAAGAAAGAAAAATTGAAGGAAATAATTACCACCGGCTACCAATAAAATGTTTAGATTTTATATTTGACTTGCTGTTGCCTGAAAAGATGAAACCTGCTATTTACATGGTTGGATATTCCCCAATAGGTTTTCCCGTTAAATATTTTTTCCATGGCTTCCAATAATGATCCTGCCATCCCTTTTCTATGCTCGCTGCATGCTTTTCCGGCACATTGGCATGGGTAGCAAACAGCACCGTGTCGTTGTTTTTTTGTTCAAGGGAAATAATAAATATGGAATCTGTATCCTCCTTATCCCAGCTTTGTGCTCTCCAGGTTTGAACGATCATTCGGTTCTTTACCAGTTGCAGGTTTTCACCTGATATATACCCATTATGTGCTGAATACTTCCCTCCTTTCTTAGTTGACATTTTTGCCGGTGCTCCCGTTGCCAGGGAATGCCTTTTACTGTTCATATATAATTCATACAGTTGCTGCGGCTTCGTATTTTTAAACAGGACCTTCTGACTGATTGTTTTTGACATATAGCAAGTTTTAAAATTTAAATGATCATGCCGTCACTGATTCGCGGTTGTATTTGTTCCTGTAATGAAGGGGAGACTTTCCTGTTATCTTTTTAAATACGGTTCTGAATGCTTTGATGTCTGAATAACCTACATCATACATCAGTTCATTTACGTTCTTCCGGCTAGCCTCCAGTCCTTTCTTAACAGCTTCCATTTTTACCCGTTGAATGTACTCGACCACTGTATTGGCAGTTGCCTTTTTAAACCTGCGTTCAAAATTTCTTCTGCCAATGGCGAGCATGGAAGTTAGCTGCTCTACCGTTATTTTCTCCTGGTAATTTTTTTCAATAAACTCCTGCGCTTTTTTGATCGGCTCATCTTCATGCTCTTTTTGCCCCTGGAAGATGGTAAATGATAATTGGTTGACACGTTCCATTTCTATTGCAAAAACTTTGGCTGAAAGCACGGCCATTTCATGACCGGCATATTTTTCTATCAGGTGTAAGATAAGATTGAGATAGGAAAAAGCACCACCACTTGAATATATACCCTGTTCATCGGTGATGATCTTTTCCGTTACCAATTCTACTTCGGGAAATAGTTGCCTGAACATATTGGCAGCCATCCAATGCGTGGCACACTTTCTTCCGTTTACTATTCCCGTTGAAGCCAGGAGGAAAGCGCCAAGGCAAAGGCTGGCTACTTCAGCACCCTCAGCATATTGCTCTTTTATCCAGGGTATAAATTCTTTATTACTTTCCAAAGCGGCGGTGATCTCTCCGTCAATGGCTGGAATTATGACAAGATCTGTTTTTTCAAGCTCACTGATGATCTGGTC
The DNA here is from genome assembly GCA_041743125.1 of Chitinophagaceae bacterium. GTDB lineage: Bacteria > Bacteroidota > Bacteroidia > Chitinophagales > Chitinophagaceae > Terrimonas_B. The sequence goes on from JBGTNK010000135.1 coordinate 11,546, forward strand.
TGCATGAACGGTGAATTTTCCTCCACTGACCCTGGTTTCATGGGTAAGGCCTACCAATTGCACATTAAACAAAGGCGCCTCTCCCCTTACTTTTAAAAATTCGTTTACCTGCGTAAGTAACTGGCGTGACCCCTCAAGGCTTCCTAATATAGCACCCCGGGGAACCAGGATAGAAATGTGTTTCATTAGTTGAATTATTTATTTCCGGCTACAATGAATGCCATGGTAAAAACGTCCATTCTTTTCATGAAGCCATTTTTTGAGTCTTCAAAAATAGCAAAAAATGACTGTCGCATTTAACCCCCGAAATTGCCGTTATTCCACCCGCACCATTTATACAAAGCCGTTTAATTTTAGATTATAAAATACCGACCCGGTTCTGAATATAAAGTGATGCAACAAAAATACAATTATGAAAAAAGAACTTTTGATTGAAATTGAAGAAACCAGAAAGGCCTTGATCCGGATTATTACGTTATTTCCGAATGATCAGTTTAATAAAATGTCTTCTGAAGGTAGCTGGACGCCGGCACAGGTTACAGATCATATTTCAAGATCTTTATCAGGCGTAGCGGATTTACTCTATGCAAATACCAAACCAACTAAAAGGGATGCCGGTGAAAAATCAGCAGCTGTAAAAAAAATGTTCCTCGATTTTAATTTAAAAATGAAATCCCCTGAATTCGTTTTACCAGGAAATGATCCTCTTGAAAAAGACCAGGTCATGGAGATCCTGGGGAAAAACATGGAAAAACTGAAGGAGGCCACGGAAACACTTGACATTTCTGCCACCACCACTGTTTTTGAATTACCGGGCTTTGGGGAATTTACAAGAGCGGAATGGATCACTTTCGGCATTTACCATACCCGGCGACATACCGCACAACTCAGCAATATTTATGAAAAGTTAAGCATGGCTTCTGCCCTTCCCTGATCAAAAAATAATACCTTTTCTATTCCTTATCTTATTTCATCATTCAGTAAATATTATTTAAAATGACAACAAAAACAAAAAGCACCAGGATACATTCGCACCTCATATTATTTGATATGCACACCCAATATTTTTTTAGTGCTACCGATGGACTCTCAGACAAGGATGTACAAAACAGGCTCAACACAAAAGCCAATCATGTAGCCTGGCTAACCGGCAGCCTGGTAGAACAACGATTTGAGATCGCCAATATGCTGGGTAAGGAAGGTAACCAGGAAGCGCATGATCTTTTCAAAAATAATAAAGGCATCCAGGATGAAGTTACATATCCCCCAATGGCTACATTTAAAAAAGATTGGGAAAAGATCACACCTCTTTTGAGGGATGCCTTGGCTAATGTGACCGACAAAAAACTCGACGAATCTTTTGAGATGATGCCGGGAATGAAAATGACCTATTTCGAACTGATCACATTTATTATTTACCGGGAGGCCAATTGCATAGGACAAATTGCCTTATGGCGGAGATTGCTGGGATATGAAGCCATGAAGTATATGTAATGCCAGGTGAACCGAAGGGGTGAGTTGTTAATGTAAGGAATGACGGCCGCCCTTTGTGATATGAAAACAAGAAACAATTATCTTTTATGTATTATGAATTTATATGTGAATGGTAAACCGGGCAATGACCAGGAAACCTGTATTACCAATGTGAAACTTATTATTGAAAAATGAATAATAACCAATGATGGAAAAATTTAATAAAGCTGAAATAGCAAAATCTATTGATGAATACATTGCGGCTGTACCGGAAAACATTAAGCCCATTCTTGAAAAATTCAGGCAAACAATCCGGAAGGCGGCGCCAGAAGCTGAAGAAACGATCAGCTATGCTATCCCCACCTTTAAACTAAAAGGCAACCTCGTTCACTTTGCTGCATTTAAAAACCATATTGGATTTTATCCTGGTCCTTCAGGAATTGAATCATTCTGTCAAGAACTAGCTGCTTATGAAGGAGCAAAGGGGTCTATAAAATTTCCGGTTGATAAGACACTCCCCTGGTCACTGATATCTAAAATTGTAAAATTCAGAGTAAGAGAAAACCTCGAGAAAGCAAGATCAAAAGAAAAAAATTTCAAAGCAAAATAATATGCAAAAGATAACTCCCTTTTTATGGTTCGACGGGCAGGCCGAAGAAGCTATCAACCTTTATACATCGGTCTTTAAAAATTCTAAGATCCTGAACATTTCTTTCTGGCCGGAAGGAGGTCATTTTCCAAAAGGGCAGGTTATGGCTTCCACATTTGAACTCGATGGCCAATTATTTCATGCATTTGATGCAGGCCCCCAGTTTAAATTTACAGAAGCTATTTCGATGTATGTAAATTGTGAAAGCCAGGAAGAAATAGATTATTTCTGGGAAAAACTTACGGCCAGCGGCGGGCAGGAAAGCCGGTGCGGATGGCTGAAAGACAAATTTGGTTTGTCCTGGCAGATCATACCGCCCATATTAGGTCAATTGCTTAATGATAAAGATCCTGCTAGGTCCGGGCAGGTGATGCAAGCCATGATGCAGATGACCAAAATTGATATAGCCGCATTGAAGAAGGCATATGACCAAAAATAGCTAGTAACTTTCTTTAATAACTAAATGGATAATATGGCAGGAAAAGCGCTGATAAAAAACCGGCGGGTATGCAGCACAGGGCATGTGTTTTATAAAAGCAGTAGTTGCCCTGTTTGTCCTGTTTGTGAAAAGAACCGTCAGCCCGTTACAGAGTTTCCATCCGGACTTTCGTCTCCTGCCCGGAGAGCACTTGAAAATGCCGGCCTTGTTTCACTTTTACAATTATCAAAAATGAGCGAAGCGGATATTTTGAAATTGCATGGCATGGGACCCGCTTCTATTCCTAAATTGCGACAAGCCTTAAAGAAAAAAAGGTTGACATTTAGTATGCAGGAAAAAAAATATTGATAGTTTGTATGACCAGGTTAGCGGTAAATACTTTTTTATAATTTGATTTTTTAATCCAATTAAACTTTAATGTATGGAAAAAATGAAATTTTCAATTGATATATGCGCCTCAAATGAAAAAGTATGGGATGTGCTCTGGAACGACACAAGCTACCGGCAATGGACCAGTGTTTTCGCTGAAAACTCACATGTAGTGACAGATAATTGGAAAGAAGGAACTAGAGTTTTATTTCTCGATGGTAAAGGATCGGGCATGGTAAGTAAAGTAGCTGCCAATAAACCAGGAAAATACATGTCCTTTCAGCATTTGGGAGAAGTGAGAGATGGCGTGGAGGATACAACCAGTGATAAAATAAAAACATGGGCAGGTAGCTTTGAAAATTATACTCTCGAAGAAAAGGAAGGTAATACGCATTTAATGATCGATATGGATATAGTGGAGGAGTTCAAAGATATTTTTGTAAACACCTGGCCCAAAGCTCTTGAACTGGTAAAAAATTTGGCAGAAAAAAACTAATGATTTGGTTTGATTTTACAACCTTATAAACCAATAAATACTTTTGTCAGCAGTAGACAATTTATTTTAAGTTTTCCAAGCCAAATGAAGCAAGTTTGTCAATGATGGGTAAAGTATTCAGTCCGAGTTTGGTCAAACGGTATTCAACTCTGGGTGGTATTTCCGGAAATGATTTCTTAGAAATGAATTTGTATTCTACTAAAAAATTCAATTCTTGAATTAGCATTTTTTCGCTAATACCCGGAATGGTTCTTTTTAACTCACTATATCTTAATACTCTCTCGTTTATTTGAAATAATATTAACAGTGTCCATTTACCACCCAATAAGGTTAAGGACTTTCTTACCGGGCAATTTTCGTCTGATTGCAAAATATTTCTCTGATTTTTTTTCATTGGTATACAATATTTCTAACTCATTAGTGAGTACCTGACCAAATAGTAGGTACTTGTACAAAAGTAAGTTTCTATATAATTTTGTACAAGCCATTTTTTTTTAAATAAATATAAATAGTATGACACAAATAGAAACAAACAAGCAAATAGCTACTACAGCGTACCAAAGAATTTTTGGCGATTTAGATGTCAATGCAGTAGATGAGTATATGAGTTAGGATTTCATACAGCACAATCCAACAATAGCTGACGGTCCTGAGGGGGTAAGAGCACTTGTAAAAATGCTTACCTCACAAGGTATACCAAAACAGAAAATTGCATTTAAACATGTTGTGGCAGAAGGTGATATTGTTTCTCTTCATTCTCGTTATGAAATGGCAGGAAAGGAATGGAGGTTTATCGATATTTATCGTGTGGAGAATGGAAAGTTAGCCGAGCACTGGGATGCTATGATGCATATGCCTGATCAGCCTGCAAATAACAATCTGATGTTCTAAATTAAAATGAAAGTAAAATTAATAACAGTAGCATTTGCCCTTCATTAGGTATAATAATTACACAAGCTCAAATTTCGGGAAATTCAAAAACTCAAGAAGAAAAACTAAATAATAAATTAATAATAAATATAATGACTCCAAAAGAAGTAGTAGAGGCTTATTCGACAGCCCTTTCAAAAGGAGACATTCCAACAGCATTTTCGTATTTCAGTGCTGATGCAAAATGGCACCAACCCGGAAACAATAAGTTTTCTGGTATAAAATCAGGACTCGATACCATTGGCAAAATGCTAGGCGATATGATTGGAGCAACACAAAGTTCATTAGTAATCAAACCTACAGGTGCAATGATGGTTAATGGCAATTTTGTTTCTTGTCCTATTCGTTTTAGTGCTAAAAATGGCAATAAAACTGTAGATATGGCCGGAAACGATTTGTATGAAGTGGTAGATGGAAAAATTGCTCAAGTGTGGCTTTTTTCTGAAGACCAACCTGCTGAAGACGAATTTTGGAAATAATTTGTCGAAAATATTTTTAAAGTCAAGTGTAAAAAAGAGAGTGCCCATTTTCGGGTGCTCTCTTTTGCTTACAGCTAAATTTCGGTGAAGGACCCTGATAAATCGATAGTATTCTTTACCTATACCGGCTTCACAATTAATACTCAACTCACGGATATGTTCAACATAAACCTATTTATAGTATTAGAAGTAGGAAACAAAGATGGTGTATTGTAGAAATTATTCTACTGTACCGAAAAATTAAGGGTTAATAATTAAATACAACAAAACCAGGAATCCAAAAATCCAACCAGGAGTTATATATACACTGCAGGCCAATACAAATCCCGCAGGTTCTACTGAGTCTATCTTTGGGTAAATAAAATAAGATTGATCTGAATCTCGCTATTTGCACCATTTTTGTCTAAGAAAAACAATTCTTGGATTCCCTAACTCATATCGTTCTCGGCGCCTGCATTGGCGAAGCTGTTGCAGGAAAAAAGCTTGGTAAGAAAGCCATGCTGATTGGCGCCATTGCCCAAAGCATTCCTGATGTTGATTTCATTACTACTTTCTGGTTAAGTGATTCCAAGGATATCCTGGAACACCGCGGCATTACACATTCTATCCTTTTTGCGCTGGTTGCTACCTTAATACTTTCATGGGCACTGAGATACCTGTTTCGAAAACAAAATATTTCTTGGTCCACCTGGTTTGCCTTGCTGGAAATAAATATTTTTACGCATCTTTTTATTGACGGATTCAATGCTTATGGAATCGGTTTATTGGAACCCTTTTCCCACTGGCGTTTTACATTCCACATTCTATTTGTAGCTGACCCGCTTTTTTCCATATGGCCTTTTATTGGCTGCCTGGTTTTACTTGTATTAAGGAGAAAGAACCTGACCAGGAAAAATTGGTGGCGAATGGGTATTGGAGTTAGCGCTATTTATTTGATGTATGCCATCGTGAATAAAATAATCGTTGAAAAAGCGGTTTATAAAAATCTCACTCAACAAGGCATTTCAACAGAGAATTATTTTACTACTCCCACCCCTTTCAATAGCTGGCTCTGGTTTGTAGTGGTTAAAGACAAAAATGGATATTTTGTTTCCTACCGCTCAGTATTTGACCGACAGAAAAAAATGACCTTTCAATATTTCCCCCAGAATGATTCATTGCTCACCATCGTTCAAAATAAGGAGGAATTGAATGACCTGATAACTTTTGCCAACGGGTTTTATACGGTTGAGCAAAGATCCGACACCACTGTAATCAATGTACTGCGCTTTGGCCAGGTAGTGGGATGGTATGATCCAAAAGAAAAATTTGCATTCTATTATTACCTGGATAAACCGGGATCAAATGAACTGGTAACCCAACGAGGCCGTTTTGAAAAATGGAATGAAGAAACTATCCGGGCCTTTATAAACAGAATAGAGGGCCGGTAATTTTCAAAACAGAGCATTTACTGATGATAAGCGCAATGAATTTTAATCAGTAAATTGAGTAATCATTTTACTCTAAATCATCCAGACATGCCCGAAATTAAAAAAGAAGATATCAAACAAGAGGTCTTTGATCTTTATGACGATTATGCACATAACCGGCTGGGCAGGCGGGAATTTATGCAAAAACTTTCCATCTATGCTGTGGGCGGAATGACGGTAGCTTCTCTCATGAGTTTTCTTATGCCCGATTACAACGGAGCCATACAAATCAATGCAGATGATCCCCGCATCAAATCAGAATATATTACCTACCCATCAGATAAAGGAGGAGGAACTATCAAAGCCTTGTTGTCTACGCCTGCTGATGCAAAAAATAAACTGGGGGGAATTGTAGTGGTGCATGAAAACAGAGGCTTAAATCCGCATATTGAAGATGTAGCAAGAAGAGCTGCACTGGCAGGATTTATTTCTCTTGCTCCCGATGCCTTAACCCCGCTAGGCGGTTATCCCGGTACTGACGACCAGGGCCGTGAAATGCAAAGCAAGAGAGACAGAAATGAAATGTTAGAAGATTTTATAGCCGGATATACTCACCTTAAAATCCATAAAGATTGTAATGGCAAAGCAGGTGTTGTTGGGTTTTGTTTTGGAGGCTGGATTGCAAATATGATGGCTGTACGAATTCCGGACTTGTCAGCATCCGTCCCATTTTATGGTGGCCAGCCTTCTGCTGAAGATGTTCCTAAAATAAAGGCTCCGCTACTCTTACACTATGCAGCCCTGGACACCCGTGTTAACGAAGGCTGGCCCGCTTATGAGAAAGCACTAAAAGAAAACGGAAAAGAGTACATAGCCCATATGTATGAAAATACAAATCATGGGTTTCATAATGATACCACTCCCCGGTACGATAAAGCGGCGGCAGAATTGGCATGGAAACGTACAACCGATTTTTTCAAAGAAAAATTGAAATAACGTGCTGAGCTATTGTAGCAATAAAGGAATTTAATTTAGAACTCATATACTAAAAGCTCTTTTGAATAAGAGCTTTTATTTTTTTATCATGGTAATGAATGGCCCTATTTTAAAGGAGAAAACCGGTAGGTGTAAACATATTGCTGTCCGAAAATATCTGTGTGGTTTTGTTCCACTTCAAAAAGGACTTCCGTTATTGTAAGTATTTTCCAGGTGAAATTATAGAAAGGCAGATTGGTAACTTTCATTTGTGTAAAGCTGGCATCTATAGACCACTTACCACTACCATACGGACCAAAAACGCCAACATGAAAGGGATCCAGCAGTAAAGGGTCGCAGGCAACAAGGCTATCGCTCCTTACAAATACACTATCACTTTTGAAGAAATAAATATCATCCAGTTCACAATCTTTATAGGTAAACGCCCTGGCTTCTGTATTGCCTGAAAGCGGCTCCCCTTTATCTCTTATATAAAGGTTTTTTACTTTCCATTTGTTTGTAGCTAAAATTTCTCCCTTTGGCCTGGAAATGCTGCTTGCATCTTTGTCACAGGAAAATTGTAAAAAACAAATGACAATATAAACAAACCATATAGTGTTGTTAAACTTGCCCGACACCAGCTACTTTTGATATAAAAGTAGGCAAACTTTGTATAAGCTTGCAAACACATTTTCATTATGATTTATAAAATAACTCTCCCTTGCGTTATGGGTATTCATTTACTTTCTTAGTTGATTCATTTATTGTAAGATTCAAAAAAAAATTCTGAGCTTCTCCCTGTTATTTATTTACCATTTTCATTGCTCCATCACTATAGCGCTGCCCTATATCAGGATAGGCAGACAATAAATTTTCAATGTTCAATAAATCTTGCTGTGTGAGCTGAATGTCAACGGCGGCGACGTTTTCCTCAAGGTATTTTCTTTTTTTTGTGCCCGGGATTGGGAAAATATCATCACCCTGTGCAAGTACCCAGGCTAAAGCCAGCTGAGCTGCTGTTATTTTTTTATCTCTTGCGAGGGCGGCAAAATCTTCAACCAATTGCTGATTATTATTCCAATGTGTATCGTTAAAACGAGGAAGCGTTCTGCGAAAATCATCAGTAGCCAGTTGTTCTTTGTCACTTACGGTGGCGGTTACCAAACCTCTTGCCAATGGACTAAAAGGAATAAAAGCGATGCCCAACTCCCGGACCGTATTCAAAATTTCTCCTTCAGGATCTCTTGTTAGTAATGAATATTCGCTTTGCAGAGTAGTGATGGGATGTACTGCATGTGCCCTTCGTATGGATGCAGGTGATGCCTCGGATAAACCGAGATATTTCACTTTCCCTTCTTTTACTAATTCAGCCATGGCCCCTACCATTTCTTCTACGGGTGTATCCGGGTCAACACGATGCGCATAATACAAGTCGATGGTTTCAATACGCAACCTGCGTAAACTATTTTCTACTGCTTGCTTCAGGTAGGCAGGCGAACCATCAAAATAGGTGTCCGATGTTCCGGCGAAGTTAGATGTGCTTCCCTCCCGCTGCCGGAAACCGAATTTTGTTGCAATAAAAACTTTATCACGATTGGGTACCAATACTTTTGAAATCAGTTCTTCGTTGTGACCAAAGCCGTACATATCCGCAGTATCCCAAAAATTAATGCCGAGTTCTAACGCCCTGTTCAAAGTAGCTATTGACTCCTCATCGTTTCGTGGTCCATAGGCAAAACTCATACCCATACAACCCAAACCAATAGCTGATACTTGTTGACCGGTATTTGCAAGTGTTTTGTATTTCATAATTCTTCTTTTAATTCATTACTAAAAATTCTTCTCCGCGTTTTATGAATCAAATAGCTTTCCTATTTTCAACAACAATAAATACCAGAGTTTCATTTTCATGGAAGGTTTTTTTTATGAATCACTTCCAACCACCACCCAATGCCCTGTACAATTCTACCATAGCATTCAATTCCTGCCTGCGGATAGCAGCCAGGTTTAATTCTGCCTGCAATGCATTTCCCTGCGCAGTTATTACTTCAAGGTAACCTGCCATATCACTTCTGAATAAAAGTTTTGCATTGAGTACGGCATGCCCCAGGGTATCTACCTGGCCTGTTGCTATTAATTCCTGTTGATTCAATTTATCTAAATGAACAAGTGCATTCGCCACTTCACCGGTAGCTTCCAAAACTATTTGCCTGAAACGGATAACTGACTCCTCTCTTTCCAGTTTCGAAATTACATATTGAGTTTTTAACTCCCTTCTGCGGAAAACAGGTTGAACAATAGAACCTGCCGCCAATCCAAATAATGAATTAGGAATATTAAACCAGTTACTTGCTTTAAAGGATTCTAATCCTCCACCGGCAGTAATATTCAGTGCCGGATACATATTAGCCTGTGCTACGCCTACCCTGGCATTGGTAATCATCAGAGCCATTTCAGCTGAACGAACGTCGGGTCTGCGGCTTACCATGGCCACCGGCAAACCTGCGGAAAGCAGATCTCTAACTATAAAATCATTTAAGTGCGAACGACGACTAATAGAACCGGGAAGCTGCCCTGTTAATACCTGCAATGCATTTTCCTGTATAGAAATATTTTGCTCCAATTGAGGGACTAACAATGCAGTTGATTGTTTTTGGGCTTCTGCTTGTTGCACTCCCAAAGCATTCCCAATTCCAGCATCTTTTAATAAGCGGGTTGCAAGCAAAAAGCTGTCACTCAGTAACAGGTTTTTTTTTGCTATCTCCAATTGTTTATCCAGCATCAGCAGGTTAAAAAATCCCTGTGCTATGTCAGCCACCAATTGGGTTTGCACCGCCCTGGCCGCCTCCGTAGTTTGCAGATACTCCCGCAACACAATCTCTTTTTGCCCGCGAATCTTACCCCATATATCCGCTTCCCAGGATAGATTAATACTTGCATTATAATTTTCCAGGTAACTCTTTCCTAAAAAACTTTTCAGGCTGATGCCATTCAAACTATTATCAGATGGACGGGATACCTGCCCGGCAAACTGGAGATTTACCTCAGGCAATTGCATTGACTTGCTTTGTTTAACTCTGAGCTGCGCAATGTCTATACGCTTGATAGCAGCCAGCAGATCATAGTTATACTGCAAGCCTTTTTCTACAAGGCTTTTCAGCTCTGGGTTGGTAAAAAAGTTTTTCCATTCCAGGTCGGCGATGCTGCTTGTATCCGCAAAACTTACTGCATTAAACTGAGACGGCAATTCCAGTTCGGGTCGCTGGTACTCCTTACCCAATCTGCAGGCCGAAAACATAATTATCAGTACCGATAAGGGAAATGATATTTTTAAAAAGTTGCGTGACATGTTCTCTTATTTATTTCAATAATTTATTCTGCCAGGTCTGGCATTTCTGTTTGTTCTTTTTTTCTACCCACTTTTTCCTGGAGGTATTGGAAAATGACGAATAACACAGGAATGATGAACACTCCCAAAATCACACCTGTAAGCATGCCGCCTAAAGCTCCCGTTCCAATAGATCGGTTTCCCAATGCCGATCCGCCTTTAGCCCATGTAAGGGGAAGCAACCCGACAATAAAAGCAAAGGAAGTCATCAGGATAGGACGCAATCTCAATTTAGATGCTTCCAGCGCTGAGTCGATCAAAGTCATTCCCAATTTTCTACGCTGCACGGCGTACTCCACAATCAATATGGCATTCTTTGCCAGCAAACCGATCAGCATGATCAACCCTACCTGCACATATATATTATTGTCGATTCCAAAAAAATTGATAAAAGCAAATACACCAAAAATTCCGGTCGGGATAGTGAGGATAACCGCGAGGGGCAGGATATAACTTTCATATTGTGCAGCCAGCAGAAAAAAAACAAATACCACACTTAAGATAAATATTAAACTGGTTTGAGAACCTGCGCCAATTTCTTCTTTGGTCATGCCTGTAAAATCATAAGAATAACCGCGGGGTAAATATTTTTCACTCACTTCTTTTATGGCAGTGATGGCATCTCCGGAACTGTATCCTGGTTTCGGCGTTCCATTAATAGTAACAGAATTGAAGAGGTTATTCCTGGTCACTGTTTCGGGCCCATATACTCTTTCAAGGGTAACAAGTGTATTAACAGGCACCATTTCACCACTGATATTCTTTACAAATACATTGTTCATTGATGATGCATCCGCACGGTAAGGAACATCAGCCTGGACAACTACCCGGTAAAATTTCCCAAACCGGTTAAAATCAGAAGCAAAGCTGCTGCCATAATATACCTGGAGGGTTTGCAAGATTTCAGTAACCGAAACGCCCAATTGTTTTGCCTTATTTTCATTGATATCAAGCCGGTATTGCGGGTTGCCTGTACTGAAAGTTGTAAAGGCATAAGCAATTTCTTTTCGCTGCATTAATTCACCAATCAGCCCATAAGCCGTGTTCCCTAATTTTTCAAGCTCACCACCTGTACGGTCCTGCAATATGAATTCAAAGCCATCCGTATTACCAAAGCCCTGCACCGTTGGAAACTGGAAAAGAAATACACTTGCCTCTTTGATCACACTTAATTTTTGATTGATCACTGCCATCACACCTTCTACAGTATTTACAGGACCTCTTTCTCCCGGCTGCTTCATGCGGATAAATCCAACAGCGTAATTGGAACTATTGGCATTGGCAAGGATATTTAACCCGGTTACAGCGCCACGTCTCTCCACGGCTTCTACTTCGCTGAGCAAACTGTCAATACGGTTCATTACTTTCTGCGTTCTGTCGAGAGAAGCGCCTGGCGGAAGATTAACTGAAAACACAATGAAACCCTGGTCTTCGGTGGGGATAAATGAAGTGGGCGTTTTCTGCATCATCCAGAAAGTGGCCAGGGACACAATGATTAAGCCGCCAATAGCTACCCATTTTCTTTTGATTAAAAACTGGATCGCCTGTCCGTATTTATGAATGGTAGCATTGAATCCCGCATTAAAGCCACTGAAAAATCGCTGACTGAAACCTTTCTTTTTTAAATGGCCGCCTTCTTCTCCATTATGAGGGTTCTTTAAAAACAAGGCACACAAAGCAGGACTTAGCGTCAATGCATTGACGGCGGAAATTAAAATAGCAATCGCCAGCGTAAATGCAAACTGTTTATAAAATACACCAGACGGTCCTTCCATAAATCCGACCGGAACGAATACCGCTGCCATCACCAGGGTTATCGAAATGATTGCTCCTGATATTTCATTCATCGATTGTATCGTTGCTTTTCTTGCCGGCAATCCTGTTCTTTCCATTTTGGTATGCACAGCTTCCACCACAACGATGGCATCGTCCACCACAATTCCAATAGCCAGTACCAGGGCAAATAAAGTAAGCAGGTTAATAGTAAAACCGAATAACTGCATAAAAAAGAATGTACCAATGATGGCTACCGGTACAGCAATAGCTGGTATCAGTGTGGAACGAAAGTCCTGCAGGAAAATAAACACCACCAGGAACACAAGACCAAAGGCTATAAGCAATGTTTCCACTACCTGCTCTATGGACTGATCCAAAAATTCTTTGGCGCTATACATATTAAAATAATGGATGCCTTTAGGAAAATTCCTGGCTGCATTATCCATTACTTTTTCAGCTTCGGTCAATATATCATTTGCATTGGAACCTGCCGTTTGAAAAAGGGCAAGCCCAATACCTGGTTTGCCTGCTACCATGGTGTTGGCACTATAAGCAAATGCACCAAACTCTACTCTTGCTACATCTCTCAACCTTACAACGGAACCATCAAGTGATGATTTTAAAATGATATTTTCATAATCATCATTCCGGGATAATTTGCCTTTGTACTTAAGTATGTACTCAAAGGAAGCCGTACTTCCCTGTCCAAATCTTCCGGGCGCAGCCTCTATGTTCTGATCCTGGATTGCACTTAACACTTCTCCTACTGACAGATTATTTGCTGTTAAGCGATCCGGCTTTAACCAAATGCGCATAGAATAATCCTTGGCACCAAACACCATGGCCTGCCCTACCCCCGGCACCCGTTGCAATTCAGGAAGAATATTGATCTTGGCATAATTCTGAAGAAAGGTCTCATCATATGTACTGTCGTCGCTGTACACCAATGGCACCATGATCATACTATTCTGTTGCTTTTGAGTAGTGATGCCTGCTTGCACCACTTCCTGCGGTATCAGGCTGGTGGCCCTTGATACCCGGCTTTGCACATTCACGGCCGCCAGGTCAGGATCCGTGCCCACCGTAAAAAAAACATTCAATGTCATGGTACCATCATTACTGGAAGTCGATGTCATGTAGGTCATATTCTCCACGCCATTGACAGCCTCTTCTAAAGGAGTTGCAACCGCCCTGGCCACCACTTCAGCATTTGCCCCGGGATAGGCGGCCGTCACCTGAACGGTTGGCGGCGCAATGTCAGGAAACAAAGTAATGGGAAGTGTGTATAGGGATAATAATCCAAGTAAGGTGAGTATGATAGATACAACCGTAGACAACACAGGCCGTTCGATAAATCTTCTAAGCATGATTATTAATTTGGAGACTTTTCAATGGAGAAGGGAAGATTACTGACACAGGATTTTAAGTTGCCGGTCAGGTAATTCAACTCCACTATTTTATAATGGGTTTATTTTTAAAAGGCTATCCATAGACATTTGTTCCGGATGTATAATAGCACCGTCTCTCAACCTGTCAAGGCCGGTATAAACAATTTTGTCACCACTTTTAATTCCTTTTGCCACCAGGTAATAATTGCCGCTTTTTCCGGCAACCGTTATAGGAGTGCTGACCACCTTATTACTATCAGCCAGAACAAACACAAATACTTTATCCTGTAATTCGAATGTAGCATCCTGTGGAATTACCAAGGAAGAGGAAACAGATCGGGGAATACGAATCCTGCCAGTATTACCTGAACGCAATAAGCCGTCTTCGTTATTAAAACTTGCCCGGAAACTGATAGCCCCGGTGCTGTTGTTAAACTGGCCTGAAACGGTTTGGACTTTTCCTTTTTGGGGGTACACACTATTATCTGCCAGCACTAATTCAACAGGAGGCATTTGTTTTATTTTTTCAGCAACGGACTTCCCGGGATATTGCTCCTTAAAAAGCAGAAAATCGTTTTCGCTGAAAGAGAAATAGGCATACACATCCTTAATTTCGGAAACCACTGTCAACGGTTCGGAGGTGCCTAACCCAACCAGGCTGCCGGTTTTAAAAGGAATTCTTCCAATGTATCCATCCACCGGAGCTTTGATCAGGCTATAGCCCAGGTTGATATTTGCACTTTGCATCATCGCCTGTGCCTGGGCCACATTGGCCTCTGCAGAGTGATAAGCAGCCTGTGCTGTTTTTAATTGCACATCAGACACAACGTTGCTCGCCACCAGGGGTTCTAATTTGGAAACATTGATCTGAGCCTGGGACAGGCTGGCCTTTGCCGATGCTAATACGGCCTTTGCATTATTTAATTGTTCGCGGTAAGGACGGTCATTTATATGAAATAACGACTGTCCCTTCTTTACATAGGCACCTTCATCCACGTATATTTTATCAAGGTATCCCTCTACCTGGGGGCGAATTTCAATATCCTTGCTTCCTTCCAGTGATGCCGAATACTCCTGGTAAGTAACCGCAGGAATTTCGGTTATGGTAATCACCGGCAATGATTGCATAGGGTGGTGATAAGCCCCTTCTGTACCGGAAGAAGAATTGCAACTATAAAACATCAGGGCAGCAATTGCAACGAGACCTGCCAGTGTAATTCTTGCTTCAAAAAGTGGTTTAATGGTTTGCATTTTTTTATTTTTTGCTTCTAAATATTTAATATGGATTGGTCTTTAGGGTGACTCCATTCCACCTATTCAACGAACAGGAAATATGAACCCGGACAGTTTTCATTTTTATTGGGTAAATAATCGTTTGCACTCAATATAGCATTGCGTATGATTTAAATCATTCAACATATTACCTGTTTATCTAACAGGTGAATGGTAGGTTCTCATAACGGGCGCAGGGTGTGTAAGTGTGGTGGCAACTATCGTTCAGATCCGGGGTATGGCAGAAATAATTACTTTAAGTTTTTAATAAATCCTTCAATAGCATCATCCAAAACCATTTTGTTCAATTCTCCGGAAACCGGCGAATTTCCCATGATCTTTATTGAGACAAGGCCATGCAATATAGACCAGAATGTATGGTACTTCAAACATGCATTCGA
Source organism: Chitinophagaceae bacterium (assembly GCA_041743125.1). Taxonomy (GTDB): domain Bacteria; phylum Bacteroidota; class Bacteroidia; order Chitinophagales; family Chitinophagaceae; genus Terrimonas_B. The sequence continues at coordinate 26,990 of JBGTNK010000135.1, forward strand.
ACCAGGCTGCTTGCTCGACCGGATAGCTTCCTTTATCGATTCCATTATGAAATGATCAAACCCATGCTGATCATCTTCACATTTTTCTCCTTCACAACAAGCCATACCCACCCCATACATTAACCGGTACGATTCTCTGTTCTTCAAGGCAAAATTCCAGTACGCATCCGCCATCGCTTTTAACTGAAGCACCGGGTCCTTGTGTTTTTCCCTGGCTTGCCCTATCTTTTTTGATAATAAATGAAATCCTTCGTTTACAAATTCCATCAGAATCGCTTCTTTATTTTCAAAGTGGTCATAGATCACCGGCACACTGTATTCAATTGCATCAGCGATCCGGCGAATGGAAAGAGATTGCCAACCATCCTCCTTCGCCATTTGCCAGGCTGTGGAAAGAATAGATGATCTTAATTTTTCTTTATCTTTTAACCTGCGTTCAGATATACCCATATTTTCATTTTACCTAACACCGTTAGCAAATATAACGACGTTTTAAAAATGTACCCTGATATTTTTTCAAAGAGCCCCTTTTTCACCACAAAAAAAATGATGACCGGTGTCAACCCTATGGCAGTGGTAGAATTTCCGGAACTATTTTTATTGTTATATCCACTATTCAATCAAAGAATGAAAAACAAAATTACTGTCAGTTGTTGTGATATACGGGGTGGGAATGCGGCAATTTTAAGGGCTGTTCACGACAGCTACTAAAGGAGAATGAAATATTTAATTTCAAAAAATAAAACATAACTGTTGCAGAATATTTAAATGTTTGATAAGAAATAATTCCGGAAATTATTATTGCAATTGAGTGTATCACTGTAAATCTGATTCCTCATGTGTCCTGTTACTGCCAGGCTTTCCTTAAAAAGCGTAACCAGTTACCATGCATTATATTTTCTATGTCATCTTCCGTGTACCCACGCTTTTTGAATAAGGGAAGTAAATTTTGAAGATCGGCGATAGTTTCCAGGTCGTAAGGACTTTGTTCTCTGCCATATCCTCCGTCGAGGTCGGAACCAATACCTATATGCAATGTATTACCTGCCAGCTGGCATATGTGATCCATGTGATCGATAACTATTTCCAAATAGCAATTCATATCCAACGGATTTGACTTACCTCTTATCCAATCGGGAACCATCATCCATGCATCTAATACGCCACCTATGACTGCTCCCCTGCGGATCAATTCCTTTATTTGCTCATCACTGAACTGCCGGTTATGATTCACAATTGCTCTCACATTATTATGGCTGGCCCAAACAGAGCCGTTAAAATTATCCATAGCTTCCCAAAAACTGTCATCGCATAAATGTGTTGCATCCAGGATCATATTTAATTTTTCCATTTCCCTGAGCAATGCTTTTCCGTTTGTTCCCATAAACCCGGTGGCATCGGTACCCTGAGCATATCGGCCCGGGCCATAATGTGCGGGACCAACAGCCCTCAATCCATAATTGTAGGCTTTCTCCAAATGCTTTAATGTTATTAGCGAATCAGCTCCTTCCAAACTTAAAATATAGCCGATGGGTTTCTTTTCGTTTGAATTTTCATCATTCCATAATTGGATATGTTTTTCCAGTGTGGTTGCATTATTTATTTGAATCATTTCACCCGCTTCCTCCATGGCATTGTACCAGGCCAGCTGACCCTGGGTTTGCGCCCATGCCTGTTCAGGTGAATGCCATCCGGGTAATGGATTTTCCGGGGCAACGAACCGTGCTATTTGTGTGGCCACTACCAAACCGATATTCCCTTTTCGTAATTCGGGAAGAGAAACCGTTGCGTTTCCCCTGTCCGGCTTATCCGTCATTCCTTTTTCCCGATCGTTAATCTCAGCAACCGGCTTCCGAAGATCGCGGTTCCATTCCAGTGCATTCATACTAAGATCAAGATGGGCATCAAAAATAAACATAGTCGCAAAATGATTTTAGATCATTATTTTCCTGTCACGGGCAATAATCTTCCACTCCCCGGTTATTATTCCATCCTCAGCTATCAGGGCCCTCTCATATAATGCAGAAGTGGGGCAAATATGATAAGGAATTCCATATAATACATCACCCACTTTATATTGATGATCTTTTGAAGTTTGCAACACAAGATGTTCTTCGCTCTGCCCAACAAATGTCAACTCCGGGGCATTAATAAATGCAACACGATTGGTTAATGGGTTTTCCGATGCCACCGATTTATGGCCCAGATCAGTGCAAAGCAGACCATCGGCAGGAAGAGAAATAACTCTTGTAATCACTAATGCTGCCGGAAGAAAAGACTGCTCTTTACATTTATTGACATAGCCTGCGTCCCAATATATAAATGTACCCGGACTGCATTCAACCTTTTTTCTTTTTGAGTGAATAGGAAATGTAGGTGATCCGCCCGCAACTATCACTGGCTCATCCAAACCGGCCTTAACAATTTCGTTTTTTAACCAATCTACATGTGCGAATGCCTCATCACAACTTTTTTTTCTTAGTTGCAGATCTTCATCATGAATATGCCCGTCATATGCATGCAGGCCCACCGGCCTTATCCCTTTTAGTTGTAAACAATCTTTGTATAGTTGAATAGCTTCAGCACCCGGCTGAATACCTGTTCTGTTCATTCCTACATTTAAATCAACGAATACCGGCACTGTAATTTTATTTTCGGCAGCAGACCTGGCAATCACTTTCGCAGCATCCATATTATCAACAAGACATGAAAATTTTGTTTCCGGATAATTCCTGATCAATGAAAAGAAACGATCTGCTTTCGGTCCTACAGGCTGGTAGGCAAGTAATATATCAGGAGCTTTGCAAATAGCCAGCATTTCTGCCTCGGCAATAGTGGCGCATTTAAATTTTGTAATCCCTGCCTTTATTTGCAGGAGGGCAGCTTCTTTTGCCTTATGTGTTTTTACATGAGGACGCAACCTGCTTACATCATCAACCATGCTGATCAGCAAATCAATATTTTTTTTAACCCGGTCCGGATAAATGACGAGAGCCGGTGAATCTATTTCACCTATATTGTTAAGTTGGTACCATTCATTCATATGCCGGTACAGGTTTAATATAATTCAAAAACGGCTTCAATCTCCACCGGTATATTGTCAGGCAAAGATCCCATACCTACGGCGCTCCTTACTCCAATTCCATTTTCATCTCCCCAGACCTTTGCAAACAATTCGCTGCATCCATTAATTATATAAGGATGTTTTTCAAATTCCGGTATACAATTTACCATGCCTAATACTTTGATCACTCTTTTTACTTTATCAAGACTGCCTATATGAGTTTGAATTGTTGATAGTATTGTTAACCCCACCTGTAATGCGGCAAGCTTTCCTTTTTCCTGGTCCAAATCTTTTCCAATACGGCCTTTAATAAATGTTTTATCATCTAAGAGCGGGCCATGCCCGGATACATATAAATAATTTCCGGTAACCAGGAAAGGCTTATAAACTCCCATTGGTGCAGGGGCAGGAGGCAATTTTAATCCTAACTGAGAAAATCGTTGTTCGGGCGTTTGTTGTTCCATAATTTCTTTTATACAAGTAAATTCAATAATAATACTCCGGCCAGTCCTAACACAGAAACAATAGTTTCCATAACCGACCAGGATCGCAATGTATCTTTTATGCTGACGTTAAAATATTCTTTAAAAAGCCAGAAACCCGCATCGTTAACATGTGAAAACATAAGGCTTCCTGCTCCAATTGATAATACCATTAAATTGGGATTGGTATTGGTTTGAATAAGCAACGGCCCAATTATACCTGCTGCCGTAAAACCAGCAACGGTGGCTGATCCTACTGCTATCCGGATAATGGCAGCAGTGAGCCATCCCAAAAATAAAGGCGACAAAGAAATACTTTGCAACTGATCGGCAATCTGGTCACTGACACCACTGTCTATTAAAACTTGCTTTAATGCTCCTGCTCCGGCAATAATCAATAGTATCATGGCAATGTCTTTCACTGATTCGCCATAGACAAACATCACTCGTTTCATCGTTCTTCCTTTTTTTACACCCAGGGTAAAGGTTGCGACAACCAATGCAATCAGCATAACGATAGATGGCTGTGATAAAAACGAAATCAGGGGTAAAAAGGAGGCTGGTGATATAAAAGGAAGTGTTGCAGTCAATGCAAAAAATCCTACCGGAAGAAGAGCTGCAAAAAAACTATTGAAAACCGAGGGCAATTGGGATGCAGGCAATTCAGGAGGCCGGAATGTATCTAACGGATGTGAGACTATTTTTTTCAGTGTCCGGGAAAATATTGGACCAGCAACAATAATTGTTGGAATGGCAATCATTATTCCGTAAAACATAGTGGTACCAATATTCGCATTAAACTGGGTAGCCAGCGCAGAAGGCGAAGGATGCGGTGGCAGAAACCCATGTGCCACGGAAAGAGCAGCCAGCAAAGGCACCGCTGTTGCTACTGCCGGAAGTTTATATTGATAGACTAAAGAAAAAACAAGAGGTATCATCAAAACAAATCCTGTATTATAAAAAAGCGGTATGCCAATGATAAACCCGATAAGCGCCAGGGCCCAATGGATATTCTTCAAACCGATTTTTTGCATGATCGATGTTGCTATCTGTTGTGCCGCCCCGCTTTCTGCTATTAATTTTCCCAGCATGGCGCCCGCAACGATAATAACAACATTACCACCGAGGATATCACCCATTCCTTTTTCAACTGACCGGGTGACCTGGCCAAGAGGAATGCCCAGGAACAAACCGGCAACAACGGAAACTATCAGGAAGGCGAGAAAGGGATTGAAATTAAAGGCGGCAATAAGAATAATAAGTGCTACTAAAGCAAGGAAAACAATAAATAAAGACATGGCAAGGGGATTAGCGGCGATAAGATAAAGAAATATTATTTACCAATATCAATTTGCCCGATGTCAACTTGAATAGTTACCCTTACATGGTAACATTTAAAAGAAGAATTTTAATTTCTCCAGGTTGAGCAGTTTAAATAAAACAGCGAAAGCAAGTAATGAAGAGAAGAAAATTTATTTAAATCAATAAATAAAAAAAAATAACGATCGATCGTATTCAGGTTAATTCAAATTCCTATATTTATCAAATAAAAAAAGCAGGTCGGCTAGACAACCACCTGCTTG
>JBGTNK010000136.1:0-5182 GCA_041743125.1 Chitinophagaceae bacterium
CACCCAAACTGTAGGTTCATATCCCTTTTCAGGGTTCTTAATCCCCCCTTGGGGGGTGGGGGGGCAAACTGCATAAAACGCATTGTTGAATACATTCAACAACACTCTTCCAATATCCTGCGGAATGATATTGATGCTACCAATTGTTTCATCAAACTCAGTTTTCATTGATACATTAAAAGACTTGTCCTTTGCACGCAAGCCATGGTACGCTAACCGAAAATATTCATCGGCCAACGCATTAATGTTGGCGGGTTCTTTTACACCACTGCTGCTGCGGCTGTGTTGCAACATTCCTTTTACAATATCACCGGCACGTTTTCCATGATGATTTATTTTTTCTTCGTTCTCTTTTATGTCATTTGAAATTACAATCGCATCGTCGATTTTTCCAGCCCTTAATTCCTGTTGCAACTCATCAACTAACTCTTTATTCACTTCCGAAAAATTGTTGACAAAGTTGAGCGGATTTTGAATTTCGTGGGCAATGCCGGCGGTAAGCTCACCCAGGCTGGCCATTTTTTCGGACTGGATGAGCTGGGCCTGGGTTTCTTTCAATTTTCTCAGGGCATGTTCGGTCTCTTCCTTTTGAATTTTAATCTCAGTATTTAATGCGGCAAGATTTTCATTTTGTATTTTGAAACGTGTTGCCTCATTTTCAGATTTTTCGGCTCGTAGTGAAATGTCAAAATTTAATACTTTCTGATTGATGGCATCTTTATGCAACTGCTTTTCTATACTATTGAAAATTTCAAGATGATGAAGAGCCTGCATGTAGTTTTCCAACCGCCTGAAACTTTCGTACAATGCCCAGTGTATTTTTCCTGAAAGATCTGAAGCATTAATCTCATTTGATATGAGTAAAGCCTTTTGGAGTTCCTTCTGAATATCATCTTCGGGCAGGTGCCTGGTTTGCTTCACTCCTGATAGAAATAGAAGTAATTCCGCTTCACCTTTTCTATCACCCATGCTACGCCTTATCTCTAAACTTTTGTTTGAAAAAAAATCCGATTTTTTGAGGTCGTCATTTTGCTTATAAATTTCGGCCAGGTGATGCAGCACATTGGCCTGCCCTCTTTTATCATCGGTACGCTCACAAATAGAAAAGCTTTTTTCACAAAAATCAATCGCTCTTTTCCAGTCTTTCAATTGTACATATACTGCGCCAATATTATCAAGGCTTCCGGCTTCGCCCCACTTATCGCCCGACATTTGCCGGATGGTTAACCCCTGCTGGTAATAATGCAATGCTTTCATGTAATCTTCAATCTCAAAATATATTGCCCCTATAACATTTATAGCGTATGCCTCCATTAGCGAAAAGCCGGTCAACCGGCAAATGTGTAAACATTTATGATAGTGATCAAGGGCTTGCTCGTAGTTTCCAAGGTCCTTGTATGTAACACCTATCTGGTATAAAATAGTGGCTTCAATTTCAGAAAATCCAGTCTGCTGGCCTAATATCAATGCCTTATTTAATAATTGAAGCGATGCTTCGAAATTGCCCCAGTTACGTTGAATAATACCCAGGTATTCATTAATAACGGAAAGACCTTTGATATCCTTTAATGATTCGAAAATTGAATATGCTTCGTTCAAATACGGTAAAGCTTCTTCATTTTTAGAAAGCCGTACTAATGCAAATCCATAACCTCTGAATGCTTCGGCCTTTCCTTTGGCATAATCAACACCCTTTAAAAGTTCTAAACATTCACCACTTAATTTAAATGAGCCGGGCGAATCATAAATGCGCTGTTCCCAGGCCAATTGATTTAGGTGATCAATTTTATTTTTTAAGTCCTGTTCATTAATTTCCATTAAGGCAATTTTATTTTATTTCATATAAAACTCCCAGGCAATTCTATCCGGATCTTTGAAGGCAACGTATAATTTATTTAGCGCGGGGTCCAATTTAACACCGGTATTTTCAATACCGGCTTTTTTCAGTTTAGCAGTAAACTGATGCAATTCATCTTCACTTTCGCAGGTAATGGCAATGTGATCTAATCCTACCTCAAAAGGGCTAAAGGTGGAATATTCTTTATTTCTTGGATCTGCCTTTTTAAATGCCAGAAAAACATTGTTGGCTACAAATATGATCAGGTCAGGCGTATCGATAACCAACGGGAAGCTTAGAATATTTTGATAGAAGTCTTTGGTTTTATCAAAATCCATGGAACGCAGGCAAATATGGTGTATGTAACTTTTTAATGGACTTGCGTCAAAATGATTCTCCTGCTCAATTATTCTTCCTTCATCGTTAATAATAAACCTGTCTGCTGTACGCAACGTAATTCCCATAGCCGCAATTGTTATATCTGCCTTAGTGATGATGCCAGCTAAGGACTCATCATAATAATGTTCAATAATATTTATTGTAACATTATCCAGTGCTGGCTCAAGCGGTTTCCACCATTGTTCAAACACAGCTTGCTTAGTTCTGATAGGATGATGAACTCCTCCGGGAGCCAGGGGCGCCCTGAATACAATATCCTCGCTGAATGGAATAGAGGAAAATGTTTTATCCCTCAATGCCTGGAAGTAATTTTCAGCGGTTGCTTTAAGCAATAATCTGCGGTCGGAAATTTGGTTCTGCATAAATAAAGAGTTTGGTTGACATGAAATTGAAAGATTTATAAATTTCGCTTCAAAAATATATAGTTATAAATAATTTTGATATTAGTTAATAAATCTTTTTGTTTAATGCCATTAGCTGCCCTGCTTTGCGCTTTTTCAGTCCCTGGTTCACTGAAGGGGTTTTTATATATCAGGAAGCTGGACAACAAACTCTGTTCCCTCTGCATTGCTTGTTTCTACCCGTAACTCTCCACCATGCGCCTTCACTATATCATAGCTTAAACTTAATCCTAATCCTGTACCCTGACCTGCAGGCTTGGTTGTAAAAAAAGGCTGAAAGATTTTATCAACAATGGCAGGAGGGATGCCCGGGCCATTATCGCGGACAGAAATACAAATTCCAGCCCCCCCGCCCCCGGGTTGTAGGAGGTTTAAGGACGTTTTGACCCAAACAGTAGGTTCATATCCCTTTTCAGGGTTCTTAATCCCCCCTTGGGAGGTAGGGGGGCAAACTGCATAAAACGCATTGTTGCATAAATTCAACAACACCCGTCCGATATCCTGGGGAATGATATTGATGTTGCCAATGTTTTCATCATAATCAGTTTTCATTGTTACATTAAAAGATTTGTCTTTTGCACGTAAGCCGTGGTAAGCTAACCGAAAAATTTCATCGGCCAGTTTATTGATATCGGTTGGTTCTTTTATACTGTTGCGGCGGCGGCTATGCTGCAACATGCCTTTCACAATAGCATCGGCACGTTTGCCATGATGATTTATTTTTTCTTCATTCTCTTTTATGTCATTTGAAATAACAATCGCATCGTCGAGTTTTCCAGCCCTTAATTCCTGTTGCAACTCATCAACTAACTCTTTATTCACTTCTGAAAAATTATTGACAAAGTTTAACGGGTTTTGTATTTCATGCGCTATGCCTGCAGTTAGTTCACCGAGTGAAGCCATTTTTTCGGATTGGATAAGTTGGGTTTGCGCAGCTTTTAATTCCACCAGGGCCTCCTCCGCGTTCTTTTTTTGAACTTCTATTTCTTCCTTCTGTTTCTTGCTTTGTTCGTAAAGACCGGCTAATTCAACGTTCCTGATCTTGACGATTTCAGCATGGGCTCTTGCTTTTTCATTCAGCCGCACTTTATAGGCAAGGCCCGCTGCATAGATCAGTAGCTGCCCCAGCTGGCCTGTTGGCCAGGGATTGAATGGTAATGAAAGCGGCACCCTTTCCCAAAGAAACCCCAGGATGCTAAAACATAGTAGCCACAAAGCACCCGCTACAAAAACCCGAATAAGAATTGATTTGAAGAAAGCTATCCTGATCAGAAATATAAGAAACAGTAAAACAAAAATGAAGTTTACTTCAGTAAACCTCACGCGGTGTGTCGCTGTTATTAAAACAACTGTTGTTATCAAAGTTGCAATCCAGAACGCAATTACCCATTTGAAAATAGTGTCGAGTCGTTTAGATAATTGCGGCAGGTTAATAAAAGATCGGCCAAAAAGAGCAAAAAATATAAACCCGCTAATAGTAAGAAAAAAGAAAGCCGGCATTACGAGGTGAGGGTGCTCCGGGATGTACCAACTCACAAATGGAAGATAGGAATGCACAATAAGATAATGCTGTGAGAGTGTCAATGCATAAAGTCCAAAGTACAGGTACGCCTTTTCTTTTACAAAAAAGTAAAAGAAAAAAGATATGATAGCGAAAAAAAACGCACCCCCACTTCCAAAAATTATCCATAGTTCCGGTTCTTTACCTGGAACACCTGCAATTGGATCCCGCAATTGTGGTGAAGAAATGATGTCGGGTCCAAATTCATTGTATACCCTGAGATAAACATATTTTGTTTCGCCAGCTTTTGCCGAAAACAATATCCGGTTAAGCCGTAAGTTTTCCTTAATAGCTTTTTGAGACCGGGGAACTAAAATTCCTGTACGCTGATGTTCGGTAACAACGTGGACATTATTTAAAAACCAGGCATCAACATAAGAATTTTCGGCATGATAGTTTTTATCTGCAGGATCATCGTATAGCAATAGCCACCAGTTATCAATGGCACCTAAAGCAGATATGGAAATTTTCAGCCAGTAAGTAATATAAGGCTGCGCAGGCTGAACCATAGTGGAGAGAGGCCGAAAGCGGTTGCTGAATTTTTCTGAGGACATTTCTTCTATGGAAATCATATTTGAAGAATCTGTATATACAGCTGTGTATTTTTTCAGATCATGGATCTGTATCCTTGCATCGGCTACATATACAGAATCATTCCAGGCTTTATTAATTCCGGGGTGTTGGGACAGAAGTGCTTTTGCGAGAAATAATGCCGGTATGAGAAGAAGTAATTTCATGTAACTTGATTCGGTGGAAGTGTAGTGATAATATTTAATCACCTGCTATGTTGGATGTTTAAAGGTAATTGAATAATAAACTCACTCCCTTCACCTTCCTTCGTTGCCACTTTTATTTCACCAGCATGTGCTTTTATAATACCATAGTTTGTCTGAATCACAGATTTACTCAGATTAATTGATTTCACCGATTTATTCATATTCTGTATTTATTCATTTTTAAAACTTGCCCTCTTCCGAAAAATTA
>JBGTNK010000137.1:0-2624 GCA_041743125.1 Chitinophagaceae bacterium
CCCACCTCTGGCAGCAAATTCCCACTCTGCTTCTGTTGGCAATCTTTTTCCAGCCCATTTGCAATAGGCCATGGCATCAAACCAGCTAACCTGCACTACCGGATAGTTTTCTTTTCCTTTAATATTGCTGGCCGGGCCTTCCGGACGCTTCCAATTGGCGCCGGGCACCCAGCTCCACCATTGGTTGAAATCGTGCAGATCAACAGGTCCTCCTGATTGCTTAAAAACCAATGAAGCTGCAACCATTACGCTATCGGGCGGCTTGGGTGTTCCTGCAGGTACTGTTTTTTTTAATTACTCCCAATCCGGTTTTTGTTCTGCTGTGGTAATATATCCTGTTGCATCCACAAATTTTTGAAACTGGGCGTTTGTTACTTCTGTTTCGTCCATCCAAAAGGAATTAACCTTCACCTGGTGTTTGGGAAATTCGTCCTTACTTGCCTGGTCATTGTCTCCTCCCATCATGTAACTGCCTCCAGAAATATATTTCATGCCGGCTGTAGAAGTGTCACCCTTGCTTTGAATAGTGAGAGATTGGGCATCCGGTGAAAAACGCGACGGAACGGCCATGCAGGAATGAAGTGAATCCTGGTTGATTACTTCAGATACTTTGTTCTGCTCCCCACCATTGCAGGAAAGTAAAATGCCTCCAAATGCTGCCAGCATTAAATAAAAAAGGAACCGTAAAAACATCTGCCAAAGTTAACTATTACCACCCTGCTTCATAATGTAAATAATATTTTATGCAAACGGTTGACCGGGTGATTCATAATGGAATGGCCTATTTTCATAGCACCCATATAATAATACAATGTAACCCGGCTCTATACTATTTATACATTCCGGAAACATTAAAGACTATTTTTATTACATACTAAAATAAAAAGCATGCAAGAATCCCTGACAATCCCGGTAGCCGCTCAAACCCGGCAAAACTATTTTATGCCCATGCTTATCATCGGGGCATTATTCTTTGTTTTCGGATTTGTAACCTGGGCCAATGGCACACTGATCCCTTATTTGAAAATTGCATGCGAGCTGACCACAGCAGAAGCCATGCTGGTCACTTTTGCTTTTTATATTTCTTATGCGGTTATGGCATTCCCCTCTTCGTGGGTATTGAAGAAAACAGGCTTTAAAAAAGGAATGGTGCTGGGTCTTTTGTGTATGGCGGCAGGAGCATTGATTTTTATACCAGCCGCAGAAAGCAGAACTTATGATATTTTCCTGATTGGTTTATTTGTAATCGGAACCGGCCTGGCTCTATTGCAAACGGCATGCAATCCCTACGTTACTATATTGGGTCCTATAGAAAGTGCTGCAAAACGAATCAGCATTATGGGCATTTGTAATAAAGGGGCAGGCGCTATTGCACCGCTAATCATGGGTGCCATTATGTTGAATAATGCGGACCAGTTGCAGGCAAGTTTAGTTACAATGGATGCTGCTCAAAAAGATATTGCACTGGATAACCTGGCTTCAAAAGTTGTTCTGCCCTATATCATCATAGCCGTTGTGCTGGTTGCACTGGCCGTGTTTGTTTATTTCTCTTCTTTGCCAGAAATAAAAGCCGAAGGCGAAGATGAAACCGTAGAGTCTTCTACAGTAAACCGGAAGAGTATATTCGACTATCCCTATTTGTGGTTGGGCTTTATTACCTTATTTCTTTATGTAGGAGTAGAGGTGCTGGCCGGTGATACCATTCAATTATATGGCAATTCATTAGGCATAAGCCTGGATATCGCAAAAAATTTCACCACATATACCATGACGGGAATGCTGGTTGGCTACCTGATCGGGATTTTTACAATACCAAAATATATGTCACAATCCACCGCGTTAAAATTTTCGGCCATCCTGGGAATTCTATTTTCGTTGGGTGCCATTTTTACAACCGGATTTGTTTCTGTCTTTTTTATTGCGATTCTTGGATTTGCCAACGCCTTGGTATGGCCTGCTATCTGGCCGTTAGCCATTAATGGATTAGGTAAGTTTACCAAAGCTGCATCCGCTTTATTGATTGTGGGCATCGCCGGTGGAGCCGTTATGCCAAAACTTTGGGCGTCCCTTGGTGAATCCATTGGCCTTCAACAAGCGTATTGGATCATGGTTCCCTGCTATATATTCATTTTATATTTTGCAATGAGTGGACATAAAGTGGGATTAAAGAAAGAAATAGCAAAAGCCGATTGAAAAAAATTATGGGTTTCATTCCCATTAAGCATTCAACCGGGTTTAAGCCAGGAGAAACTTGTTTACTACAAAAGAACGGCTTTCACATCATTATTCCCTCTTTAGCGAAGACAGTCCTATTTGCTAATCCGCTGATTATAATTAATTTCGCTGAGAATTTATGTTTTGGTCATCTACGAATCTATTTTGAATGGCCGGGCTAAAGCAAGCTATCATGAATCCAAATCAAATTGAAAACATAAAGGAAACCCGGTTTATACTTACCGCCATCATCCGGGACAATCTATCGCCCGATGCATGGAGCTGGCTGGCCGAAAAATGTGTTCTCGAAAATCAATCTACCCGTCAACTTAACATGGCATTTGCCGGCATGCCGCGAAAGACCGGCAAGACCCTGGTACATTATTCTAAAGGCCAGGCAGAAACTCTTT
>JBGTNK010000138.1:0-44594 GCA_041743125.1 Chitinophagaceae bacterium
GTCCTGGTCTTAAATAAGCGGATAGACCATAAATATTTATCCAGGCGGATTTTTGTATTTAAAGGCATAAGAGAAAAAAAAATTTATCCGGTCTGTTTTTTCCCAGGAATAATTATGATTATGAATGATAACAAGCATTCAAAATTAAAAAACCTCACCCAAAAGAATGAGGTATGTAGTTAAACCCATAAAATTGAAATCCCGTTTATCCCCGGTCTTCAGAAATGTTATTCGCAAAAAATTTATGGAAATAGGGAATCGTTTCAATTCCTTTATAATAATTTTCGAGGTTATATTTTTCATTGGGGCTATGCAGGTTGTCATTATCCAGGCCGAAGCCCATAAAAACAATCTTAATACCTAATTCCCTTTCCAGGATTGAACAAATGGGAATGCTGCCTCCTCCTCTAACTGGGATAGGCGTTTTACCAAAGGTAGTTTCCACAGCTTTTGAAGCGGCTTTATATCCTTTGCTGGTGATAGGTGTCATGTAAGGTTCGCCACCGTGATGAAGGACTGCAGTTACCTCAACAGATTTGGGTGCTATTGACTTAAAGTATGTAAGCAATTTTTCGGTGATCTTTTCTGAAGATTGATTGGGTACTAACCTGGCAGAAATTTTTGCATAAGCTTTGGAAGGCAAAACGGTTTTAGCTCCTTCGCCGGTATAACCGCCCCAGATGCCATTTATTTCAAGTGTAGGGCGTATACCCGTTCTTTCATAAGTAGTGTATCCCTTTTCTCCCCAAAGTTCTTTTACGCCAAGGTCATTCATATATTGCTTTTCATCGTAAGGAGCTTTATTAATTAATGTACGTTCTTCCTCGCTGGCTACTACCACATCATCATAAAATCCGGGGATAGTGATATGATTATTCTCATCATGGCAGGATGCGATCATTTTTGCAAGAATAGTGATTGGATTGCCAACAGCTCCTCCATAAGTGCCGCTATGTAAATCCCGGTTAGGGCCTGCTACTTCCACCTGGATGTAGCTTAATCCCCGAACACCGGTATCGAGTGACGGATTTTGAAAACTTAACATAGAACTATCGCTGATCAATATAACATCTGCCTTCAACAGTTCTTTATTGGCAGCTACAAACTTGCCCAGGTTGGGAGATCCAATTTCTTCTTCACCTTCAATCAGGAATTTTATGTTGGTGGTCATGCTGTTTGTTTTGGCCAGTGTTTCCAAAGCCTTCACATGCATGTAGAATTGTCCTTTGTCATCGGCCGAGCCTCTTGCAAAAACTTTTCCATCTTTTATTACTGGTTCAAAAGGCCCGCTGTTCCATAACTCCAAAGGTTCAGCTGGCTGCACATCATAGTGTCCGTATACCAATACGGTGGGTTTTGTTTCATCTATTACCTTTTCGCCAAACACCACCGGGTGGCCTTCTGTTTTTATTACTTCGGCTTTATCACATCCGGCTTCCAATAATCTTTGTTTCACCGCTTCGGCACATTTCTGCATATCGGGTTTGTGTTCGCTTTTAGCGCTGATAGAAGGGATACGGAGCAAATCGAGCATCTCATCTAAAAAACGGTCCTTATTTTTTTCCTGGTAATCTTTCCAAGCTTGCATATCAATGTTGTTTATGGAGATTAAATGTTTGAATTAGTCAGGCTTGCGAAGATAAGCAGTAAGAATTTATCAGGATTTATCCTTTTTATTCTTTAACGTAATAGCTTTTAGAATTGAATATCCTCCAAAGCGATCTTTGATATTGTCAACTGCTTTGTAAAGATTTAATTTTTCTTCCTGGTCATTAAATAAATTCATCTGCATGGTAAAAGGTATCAGGTGGCTGAACCGTACACCAAGCAAACGGACCGGGTGATCTTTGCGATATAGCTTTGTAAACAGGTCGCGGGTCTTAGCGATCAATTGATCGTCCAGCGATGTATAATCTATCATTTCCTGTCTTGAAGTGGTTTCAAAATCAGGATACCTTATTTTAACAGTGATGCAGCCAGTAAGTTTTTCGTCACTGCGAAGATCATAAGCATTTCTTTCCGTCAGCCTCACTAATTCACTATGTAAAAAATGAAGATCATTTATATTTTCATGAAACGTATTCTCCCGGCTCATACTTTTTTGCTCCCATTCTGTTTCAATTTCAGCCGACCCAATGCCATGGGCTTTGTTCCAAAGAGATCTTCCCCAACTGCCGGTATATTTTTCCAGAATTTCTATGGGGGTGCGGGCAATATCCTGTATAGTATAAATGCCAAAGTTTTTTAATTGCTGTTCAGTTTGTTTACCTACGCCATTTATTTTTTCAATTGCCAGGGGCCAGAGAAATTCTTTTTCTTTTCCTGCAGGCACTTCCAGGAAACCATTAGGCTTGGCCTCATTTGTTGCAATCTTGCTGATGTATTTTGCTGATGACAGACCACAGGAAATAGGTAATCCCGTTTCTTTGATTATAAGTTCACGAAGATTCCGTGTATACTGGCTAACATGAAAGAATTTATCCATCCCTGTCAGGTCGCAATAAAACTCATCAATGGAAGCTTTTTCATACAAGGGAACTTTGGAGGCAATGATGTCTGTTACCCATCTTGAATATTTGCTGTATTGCTCCATAGTGCCACGCAATAAGATAGCATGGGGGCAAAGTTTCATTGCCGTTCTCATTGGCATAGCGGAATGCACCCCAAACTTGCGGGCCTCATAACTGCAGGTAGAAACAACCCCCCGATCGCTGCTGCCTCCAACGATGATCGCCTTTCCTTTCAGTGAAGGGTTATTGATTATTTCAACAGCTACAAAAAAAGAATCAAGATCAAAATGAGCAATATGACGGAGGGGTTCTGGCACCGTTCAAAGTTAGCGAAGTCTCCAGGAACAGGGGATTTACAATCCCTTGAAAAATAAAAGTAAAAAGGGGGAAAATTAAAATTGCTATCATTGGTTTTACCGTCTGCCGTCCCTACTTATATTTGAAGATGCAATGGGAATGGTTAAAAACCGGGCTTGGCCCACTGAAAGATCTTATAGTTTTTCTGAATAAGGAAAGTAAGACAACCGATGTAATAAGGAAACAGGTCATCCGGGAACTTCGTAATAACCTGAATATTTTTCACAATGGTTTTTTGAATAATGTGTCGCAGGATATTTTGATCGATATGCTGAGTAACGATATGATTAAAGAAGCAGTGAAAAATAATTTTAAATTTAAAAAATTAAAGGCAGGTCGTATTGAGCCATATCATGTGCTGGATGACAGGAATAAGAAATATATATATTGGGATGCTGAAAAACTCATTGACAAGATCGACGAAAAAATAGAAGAGTTAAAGGATATCAAAAAAATGAATGGTGGAAGCACAGGGAATGTAAAAAATAATCTCGGGTTGATGTTAAGCAACCTTTATTACAGGATGAAATTGCTAGCCGACTTTATTCGATCTGATTTAAAATAATTTTTGTGGATACAGATTCTCTCCGGCAATTCATTACTACTGCTTTTTCTTTTAAAGAAGAAGAGAAGGAGCATTTCTTATCGGGCTGGCAGCCCCTGGAATGCAAACGAAAAACGATACTGACAGCTGCCGGAGAAACAGAACGCTACCTTTATTTTGTACTGGAAGGTATTCAGCGGGGATTTTATATTGGAAATGGAAAACAGGAGGCTACGATAGTTTTTACCTATCCTCCATCCTTTACGGGATTAGCTGATTCATTTCTTACCCAAACACCATCGAAATATTTCCTGGAAACACTTACATATAGTCGATTTTTAAGAAAATCCTATAAGGAAATAGAATTCCTGATGAATGAATATCCGAATATTCAGCGTATGGTTCTGCAGTTGACTGGTTTTGTGTTGAAGGGTGTTCTGGAAAGGCAGATCGAATTACAATGCTTTAATGCGGAGGAAAAATTTAAAGCTTTGCTCAGGCGAAGCCCCCATTTGCTTCAATTAATTCCACATAAATACCTCGCTCCTACCTGGGCATAGATGCCGCCACTTTTAGTAAACTGCTGGGGACGGTAAGGTTATAAAAAACACAAATGATAAAAATCATGGTATTTTCTATGATTTTCGGCATTCCTGTGTTTTAAATTTGTATAAAATTCTTAACAATGGAAAAATATAAAAGTGTGGAATTGCTGGATGCGCTCCAGGAAGATGTGCGACAACTGATCCTGGAAGCAAATTATCTGAAAGCAACCGATCCGGGCATTTTGTTACAATCGCCGGCTACCGGCAAATGGAGTGTAATACAGGTACTGGAACATTTAAACAGTTATGGAAATTATTACCTGCTTGCTATCGAAAGATCGTTGTTGCAAAATAAACCGGCAAAAGAAATTTTTATCCCTGGCTGGTTGGGTGATTATTTTACAAAAATGATGAAACCGAAATATAACGGAACAATTGGCTATAAAATGCAAACACCAAAAGACCATCGGCCATCAGGGCATCCTGATGCCTTTCCTGTGCTGAATACTTTTTTAGAACAGCAGCATTACCTGCTTGGTCTTTTGGAAACAGCCAAATGCAAAAATATTAGTAGCATTAAGACACCTGTTTCTATCTCAAAGATGATCCGGCTAAAAGTAGGAGATACTTTGCGCTTTTTAATTGCGCATGAACAGCGCCATTTTGTTCAAATTGAAAATACCGTCTCCCAGGTAAAAAATATTACAAATAAATATCCAACAGCCCATCAGGTAATATAACGCGGACTTCTTTTTTTCGATGGTTAATTTTTTGAACAAAATTTTCATGTAAAGGTATCAGTACCTCTTTGTTTTGAATCTCCAGCCTGCAAAGCAATTGGTGAGGTTGCTCTATCACTTCTAAGATCTGGCCGAGCAAATCATTTTCATTAAAAATAGAATAGCCCAATAAACTCGCAGGGGCTGTTTTGGCAGCATACCTTTTAAAATCTGCTTCGGGCAGCCAAACCGCATTTTGAGTAAGTTTTATAGCGGCTTCCCTGGAATCAACCCCTTCAAGAGACAGGTATATTTCTTTTTCACTCTTAATTTTTGTGGATTTGATAAACCAGGGAAGAAAGGAACCTTTTCCTCCTTCAATAAAGATGGCTTGCAGATCTTTTAATGAGGTTTTTTTTCCCAACTCATGTTGCAGGATCAGTTGCCCTCCTACACCAAAGGCAGCAACAAGTTTTCCTATTTTAAAATATTCCATATCTGCCTGCTTACTCTATAAACAAAAAAAAATAATGGTTTGTCATACCTGGAAATATAAGAAGCGTAAAAAAAGGCGACATTAATTTTAATGTCGCCTTTAAGAACTTTCAGGACGGAATGATTTTCCGTTGGGAATTATTTATCCTTCAGCGCCGCTTCCTCCATCTGTCCTTCTTTCAGGTCTGCGACCTGGCATGGGACGACGGCTTCTTCGGTTGCGGGCAGCATCTTCCTGGCGTTTTTTGATTTGGGCGTCATGTTCTGCACTCCACTTAGTGAATTTTTCCATAGCGGTTGCATCATCAAACAATCCCAAGCCTACTCCGCGGAGTAAATGCTTCAGGTATAACACTCCTTTAAAGCTTAGAATGCGGCGAACGGTGTCAGTTGGGGTGGCACCTTTGTTCAGCCATTCCAATGCTTTTTGACGATCAAGCTGGATAGTTGCCGGAACAGTCAATGGATTGTATGTACCTAATTTTTGGATGAATTTGCCATCGCGGGGACTGCGTGAGTCAGCAATGACGATGAAATAGAAAGGTCTTTTTTTAGACCCATGACGCTGTAGTCTGATCTTGGCTGCCATTTTAAATAGAAATTTAAAGGCGTTAAACAATAATTGTTAAGACCGGTTGAAACCGGAGCGGCGAAGATAAGGAGCGACTGGCAATAAGCCAAACAAAACGCCTTCCAACATCAGTTAAAGGACGAGATTTAGCTTTAAAAATGCAGGAGACAGAATTATTATAAAAATGGAGGGATCAGGTGTCTTTGATTGGGCTCCAATACTATTTGCCAGGCTGATTCGTCAATTTAATTTTTTCTCAGGTTAGGTAGATTAACAGGGAGTTTTTTACCGAACATGCCCATTTTGTTCATTCCTTTCATCATATCCCTCATTTGCTCAAATTGCTTCATAAATGCATTTACCTCGCTGATGTCCTTACCTGCTCCGGAGGCAATACGCTTCCGCCGGCTGCCATTAATAAGATCAGGGTCAGCTCTTTCGGCTGGTGTCATAGAGTTAATCATGGCCTCTATTCCCTTAAACGAATCGTTGTCGAGATCAATATCCTTTATTTTATTGCCAATACCGGGAACCATGCCGAGCAAATCCTTCATATTCCCCATTTTTTTTATTTGCTCCAACTGAGTTTTAAAGTCGGCAAAGTCAAATTTGTTTTTCCTGATTTTGCTTTCCAGTTTTTTAGCTTCAACCTCGTCAAATTGTTCCTGCGCTTTTTCAACCAGGCTGGTGATATCGCCCATACCCAGAATCCGTTGCGCCATTCTTTCCGGGTAAAAAACATCGAGGGTATCCAATTTCTCGCCTGCACTGGTAAACTTAATAGGTTTGTTGACCGTGTACTTAATGGAAATGGCGGCCCCGCCTCTGGTATCACCATCTAATTTGGTGAGCACAACGCCTGTAAAATCAAGCCGGTCATTAAAGACTTTAGCTGTATTAACAGCATCCTGTCCTGTCATGCTATCAACAACAAATAAGATCTCCTGTGGCTTAACTGCGTTCCTGATATTGGTGACTTCTGTCATCATCACTTCATCAATGGCCAGACGGCCGGCGGTATCTATGATGACTACATTCTTGTTTTTGCTACGGGCATTTTTTACGGCATTTTGTACAATAGAGACGGCATCTTTGTTCTCGAGTTCCATATGAACATCCACACCAATCTGTTCTCCCAAAACTCTTAGTTGTTCCATTGCTGCGGGTCTGTATATGTCAGCGGCAACTAGTAAGGGCGACAATCCCTTTTTTGTTTTGAGGAAATGGGCAAGCTTGCCACTAAAAGTTGTTTTACCGCTTCCCTGCAGACCTGCAATAAGGATTACGGCCGGATTGCCTTTTGCGTTAAATATGGCCTCTTCACCACCCATCAATTCAGTTAATTCATCCTGAACTATTTTGGTCATTAACTGCCCGGGGCTAATAGCGTTGATGACCTTTTCACCAATGGCCTTATTTTTTATCTTATCAGTAAACTCCTTAGCTATTTTATAATTCACATCCGCATCTACCAGGGCCCGGCGAATTTCCTTAAGAGTGGTGGTAATATTAAGCTCAGTGATCCTGGCCTGGCCTTTCAGATTCTTAAAGGCGCCTTCTAATTTATCTTGTAATGAGTTGAACATACTATGGGGAATATATACTTGACACAAATAAAAAATGAATGTAACCAGAAGGTTCATTCATTTTTGGTAAGAGGCAAAGATAAAGTAGTAGTGTATAATTTATGTCAGTAAGATTGATTTAAAATTTTATAAAGATTGATTTAAACACCTAAATAAGTTCTTAACAGGTTTACCCGGTTAGTGGCCCTTAATTTAGTGATCGCTTTGTCCTTTATCTGGCGTACCCTTTCCCTGGTGAGATTATACTTTTCGCCTATGTCTTCCAGGCTCATCGGGTGATCAACGCCGATTCCAAAAAAGTAACAGATCACTTCTTTTTGACGCTCCGTCAATGTTCTCAGGGAACGGTCAATTTCGGTTTTCAATGATTGCGTGTGGTCCAGATCTCCATCCGTTTTTTCCGCATTTGGATTTTCAAGTACATCCAGCAGGGTGCCATCTTCTCCTTCTGAGATAGGTGTATCCATGCTTAAATGCCGTGAAGAAATACTGAGCGATGCAGAAACTTCATCCAGATCCATATTTAATAATTCTGCTAATTCTTCTGCAGATGGTTCTCTTTCAAATTGCTGTTCCAATTGTGAAAAAGCTTTTTGAATCCGGTTTGTTAGCCCTACTTTGTTTAACGGTAAACGAACGATCCGGGATTGTTCAGCCAAAGCCTGAAGAATACTCTGGCGAATCCACCAAACTGCATACGAAATAAACTTAAATCCCCTTGTTTCATCAAAACGCTGAGCTGCTTTGATAAGACCCAAATTTCCTTCATTAATCAGGTCGGGTAGGGAAAGACCCTGATTCTGGTACTGTTTTGCAACGGAAACAACGAAACGAAGATTTGCTTTTGTAAGCCGGTCCAGTGATTTCTGGCAACCTTGCCTGATCAATACGGCAAGTTTCACTTCTTCTTCAGAACTGATTAATTCTACCTTGCCGATCTCCTGGAGATACTTTTCCAGGCTTTGAGATTCACGATTTGTGATAGACTTCGTGATCTTCAATTGTCTCATACTCATAGGAATGGGGTTTTGGGATTATTTTAAAGGATGATAGATTTTAATTTTGTTCGGCTTTCCGGCTAACCCATCCAAAAGAACTTCCTTTCCGGAAAGTATTGGATGTCAGAGCAATTTAATCTTTTGGCTGATATGGCCAAAAAAAAATTATCTTTCTTTTAACGAGGGATTATGGATTTTATTTTGCATGGAAAATTTGTAAAGGCCAAAATGGGGAAAACAAAAGAAATTATTTTAATAAGACGATTTATTATTTATTATTGCAGGTACAGAAGCTTTTAATATTTATAAATGAGTAAGCAATTATATACTTTAGAGTTCCCCGTCAGGTGTTCACCTTCCATCCTGTATGAGTTTCTTTCTACACCTGCAGGATTAGGAGAGTGGTTCGCAGAAAAGGTTGATGAGAGAGACAATATCTTTTATTTTGGCTGGAATGGGTCCTTTGAAAAAGCTGAGGTGCTGGAAAGTGAGGGCGATAAGCATATTCGTTTTCGCTGGCTGGATGCACCAAAAACAGAGTACTTTGAATTCAGTATTGAGAAATCGGAAATTACCAATCAAACCATTTTGATAGTGAAAGATTTTGCTGAAAAGAAAGATATAAAAGACCAGAGCAAATTATGGGATCACCAGGTGAAGGACCTTTTTCACCGACTGGGCAACTAGTTCGTTAATATATTCATGTATTGACAAAAAATTTCAAATAATTTTTTTTCAGCATCATTCCATTGTTCAATGGAAATTTTCCCAGAAAGTTTTATAAAAGCATTTTCATTTACCCGGTTTCTAAATTGATCAGCTTTCATTTCGTTGATAGGTAAATAATTATCGGGTTCAAAATGATATTCCCAGGGAGTTTGATTTACACAAATAAAAAAATCATTGTTTTTTAATAAGTCAATAGATTGAATGATTTTATTCTGGTATTCTTTTTTATATGAGCCCGACAAATGTAACGTGGCGCTGAAAAAATTTCCCCACCAGAATAACATCCGGATTGCAAATACATCCTCTTTGCTGAAATACTTTGGATAATCTAAAACAAGATAGGGAAGCCCCCTGTAATTTTCGCCCCTGGAAATTTTTGCAGTAGAATCAATTATTTCAGGCGGCACCAGGTCTATATAAGTACCCATTGCTTTTTGTTCACCTGCCTGCAACGAAGAAAATAATTTTTGTGTTTTTTGAATTACGTTGTTCTTTGTTAAAATCCAATCGGGCCGTATAACCAATGCTTCCTCCTCTGGTGAAAGCCTTATTTTTGTTGAATCCATAATTTAAAGTTACGTGTTCAAAAAGTTAGATAAACTTATTGTGAAAGCCTTTGTGGGTCCATTTATCGCTACCTTTTTTATTACGGTATTGGTATTGGTCATGCAGTTTTTCTGGTTATATATTGATGACTTTGTTGGAAAGGGATTGGGTATCGACATCGTGCTGAAATTTATCTGGTATCAAAGCGCAGTTTTAATTCCGCTGGCATTGCCCCTGGCAATTCTTCTTTCTTCATTGATGACATTCGGCAGCCTGGGCGAAAGTTTTGAATTGGTAGCCATAAAATCGGCAGGTATTTCACTTTTAAGATTTATGAGGCCTTTATTTTTTATTTCTCTTATTGTAAGCGGGATTGCATTTTTATTTTCTAATTATATCATACCAGTGGCCTTTTTAAAGTCAAGAACATTATTGACAGATATCGTTTATGCCAAGCCTGCGTTTGACCTGAAGGAAGGGGTTTTTTACGACCGCATCAATGGCTTTGCAATAAAAATCGGGAAAAAGGAAGCTAATGACAGTATTATCCGGGATGTTATTGTTTATGAACAAGGTAATCCTGTGCAGGATAATTTTATCATTGCAAAAAGCGGGGTAATGCGGGTAACGGAAGATAAACGCTACCTCGAGTTTAACCTGAAAGATGGATGGCGGTATGAAGAAAAGGGGGATAATAACAGCAATGCCAATAAAACTGATTATATCCGTTTGAACTTTGAAGAATTTAAAAAACAATTTGATCTGAGTTCTTTCCAGTTTGTGCAAACGGATGACAGCGTAAATAAAAACAGTGAAAGGGTTTACAGTATGCGCCAGCTAAATATTGCCATTGATTCTTTGGAAAGGGAAAATAAAAGAATACGGGAGCAACTGGACCTGGAAGTTAAAAATTCAACATTAAAATTTGCTCAGTTCATTGATACAACGGCCAATAAAAAGTTGGCCGGCGACAGTGCGTTTATGGCTGCAAAAAATTTTAATGATCTGATTCCCGATTCGGCTGCCACTGATGTACACCTGGGAGCAATAAGCCAGATCAATTCGCTGAACTCTAACCTGGCTAACAGGGAACTAATCATGAAAGAGAAGGAAAAAAACTTGCGAAAGCATAAAATTGAATGGCACCGGAAAATCGTTCTTTCTATGGCCTGTTTGATCTTGTTTCTTATTGGTGCTCCGCTTGGTTCTATCATTCGAAAAGGAGGTTTGGGCACACCCCTGATCGCTGCCATAAGTTTTTTTATGGTATTTTATTTTTCTACTACTGTTGGTGAAAAATTTGCCAAAGAAGATACGATGACTCCCTTTGCAGGCATGTGGCTGGCGGCCTTTGTTTTAGTACCTATTGGGGTTTTTCTAACGTATAAGGCTATGAGGGATTCCCAGTTATTGAATAAAGAATGGTATTACCGCATGGCAAAGACATTTAGAAAATTTATTCGCAAATACCAGCGGGTAGAGTAAAAAAAATAAAAACCCCGCAGGAATTCCTTATCTATGCCTTCCATGATCATCTGACATTAAACAGGTATCTACTTTAATGAACATTTATTGAAAACACAGCGGCAAAATCTTATTGTTCAAAAATGGGTAGCAGTTATTTCACTCCTGCTGCTGCTTATTAAGTTTATTGCTTATTACTATACTTTCTCTGTTTCCATCCTGACTGATGCGTTGGAAAGCATTGTAAATGTTGCGGCAGGCTTTATAGGGTTGTACAGTTTATATGTGGCTGCAAAACCCCGTGACAGGGATCATCCATACGGCCATGGGAAAGCTGAATTTTTATCGGCCGCGGTGGAAGGAAGTATGATTCTTATAGCGGGAGTCATAATTATTTACAAGGCAATAGTATTGCTGATTCATCCGGAACCATTACAGCAATTAGATACTGGAATAGGACTGATTGCCATAACGGCCGTTGTCAATTTTTGGATGGGAGTTATTTGTCTGCGTTACGGGAAAAAAAATAATTCTTTAGCTTTAATGGCAAGCGGTAAGCATCTGCAAACAGATACCTGGTCAACGTTTGGAATCATTGCCGGCCTGATCTTACTTTCCCTGACCGGGTATTTATGGATAGATAGCGTAATGGCTATAGGTATATCCTTGTTTGTGATGTTTACAGGTTACAAGATAATCAGGCGTTCAGTAGCAGGGATTATGGACGAAGCGGATGATAAAATTATTTCAGAAATGGTAAAGATGCTGAATAATAACCGGCAGGAAAACTGGGTGGACCTACACAACCTGAGGGTTATAAAATATGGCAGTGTGCTTCATATGGATTGTCATTTAACGGTTCCCTGGTATCTTAATGTAAATGAGGCCCACGGAGAAATTGATATTTTAGCAAACCTGGTGCGAAAAGAATTTAATGAATCAGTTGAACTATTTGTGCATTCCGATGGTTGTTTAACGTTTCAATGTCATATTTGCAATAAACAGGATTGCCCGGTGCGGCAGCATAGTTTTGAAAAAAAAGTTACCTGGACACCGGAGAATATTTCACGAAATCAAAAGCATAGCCTGGATAAAATAAACATGGAATGAAAACAACAACTACCTGGAAACATGATCGTGCTTTTGAAAGCAGGTTAGAACAAAATGTGTTTCAAATTGATGGTAACCGGAAGGAAGGTCCTAATCCCAAAGCTTTGTTATTGTCTGCCATTGCCGCCTGCTCGGGAATAGATGTGGTGGAGATACTGGAAAAAATGCGGGTCGTTTTTTCAGACCTCGTAATTGATGTGGAAACTGAACAAACAGATGAGCATCCCCGCGTTTTTAAAGATATTTGGATCACCTTCAGGATGAAAACTGACGTAGCGAACGAGGAAAAAGTAAGAAAGGCTATTGATCTTTCCCTGGAAAAATATTGCGGTGTATCCGCCATGCTAAGAAAAAATTCACCCATCAACTATAAACTGGAAATTCTGAATTAGGTATATGCTTTCAATGAAATCCCAATATGCATTTAAGGCATTGATTTATCTCAGTGAAAAATATAATGAAGGGCCGGTATTGATTTCAGAAATAGCCAGGAAGAAAAAAATTCCGTTAAAGTTCCTGGAGAATATATTGCTCGAATTAAAAAAGGCGGACATACTCGACAGTAAGAAAGGAAAGGGCGGGGGATATTTTTTAAAAAAAAGTCCTGATAAAATAAAGGTGGCCTCTGTTATCCGCCTGATCAATGGTCCTATCGCCATGTTGCCATGCGTAAGTCTTTATTTTTATGAGCGTTGTAAAAATTGCGATCAAAAACATTGCGGTTTGCATGACATGATGATCGAGGTGAGAGATGCCACACTTAATATTGTTGAAAACCGAACGCTGAGAGATCTGCTCATCTGAGGCTGCTTCCAGTGTCTTTGTCAACCAAACGATAGTTTGTAAAGGATTTTTGCCTTTTTTTAGTCCACCAACTTGGTGGGGTATGTTTTTCCCCTTACTTTTGTGCTCACTAAATTTTTATTTTATGTCACTACGTTTAGGGGATACTGCTCCCAATTTTAAAGCACAAACAACAGAAGGCGAAATTGATTTTTATGAATTCCTGGGTGATGCCTGGGGAATTTTGTTTTCTCACCCCGCTGATTTTACCCCGGTTTGCACTACCGAATTAGGTAAAACGGCATTACTTCAAAAAGAATTTGCCAAGCGTAATGTAAAAGTGCTTGCTGTAAGCGTAGATCCGTTAGACAAACATTTTGAATGGAGAAAAGATATTAATGAGACACAAAGTTGCACAGTAGGCTTTCCTATTATAGCCGATGAGGACAGGAATGTTGCTACGCTTTATGATATGATTCATCCTAATGCGTCAGCTACAGCTACAGTACGTTCTCTTTTTATAATTGGCCCTGATAAACTTGTAAAATTAATGATCACCTATCCTGCATCAACAGGGAGAAACTTTAATGAGGTTTTAAGGGTGGTTGATTCCTTACAATTAACAGCCGGATACAGCGTGGCCACACCTGCTGATTGGAACGGAGGGGAAGATGTAATTGTGGTTCCTGCTGTTTCAACAGAAGATGCTATTAAGAAATTCCCTAAGGGAGTTAAAGTTGTAAAACCTTACCTGCGTTATACCCCACAACCTAATTTATAATTGGATGCTCAGCCGGGAATTGATACAGAAGATTGAAACTAATCCTTTGCCGGAAGCAGTAAGCCTGGTCGCTGAACTGTTTCCCGGCGAAGTGGTTTTTTCGTCCTCGCTGGGCCAGGAAGACCAATTATTAACTGATGTTATTTTCAGGAATGATCTGCCGGTAAAAATTTTTACAATTGACACCGGCAGATTATTTAATGAAACCTATGAGCTGCTCGATCGCACCAATGCCAGGTATAAAAAAAACATACAGGTTTATTTTCCCGAAGCGGCGGATGTGGAAGAATTTGTTACCACAAAAGGTATCAACAGTTTTTATGAATCAGTAGAAAACAGGAAGGGTTGTTGTTACATACGAAAAGTAAAACCATTGAACAGGGCTTTGAAAGGCGCCAAAGTGTGGATCACCGGGCTAAGAGCCGATCAATCAGGTAACCGGGAGAATATGCCTATGATAGAATGGTCGGCAGAAAAGAATCTATATAAATTCAATCCACTGATCAACTGGACTTATGAGGAGATGATAAAATATATTGAAGAAAATAATGTGCCTTATAACCGCATGCATGATAACGGATTTATCAGCATTGGCTGCGCACCTTGCACCCGGGCGGTTCAGGCAGGGGAAGATGCAAGAGCCGGCCGCTGGTGGTGGGAGTCATCACAGAAAGAGTGCGGACTTCATGAATCGGTAACAAAACAAGCGGTATAAATTTTTTTGAAATATTAGTCTACCAATTGAATAGACAAAAAAAGATGTTAATATGATAAACAGCAGTAATAAGGGATCTAATCAACCTTTAAATTCAAAGAGGACCCTGGATTCTCTTGAACAATTGGAAACAGAAAGCATCCATATTTTTCGGGAGATAGTGGCCCAATTTGAAAAACCTGCCTTGCTTTTTAGCGGAGGCAAAGATTCCATTACTCTTGTGCACCTGGCCAGAAAGGCTTTTGCTCCGGGCAAGATCCCTTTTCCCTTAGTACATATTGATACCGGCCATAATTTTCCGGAGGCCCTCGCTTTCCGCGATGAACTTGCAAAAGAGGTTCAGGCGAACCTCGTGGTTCGAAAAGTAGAAGATACCATCAGGCAAAAAAATCTTACCGAACCGAAAGGAAAATTTGCCAGCCGCAACTGGTTGCAGACACATACATTGCTGGATACGATTGAAGAATTTAAGTTTGACGCCTGCATAGGTGGTGCTCGCAGGGATGAAGAAAAAGCAAGAGCTAAAGAAAGAATTTTTTCTGTTCGGGATGAATTTGGGCAATGGAATCCAAAATTGCAGCGACCTGAACTTTGGAATATTTATAATGGACGTATTCATAAAGGAGAAAATGTAAGAGTGTTTCCTATCAGTAACTGGACTGAACTGGATATCTGGAATTATATCCGCAAAGAGAATATTGCCTTGCCTTCTATCTATTTTACACATGAAAGGGAGGTCATTGAGCATGAAGGGCAATTAGTGGCTGTCTCAGAATTTATTGAATTGGAGGAGTCGGATATAATATTGAAAAAGCAGGTTCGCTATCGTACGGTTGGCGATATGACCTGTACTGCTGCGGTAGAATCAAAAGCCGCAACCTTAGATGAAGTAATTGATGAAATCATTTTAACCCGCATCAGTGAAAGAGGTGAAACAAGAATAGACGACAAGGTTACTGAAGCAGCTATGGAGGACAGGAAAAAAAATGGTTATTTCTGATTCAATAAAAAGGAAGAAAAAAAATAATAACTGATAAATATTTTTAAATGGACTTATTAAGATTTATAACAGCGGGAAGTGTGGATGATGGAAAGAGTACCCTGATCGGCCGGTTGCTTTATGATAGCAAAAATATATTGGTAGATCAATTAGAAGCATTGGAAAAATCTACAAAAAACCGGACGGACGGTTCTGTTGACCTGGCCTTACTTACGGATGGTCTGCGTGCAGAAAGAGAGCAGGGTATTACCATTGATGTTGCTTATCGCTATTTTACCACACCAAAAAGAAAATTTATTATTGCCGATGCCCCGGGCCATGTGCAATATACCCGCAACATGATCACCGGCGCTTCCAATGCCAACCTGATCATCATCCTGATAGATGCCAGGCAAGGTGTAGCGGAACAAACCCGCCGGCACTCCATTATCGCATCCTTATTAAGAATCCCGCATGTGGTGGTGGCTATTAATAAAATGGACCTGGTTGAATATTCACAGGATGTATTTAATAATATCATTATTGATTTTGAGGAGGTGGCCCGCCAGTTAAATTTGAAGGATATCACCTATTTTCCTATCAGTGCATTGAATGGTGATAATATTGTTGACAGGTCTGAAAAAATGGAATGGTATGATGGCAAACCTTTGCTTGAATTCCTGGAAAATATTAAGATAGATAACGATGTCAATCTCACCGACCCCAGGTTCCAGGTGCAACTGGTGATTCGGCCGCAAACGGAAGATCTGCACGATTACCGCGGGTATGCTGGTAAAGTGTTAAGCGGAATTTATAAAAAAGGAGATAAAGTAAAAGTATTACCTGCCGGTATCGAAACCACTATATCCTGGTTGGAAACCGGCGGTCAGGAAGTAGAAGAAGTGTTTGCTCCTCAAAGTGCCGTTATTCATTTAGCGGAAGATATTGATATTAGCCGTGGCGACACCATAGTTAATACGAATAACCTGCCACAGGTAAGCAATGAATTGGAAGTATTGCTTTGCTGGATGGATGATAAACCATTGCAGGAAGGAAACAAATATATTATACAGCATAATAGCCGGCTGGTAAAAGCGGTGGTGAAAAAAATAGAATATAAACTGGATGTAAATTCTTTGCAGCATCACCCGGTAGATGGGATCGTAAAATTAAACGAGGTGGTTAAGGCTACTATTAAAACAGCTTCTCCGCTTGTATATGATGCATATGATAAGCTGGCTGGTAATGGTAGCGCAATATTGATCGATGAAACAGGTAATGGTACCGTAGCTGCAGTATTATTTAAATAAAAAACTACCAGGCAGATTATGAGTAAAACAGAATCAACAGGCAGAGTAATATTAGCGGGTGCCGGTCCGGGCGATGCAGACCTGATAACAGTGAAATTGCAGAAGCGGTTATCAGAAGCTGATGTCATTTTGGTGGACCGCCTTGTGAACCCTGAGATCATAGAGCGATATGCGCCAAAAAATGTTTTGACTTTAATGACAGGCAAGCAGGGTTTCCACGACGGATCCGTAGCACAGGACGATATCAATAAATTGATGGTAGGGCATGCAAAAAACGGGAAAACGGTTTTACGCCTGAAAGGTGGTGATACTGCATTTTTCAGCAATATGCTGGATGAATTGATTGCTCTGCAGGAAAATAATATTACTTATGAGATTATTCCCGGAATAACCGCAGCGTCCGGTGCTTCCGCATATGCAGGTATTCCCCTAACGGCAAGGGGCTACGCAAAAAGTGTTCAGTTCATAACATTCAATCCTTGCAGCAATTATGATAGGGAGAAATGGAAAAGTCTTGCCATTTCCGATGATACCCTGGTTTTCTATATGGCCGCCAAAGGTCTTTCTGACCTGGCCGGCTTACTGTTGCAATATTCAGAAAAGCCATTTACGCCATTGGCTGTTATTGAACAAGCAACCACTGAACATCAGCGGGTTCATATTTCAACAATAAAAGACTGTGTGATGGATTTTACCAATTTAAAATTCAGCTCACCATCATTAGTGATCGTAGGTGAGGTGGTCAGGCTGCACCATGAATTTAATTGGTACCAGGCAAATAAAGCAGGTTCAGTATTTAATAATTTGGTTAATGCAAAAAGATAAGCTGGTATGCTGGAAGAAGTAAAATTAAAACAACTACATGACCTGATTGATGGCTATTCAAAAGAGGAGCTTATCTGGATCAATGGATACTTGTCTGGTTTAGTATCAAACGGGAAAACAAATGGGGCTGTTCATACGAATGGCCATGATGCAAAACCTATAGCTACAAAAAAGATCAGCCTGGCTTTTGGCACCGAAACCGGGAATGCAAAAAGACTAGCCACTCAACTGGCAACAGTGGCCAAGAAAAAAGGAGTGAATGCAAAACTGGTAGGACTGGATCAGTACCGGTTCAGTGATTTACCTAAAGAAGAATATTTTTTTGTAGTGATAAGTACCCAGGGAGAGGGAGAACCGCCGATTCCGGCAAAAAAGTTTTATGATCACATTCATGAGAATAAATTAGAACTTTCCAATTTAAAATTCAGTGTGCTTGCACTGGGTGATTCATCCTATCCTATGTTTTGCAAAACCGGCGAAGATGTAGATACGCAGTTCAGCCAGTTTGGTGCAAGAAGGGTAGTGCCTTTACAAAAATGTGATGTGGACTACGAACAGGATGCCCTGGAATGGTTCGAAAAAGTGTTGCAGATCCTGGAATCCAAATCAGAAACTTCACCCAGCGGAAGTGCCACACCTGCCGTTACAAAAAAAGCAGCAGGAAAAAAATATTACCAGGGAACTATTCTTACCAATATTAATTTGAATGACAGGGGATCTAATAAAAGCACCTATCATATTGAGATTGGGACAGATGAAGCAATTGAATACGAACCGGGTGATACTATTGGAATAATACCCCGGAACCGGGAAGATGTTGTGGACAGAATCATTTCATTTACTGGTATCGATCCGGTACAAATAATAGAAACCGCCAAAGTAAAAGCACCGGTAAGGGAATTGCTGGTACAGCATTTAAGCATTTGTTTTCTTCTTACCTCCACGCTTAAGAAATATGCTGCAATTATTAAACAGGATATACCCGACACAAGGATGGACCTTATTGATCTGCTGAGGATATACCCGGTTAGTGATGCTGGCCAGTTTGCAGATGTGATAAAAATTTTAATGCCCATTGCTCCCCGGTTGTATTCTATCGCTTCATCTCCTGCGGGACACGGCACCAACGAAGTTCATATTACCGTAGCCAGGGATCGATTCCTGGCGCAGGATGAACAGCGGTTCGGTTTGTGCAGCGAATTTTTGGGAGACAAACCTGTTAATTCCGGGATCACTTTTTATGTGCACAAGGATAAGCACTTCAAATTACCCGCAGCGGATAAGGATATTATCATGATTGGTCCGGGTACCGGTGTTGCTCCTTTCCGGGCTTTCCTGGCTGAAAGGGATGCAACAGGAGCAAATGGCAGAAACTGGTTCTTTTTTGGTGAGCAACATTTCATCACTGACTTTCTTTACCAAACAGAAATGCAGAATTATGTGGAGACCGGTGTGTTGACCAGATTAGATCTCGCTTTTTCCCGGGACCAGGCTGAAAAAATTTATGTACAGCACCGGATGCTGGAGAAAGCAGCTGAGTTATATACCTGGATAAATGAAGGGGCTTATGTATTTATAAGCGGAACAAAAGATCCCATGAGTAAAGATGTTGAAAACACTTTATTACAGATCATAGAACAACAAGGGAAAAAGTCAATTGACGATGCAAAACTATACCTGGAATTATTGAAGAAGAATGGAAGATTTGAGAAAGATGTTTATTAATTCCTGGATTGAAACAGGTCAGTCATTAGCGTAAAAAATATTTTAAAGTTTGATAAGAAAGAAATCATGAGTGTGAAGAATAATTTGTCACCGGTAGAAAAAATTAAAACAAGCAGTAAGGGCCTTCGCGGTACGCTAAAGGAAAGCTTGCTGGATGATATTACGGGAGCATTAAGGGAAGATGATCAGTCGCTGATTAAATTCCATGGTATGTATCAGCAGGATGACCGGGACAGACGGGAGGAGCGAAGTGCTAAAAAACTGGAATGGCTTTATTCATATATGATACGGTTGCGGCTGCCAGGCGGTTTTTTGACCCCGGAACAATGGATCGGTCTTCACCATATTGCCGGCGAGCATTCTACAGGTACTATAAAAATTACTACAAGGCAAACGATCCAGTTGCATGGAATTTTGAAATCGCATATCAGGCCAACCATTCAATCTTTCAATACAATGCATTTGGATTCTATTGCTGCTTGCGGCGATGTGAACCGTAATGTTACCTGCAGTGCTCATCCAAATGAATCGCCTGTGCATGAAGAAGTGTTCAGGTATGCAGAAAAAATAAGTTTACTGGCCTTACCCAAAACAAAAGCTTATTATGAAATATGGCTGGGCCAGGAAAAATTGGCTGATGTGCAGGAGGAAGATCCTTTGTACCAGGAAAGATACCTGCCGCGGAAATTTAAGATCGGGATTGCCATTCCGCCAAACAATGATGTTGACATACTGACTAACGACGTGGGCCTGATAGCCATCATTGAAAATGGAAAACTGAAAGGTTTTAATGTTGCTGCCGGTGGCGGTTTAAGTGCCACACATGGTAACGCAAATACCTATCCCCGGCTGGCAACTGTTTTAGGATATGCAGAGGGAGAAGAAAAAGTGCTGAAAGCTGTTTATGAAATCATGAGCATTCAAAGAGATCATGGCAACAGAAGCGACAGGAAACTGGCCCGCCTGAAATATACGATCGACAGGCTGGGAGTTGAAGCCTTTAAAAATGAATTGGAAAAAAGATGCGGATTTAAATTAGAAGATACAAAACCTTACCAATTCACTTCAAGGAAAGATCATTACGGGTGGGCAAAAAATCATGAGGATAAATGGTATTACACTTTGTTTGTTGAAAATGGAAGAATCCTGGACGAAAATTCAACCGCATTAAAAACGGCCTTGCTTGAAATTGCAAAAACGGGAAAGGCAAACTTTCGCTTTACAGGTAATCAAAACCTTATTCTGTCTGATATTTCCGAAGCTGATAAAATAGAAATTGAGCAAATTCTTAAAAATTTTGGTGTTGATGCGCATACAGACCAGGCAGGCATGTTGCGCAAGAACTCCATAGCTTGTGTAGCATTTAATACCTGCCCACTGGCATTGGCCGAGGCCCAGCGGTATTTACCTACACTTATTTCTAAGATTGAGCCCATACTGGAAAAGTATGCATTGCAAAACGATGAAATCATTTTGCGTATGACGGGTTGCCCGAATGGATGTGGCCGGTCGCCGGCTGCAGAGATCGGTTTTGTGGGAACGGCCTACGGTCATTATAATTTGCATATCGGGGGAGACCGGGTAGGGGAAAGATTGAATACGAAATTTAAAGAGAATTTGAACGAAGAACAGATATTGGAAACACTGGATGAATTATTTGCGGTATTTTCAAAAGAAAGAATAACTGATGAAACGTTTGGCGATTTTTCAAACAGGAAATGGATCCATGCGAATTAAACGAGTCGCCATACCAGTTCTTTTATTATTATCAGCGGCAAGTGTAAAAGGGCAATCCAGAATTAACAAACATGTCAACTGGTGGCCTGCTTATTATCTTAAATATGCCATCAATAACAAATGGGATATCAATTCGGATATTCAAATAAGAAACCAGGCAAAAAGGCCCTTGGTAGGATTAATAAGTTTTAGAAGCGGGGTTTATTATCATTTAAATGAACATTGGACGGTGGCGGCAGGGTTGGCCTGGTTTAACCAGCAACAATATACCGTGTTGAAGGAAAAAAGGGTTACAAATGAAATTCGGCTTTGGGAAGCAATCAGGCACGATATACAGATCAACCGCTGGTCATTACAAAATCAACTGCGGGTTGAGCAGAGGCATTGGATAAACCCGGATGAAAATGGTCTCCGGTTAGGATATAAACTGGCTGGAAAATATCGCTTTAATGAAAAATGGAGTGGGATGGCGGGGTCCGAATTAATGTGGCAAAGCCGGGGTGTAAGAAAGGACTGGGATCAAAACCAAACCTACCTGGGTGGAGAATTAATTTTTAATGAGAACAATGCGGTTCAATTATTACTGATGAGTCGGTTGCAAATTAGTTCACACACTTATCAACCAGTAGTAAGAATCAATTTTATTCAATCAATTATCTGAAAAGTATGAGTGAGATATCTGAAGGCTTGGCGGAATTGAAAAAACAAGATGATTACCAAAAAAAGGACAATCACCTGTTTCCTGTTTTCTTAAAACTGGAAGAGTTGAGAGTATTGCTGGTGGGAGGAGGAAATGTAGGATTAGAGAAATTGACGGCCATTTTAACGAACGCTCCGGCTACCTCCGTTCTTATTGTTGCTCCTGCCGTTTCAGAAAATATAATCAAGCTGGCCGCCCGGCATCCCGGTGTGTTGATTGAAAAAAGAAATTTTGAACCCGGAGATCTGGAGGAAAAAGAATTGGTGGTAATTGCCATTAATGATAAAAAGGAGAGTTTGCGTATACGGCAACTGGCAAAAGAAAAAAAATTACTGGTCAATGTTGCCGATACACCTGAGCAATGTGATTTTTATTTAAGCAGTATCGTTCAAAAAGGAAATTTAAAAATTGCCATATCTACCAATGGAAAATCACCCACGGTAGCTAAAAGAATTAAAGAAGTATTAAATGACGTTTTGCCGGAAGAACTGGATGAGACTATTGAAAACATCCATAAAGTACGCAGCAAACTCAACGGCAACTTTGCATACAAGGTCAGGAAACTAAATGCGCTGACTAAAATACTGGTAGAAAAGGATAATGCGGATAAGGAGAAACGTTGGAGAAAGATCGCTACCTATTCTTTGGTTGGCTTCGCCCTGATGCTGATCGGGCATTTTGTTTTTTCTTACCTGCCTATTCAGCAAATTGCTGATGATACAATTGGTTGGTATAGTACGCTGGATAAAAATTTTCCCCTGATGGTATTGGCCGGTTTCCTGGCGCAGTTGGTAGATGGGGCCCTGGGCATGGGATATGGTGTTACAAGCGCCACCATTATGCTTTCGGCAGGTGTAAACCCCGCGGCCATCAGCGCAAGCATTCATACAGCAGAAATGTTTGCCAGTGGAGCCTCCGGTTACAGTCATTATAAGTTTGGCAACGTCAATAAAAAATTATTTAAAGCATTGTTAATACCAGGTGTTATTGGCGCTATTTTCGGAGCTATTTTTTTGACACAATTGGGGCAAACACATATTGAATACCTGCGTCCCATTATGGCCGCCTATACTTTATTTTTAGGTGTAAGGATACTCATCCTGGCTTTCCGGAAGCAACAACAGCAAAAGAAATTTAAGCGATATGGCCTGCTGGCCGGCGCTGGTGGATTTCTTGATTCCTTTGGCGGCGGCGGTTGGGGACCCATTGTTACTACAACTCTTATTACAAAAGGAAGAAGTCCTAAATATGTTATCGGTTCAGTAAGTCTTACAGAATTTTTCGTAACCCTGGCCAGTGCGTTTACATTCTTTACATTGCTGGGCGTTAGCCACTGGCAGGCTATACTTGGGTTGGTGATAGGTGGGTTGGTAGCTGCACCTGTTGCTGCAAAATTAGCCGGCAAGCTTCCGAGGAAAACTTCTTTTATCCTGTTGGGTGCATTGGTTATTTTCTGGAGTATGAAAATTTTGGTGCAGATCCTGTAGACTAGTTTCAGATAATTAATTTTTTATTTATTGAGCAATTGCCTGCACGATAGAGATCGTTTCGGTAATTTTATTTGTTAAACAACGATGGCCATGCAAAAAATATATCTAAGCGATTCTGGTCCTAAAGTGTCCCCGGCAATATATGGTTTCTGGCGCTGGGAGGATACCAGCGTTACAGGTGTTGCTGCCATGGAAAAGATCGTGAACCTTTGCCTGGAACTGGATATAAATACATTTGATCATGCGGATATTTATGGTGGCTATCAGTGTGAAGAATTGTTTGGGCAGGTTATGAAGCAACGATCTTTTAAACGGGAGGATGTTGTGTTGTTTACAAAATGCGGAGTGAATTTTCCTCATGCTAACCGGCCTGATGTCCGGGTAAAATATTATGATACTTCATCAGCACATATTATAAAAAGCGTAGATAATTCTTTAAAAAATCTGCGCACTGATTATATAGATATTTTCCTGTTAGATCAACTGGATCCTCTTTCCAACCTGGAAGAAACAGCTCTCACCCTGGAGCGGTTAAGAACTACCGGTAAGATCAGGAATATCGGGGTGGCTAATTTTTCGGTTTTTCAGCACCAGTTGCTGGCTTCTTATTTAAGGGTACCCATCGTTACTAATCATATTGAATTAAACCTGCTCAATACAGCAGCGCTTGATAACGGCCAGCTGGATTATATCAAGCAAAAATATATGCGACCGCTGGCGGCAGCGCCTTTGGCAGGTGGCAGAATTGAAAACGGCACGGATCCCTTAGCTGCAAGGGTTCATTATAAACTGGATGAAATTGGTAAAAAGTATAACGCCAATGTAGAATCGATGGCCGTAGCCTGGCTGATTAAGTTGGGGGCTTTGCCTTTGATTGGTACATTAAATGAGCAACGCATCAGGAATATTGTAAAAGCATTTGACATCAACCTTGAAAAACAGGATTGGTACGATCTGTATAATACCTCAAGGGCTATGATGCAAAAGTCGGAGAATGATGAGGATTAGTTCTTTTTTCCAACACAAATGACCCGGGGCCGGCCTATTTATTCCTGATCTTTATTTGACTGTATTAATAGATTTTCTTCACCATCACCTTTTAGAGCGATAATACCACATGGCATTGAATATTTACTAAAGTATAATAAGGCTTGATTGGCCTTCCATTAAGGGTAATTAATTTCTGCCCGTATCTTCGCCATCCAAATTATAAAAAGGTTCAGCAGTATTATGACACAACATCGCGAAACAAAAGCTATACGTCTTCAAACCGAGCAGACCAGTCAAAAAGAGCATGCTACACCCTTGTTCCTGACCAGCAGTTTTACCTATAATTCTGCTGAAGAAATGGGAGAAGCTTTCGCTGATGATACGCTTGACGTAAACATCTATTCCCGTTTTTCAAATCCCACTGTTGATGAGTTCATCAATAAAATGGCAGCCCTTGAAGGTGCGGAAGACGGCGTGGCTACCGGCACAGGGATGGCGGCTATTTTTGCCACTTTCATGACTTTCTTAAGTAAAGGAGATCATATCATATCCGCATCAGCTGTGTTTGGATCCACGCATACTATTCTTACAAAGTATTTGCCCAAATGGGGAATTGATTTCTCTTACTTTGACATGAATAAACCTGAGACCATTGCAGCATTAATAAACCCGTCGACAAAAATGCTGTATGTAGAAACGCCATCCA
This sequence comes from Chitinophagaceae bacterium, assembly GCA_041743125.1. Lineage (GTDB taxonomy): Bacteria > Bacteroidota > Bacteroidia > Chitinophagales > Chitinophagaceae > Terrimonas_B. Next base: position 24,916 of record JBGTNK010000138.1, read on the forward strand.
ACCCGGGTCTTGATATCATTGATATGCAGGCGGTGGCAGATCTGTGCAAGCAGCATAAAATTTTGTTTGTTGTTGATAATTGTTTTGCCACGCCGGCCGTGCAGCAACCACTTCAATTCGGTGCCGATCTTGTTTTGCATTCCGCTACCAAATTCATAGACGGACAGGGAAGAGTTTTAGGTGGTGTAGTGGTAGGTAGAAAGGAATTGATAAAACCTCTTTATTTGTTTATACGGAATACGGGCCCTTCTATGAGCCCGTTTAACGCATGGGTGTTGACCAAGAGCCTGGAGACTCTTTTTATCCGCATGGAAAAACATGCAGCCAATGCTTTGTTCCTGGCCCAGGCATTGCATGATCATATAAAACTGAGTTGGGTAAAGTATCCTTTTTTAGCTACCCATCCGCAATACGAAATAGCGGCAAGGCAAATGACAAACGGGGGTGGCATTCTTACTTTTGAAATAAAAGGGGGAGTGGATGCAGGCCGAAAATTCTTAAATGAATTGCAAATGCTTTCCATGACCAATAATCTCGGTGACAGCCGGAGCATCGCTTCTCATCCTGCTTCTACCACGCATTCCAAACTGACAGATGAAGAGCGGACTGCCGTGGGTATTACGCCAGGCCTGATTCGCATATCCGTGGGTTTAGAACACCGGGATGATATTCTCCACGATATATTACAGGCCCTGGAAAAATGTTAGTTCAAATACTGCAAGCTGCTAAATAGTATTTAACTTCCTGTTTCGTCAACGATTGCTTATGAACAGGAATAAACTTTTTCAGTGGTCCGTAGTAGCCGCACTTGCAGGATTTATTTTTGGATTTGATACCGTCGTCATTTCCGGCGCCAACCAGCCGATCAAAGAATTATGGCATACTTCCCCTTTATTTCATGGCTTCTTTATTATGTCTATGGCATTATGGGGAACCGTAGTGGGCGCCATATTCGGTGGCATACCTACTGAAAAATTTGGCAGAAAGAAAACATTATTGTGGATAGGGATATTGTTTGCTGTATCCGCATTGGGCTCAGCGCTGGCGCCGGATCCATATACTTTTTCGTTTTTTCGTTTTATAGGGGGCGTTGGTATCGGTGTTTCTTCAGTGGCAGCTCCCGTATATATTTCTGAAATATCTACTCCCGCTACAAGAGGCCGCCTTAGTGCCATGTACCAGTTTAATATCGTGTTTGGAATTCTTATTGCTTTTTTATCCAATTATTTCCTGGAAGGCGTGGGTGGTGACAATGACTGGCGGTGGATGCTGGGTGTGCTGGCTGTTCCATCCATTATTTATACTGTTATGGTATTAGGCGTGCCTGAAAGCCCAAGGTGGTTGATCACAAAAAAGAATGACCAGGTAAAGGCAAAAGAAATTTTAAACCTGATAGGTGTTGAAAATGCTGACCAGGAAATTTCATCCATTATCATCAGCAACGAACACGAGGCGGTGTTAAATAATTCGTCTGATTTTTTCAGTGTTAAGCATAATAAAATTATCTGGCTGGCTTTCATGATCGCCTTTTTTAACCAGCTGTCTGGTATCAACTTTATACTCTATTACGCCCCGGAGATCTTGTCATTAAGTGGTTTGGGCGCCAGTGATTCACTGCTTAATTCAATCGCTATCGGCGGCACCAACCTGCTATTTACTTTTGTAGGGCTTTATCTCATCGACAGGATCGGTAGAAAAACATTGCTTATTATCGGTTCCTTCGGGTATATTTTCAGTTTGTCCATGGTGGCCTGGTCCTTTTACTCGCATGCAAGTCCTACTTTTTTGATGACCTTCTTATTGCTTTTTATCGCTGCTCATGCTATTGGCCAGGGGGCTGTAATATGGGTGTTCTTATCTGAAATATTTCCTAATAAGATCCGCGCCACCGGGCAATCCTTTGGTGCCAGTGTGCATTGGGTATTTGCCGGTATCATTACGTTGATCACCCCTATTTTCCTTGATGATAAAAAAGGCCTGCTCAAAGACGATCCGTGGATCATATTTGTATTTTTTGCCGGCATGATGGTATTGCAATTGATTTGGGTATTGACAAAAATGCCGGAGACAAAAAATATTTCGCTGGAAGATTTGGAGAAAAAATTAGTTGGGTGATGAGGTGAAAACTATTTCTGTTTTCCTTTTTTCCATTTTGATAATTGTTGCAGGGATGCTTTCAGGTCCTTATGCAAATCAGCTTCCAATGTTATTTTATTGCTGTTGGGTTTTATAAAACTAAGCTGGCGGGCATGCAATGCCAGCCGGTTTAATATGGGCCTTTCCTCCGGTTCGTTTTTGGACAGTTTGAATTTCCGCTTAAACGATGATAGCAACAACGGTTTTCCGTCGCCATATATTTCATCGCAAACGATCGGGTATCCTGCATCTTTCATGTGCACCCGAATCTGGTGGGTACGTCCTGTATGGATGCGGAATTGCATCCAGGAATAAATATCAAAACTTTCCAGCAGTTCGAAATCAGTCAATGATTGTTTGCCGCGTTGGTTAATGATCATCGTGCCTCTTTTCACCATATTCTCTGCTATGGGCAGATCAATGCTTCCTTTTACAATGGTTGGAGAACCCATCACAAGACCCACATAAATTTTTTCTGTTTGTCTTTCTTCAAACTGGATGGAAAGGTCCCGGTGGGCTGTTTCATTTTTTGCAAAAACAATCAACCCGCTGGTGTCCCTGTCCAGGCGGTGAACGGTGAATATATGGCCATATTTCTCCAGCAATAAACCCTTTAATGAAACTTCTTTTCCTTCCCGGTCGGGAATAGATAGCAGGCCTGAGGGTTTATTTAGGGCAACAAAATCATCGTCCTCATAAATGATCAATTCAGATAGCTTCATTATTTTTTATTGTTTCCATTTCCCTGGTAGCCTGGCGGTATAGTGTAGTTGAAAAGTCGGCAAATGATGTCTGCATTTGCGTAAAGTTACAAAGGCTGGTGATAGGAATTAAATAAGATCAAAACCGAAAAATTTCTTTCTATCCGTGATTATACGAATGCTGAATTGCAGTCCGCTAAAGTATCCATAGCTGAACAAAAAATCAGGCTTAATGTTTTTTTAAATTTAGGATTATGCGACAATCACCCTTATTGGCGGTAGTAATTTTATTTTCCTGTTGTATAGTAACAATTAATCTCTTACAAATTTTACACTCCTTATTAAACCATCCCTTACTTCATAGATTGATATGTACTTTGTCTGAATATTGTTTTCATAAACTATTTCATGATTAATAACATAATTCCCGTTGTACATCTGGCTAATAATTTTCACCTCAACCGATTTGGCGATAAATTTAGGTTTAAAAATTGAAGTTAAATTGTCTGTTCCGGTTCCTAATAGCATATTCGGATAGGTGTAAATTTCAACATCAGGAGAATATAGTTTTATAAATTCTGTAAAGTTGTGCTGATTATAAAAATCCATTCTTTTATTCACAATGTCCAGTGGGGTTGCACTTATATGTTGTGCCTGTGCCGTCACAAAAACAAAGGATAGGGAAAATAGTATGGATGTTATAAGTGCCTTCATTGTTATTTTTTAGTATGTGAGTTATTTTTTATCTGTGTGGGGTCAGGTACTATTACTGTTAAGGAACGTCCTTTTATGCTGAACCGGAATGCTGTAATTCTTCAACTTGAACAGAACTGATTGAAAAATGAAGTTGAAGTTAATTACTAAACTCAATATATAGATGTTCAATCTGAAATGCAGCTGATTGATGCAATGATGAGATAATAATTTCCCCGCATAGGACACCCTGTTTCGCTTTGGTAATTCACTTCTTTTCATTCAGAATTTATTTATTATCCTTTGAAGGTCTTAACAAAATAACGATAGCTTAAGCTTGTAAAAATTAAAAAATACAATAGGCTGTACATTTCATGTCGTGGAAAAAATCCAAACATTTTAAGTTTTACCCATGAAGGTGGGCTGACAGTAGAATAATGGTAAGAGTATGGAAAATATGTGATTTCTTCAACCCGCCCCTGGTACAACGCTATCCAAATAATACCACCCAGAACAGCAATAGCAATTGGTATAATCATATTCTTGAAACGGATGCTTAACCAAAAATGAATCGCAAATATTCCAAGTGAAGCAATAAACGAATGAATGCATAGACTCAACAATGAAATGTAATCAGGCGAATGATTTGTTAACTGCAATTGAGGTCTGATAAGTCCGACTGTGAACCCACAGCCTATCCAAATTGGAATATAAAGGATGTAAAATAACGCGATGAAAATAAGTAATGTAAACAGTTTATTGAAGTAAATGCTGCTCCTTAAAATCGGAAGCGTGAAAATATGTTTCCAGGTATTGTTTTTGTGTTCAATATTTAAAAAAAGACAAGTTAGTAATACAATAAAAAAGGTTGTGTATAAAAACCCCATTCCCTTCCAGGACATTTCTGTAAAATCGTCCCAGGGATTGTGTCCTGCCTGGGGAACTAAATGGTTCCATTTACTTAAAAAAACGAGAGATACAAATGCGGGCATAAAACCTGCTCCAATTATTACAAGCCACCAGGCAAATGTTTTCTTGGACTTTATAAATTCAGTACTGATATTTTTTAGTAAATAATGCATTTATTTTTTTGTTATTTCCAAAAATATATTTTCAAGGTTATTGTTTTGTAACTGCATTTTATATATATCAATGTTTGTTTCTACAAGCAGTTTACAGATTGTTGCAATTTGCTCTTTGTCCTGGTAATGAACTATAATTTGTGAGTTTAGGTTGGAAGGTGCCTTAAATTGTGTACTAATAATTTCAAAAGATTTTTGATTGTCGCTTGTTTCAATATGAAGGGTGGCAGAATGATTCTGCAATTCTTTGAGGTCGTTACGTCCTCCTTGAAAAACTAATTTTCCTTTGCTTAGAATACCTAAATGAGTTACAATTTTTTCTATTTCGGAAAGCAGATGACTTGATAAAAAAACCGTGATACCATTTTGTTTATTCAGTTCTAAAAGCAATTCTCTGATTTCAATAATTCCGTTTGGGTCTAAGCCATTTACAGGTTCATCTAATATTAATAGTTCAGGTTCAGAAAGTAATGCTATTGCAAGTCCCAAACGCTGCTTCATACCCAGGGAGTATTCTCTTACTTTTTTTTGAGATGCTGATTTCAGATCAACCAATTCAAGAACTTTCTCTATGCGGTTTTTATTTGCATCCCTGATTCTGCGTGTAATTTCTAAATTGTCAAAACCTGAAAGATGTTCATATAATGATGGCTGTTCAATAAGTGAACCTGTTTTTGAAAGAATATTAATTCTGTTTTCTTTAAAATTTTGTCCAAATAGTTTGATGTTATTCTCTATGTTTGGCAAAAGTCCTAAAAGCAATCGGATGGTTGTCGTTTTGCCCGAACCATTGGGTCCAAGAAATCCATAAATTGAACCTTGTTCAACTTTCAGATTTAATCCTTTTATAACAAGGTCGTCTTTACTGAAAGCAAAGTCAAGGTTTAGTGTTTCTATTGCTGTCACTTTGGTTAAGGTTATTGTTATGGAACGGGTCTTTAAAATGTGTTTCGTACAACCAGGAGTTCATCGTTGGCACTTCTTACCGGACTAACTCTTAGTTGTAAGTGGTAGGCGTTTTACTTTGTTCTGAATGAGATATCTTTTCCTTCTGCTCTGGCTTGTCGAACCGCATTTTGAAGTTCTTCTGGTAATGAATCTAATGGAAGAATCAGGTCGTCAACCATTACAAGGTTATTATATGGATTATTGTCAATCATGCGTTTTGTGGAGAATTCATTGTCCCACCTGTCAATTTTAAGTAAGTTTCTGATTTGTTTTGACTTTGCAGCAGTAGTTATCTTGCTCGTCCCAAAGTGATTGTTTAAGTCGTCAACTGAAATATATGGTTCAAAGGATTTATCAAACAAAAAATTGATTGTCCCGAGGGCATGAATTATTGAAGCTGCCCATATTTGTGGTTGCCCACTGTCTAATGGCTTACTTCGTTTTCTCAATAGTTTTTGTGTCAACTTTTCAGAAAGCTCAAAATATTCTTCATCTAATTTATTTGCACAAAATTCCCGAACAAGGTCAAGGATTTTCTTACCCCTGTTATCTTTATTGTTAGTGTCCATATATAATATTTGTTATTGTTACAATGTCGCTTTATGCACAACAAAAAGAAAGGTATCTGTAAAACCCCCTGATACTGCCCAGGACAGTTATTGAAAATTCCTAACTAAAATTTGGCTTACCGATAAGAACAACGAACAGCTAGTTGGGTAAGCAAGAGATTTCACGCCCCGCTTCTCTCAGAAGCGTAAAAAAAAGTTTCAATGATTTTTTGTTCAAGCGTTGTCATAAATTACACAAAATGTTTTTAATCCGTCTATTTGCTTTGTTTCTCTCTTTTGTAGGTTGAATACTGTTCCTGCCGGGTCTTGAACCCAATGCATATTTTTCGGGAGTTCTTCAATTTCGTCACAAGTCTCCACACCTTTCGATTGCAAATAGTTTGTCGCTTCTTCTACATCAGGAACTGTAAGCTGTAACCAAGTTTCTGAATGTGTGTAATTGTCCACGCAGTCTAGCCATATTATATTATTACCAAATTTCACTTCGTGTGTTCTGGAAACGGTTGGATTGTTTATAGGTTTTTCTTCAACTTTCAAGTTCAAAATGTCTTTGTAAAATGTAACTGTTTTTTCGTATTTGCTTTGGGGAATTTTTATTGCGATGTTAATTCCTGCTTCAAATTGTATGTCCATAATTATTGTCTTTTTTTGTTTTGTCAATTTACAGTTTTCTAAATAATTTATATGTGTCGTTGTTCTTTTCTGAGGTCACTCTGCAATGCCGCTCTTGTTCGGGCTTTGCGTTCGGCGGGGCATTTGAAAACGTTCTGTCAGGAACCGAAGCTCAATTTAAATACAAAAGTTGAAAATATATTTTATCGATGAGTTGTATTCGGTGGGTCCCGAACCGATGTTTCGGGACTGGTTGCTCATTGGAGAGTATGCCCTGCTTATTAATTGTAATCATCATCTTGAAGAGCCGAATAAATCGGGAGGTTCACGTAAGATTCTGTGAGGCGCAGGGGTGAAATTTCCTTCCTTACCCTACTCTCGGCTGGCTTTATTACTTCCTGTCGTTAACTAAAAAATCTATTATTAAATCAAAATGTTTAGTAGGTTCAGCATGATTGCCATCAACAGGAATATGCTGATAAAAATACTGGTAATTATTTTTCCTCAATCTTTCAAACATTTGTTCAGCCATTAGAGTAGAAGGCCAACCTCGTCTTTTTTCGCAGAAATAAAAAGAATCGGACACTTGATTTTTTCGATTTCAATCTTCCCAACATCCATTACTTCATTTTCTTTTATTATCTCTAAAATTCCATCGTAAAAATTATATTTCAGTTTTTTTATAGAGTTATTTGAAGCATGAACATAAGGTATCTCTTTATCGTTGTAAGTCCAGGAAGAGGTTGAATTCCAGCCAAAACGGGATGGCAAATTTAAACTTGGAGCTACAATAGCCACAATTGCATCAAAGTCGTTGTAGCGGCTTCCAATATTCAATACTAATTCCCCTCCTCTTGAACTTCCTAATAAAACAATTCGGTCCTTGTCAATTTTTGGATGATTGGCGATAGCTTTAATTGTATCATAAATGGCGCTTATAGATATTCTATCAATTTGGGCAGGGGAATTTAAGGAATTAAAATAACCAATAGATAGAAGTGCAAATCCGTTTTTAAGAAATAATTCTCTCACTTCTTTTGCTTCTTCATGCGCATAGATGTTCCCACCTTCACTACCTCCAAATGCCACCACAAGGGGCTGTTGCACTAAATCAGAAAGAAATAATTTTGCATCAACTTTTCCATAATTTTTTGGTTGATTTGAGAAGCAGCTGTAAATTAAGATTGTTAACAAGAATAGTATCTGAATCAATTTTTGGGTACCGTTTTTCTTATTTGTAATACAGATCATATATTTTTTTGCTTGCCGAGAAAGGCCATGGCCTTGGCGTAGGTAAGATATTTGAGATCCCCTGCCGACAACTGAAGCCCAATATAAGTTAAAAGTTGAAGGTAAGAACTAAAGCTAAATTATTGAAGACGAGCCGAAACTGCTGCTGATAGCGTATTTAAGCCGATTGCTCTAATGTCGAGCCTCAATTGCAGCAATACCCATGTGCCTGTTGCACAACTAACATCTTGTTCATAAAGATATTTGTTTTAGAGTCATTGTCAATGGTAGCTTAAGTTCATAACTGAAACTTATTTTAAGGTTGACATGTGAAACAGTGACCCATGTTGTGTGCAGCCTTAACTTTTTAGCCTGTTTAGAGTTATGGAATTAAAATATTTGAACAGCAGATAGATTAATACAATTCCTAAAATAATGCAGCCAATAATTATGTAAAGCTGTGCATTTGATTTTGTTTTTTGAATTATGACAGGAATTGTTTCCGCTAATGTTACTCTTACGTCATTGTTGTCTGAACTTTCTAAAACCCACAACCTATTGTCATTATCAAAAATCCCGTGTAAAGGTGCCCAGTTTCCTTTAGATTTATAGATGTCTGTCATATTACCTGCGGCATCAATTCTCCTTACTGTTTGGTCGCTAAATACGGCAGCGTAAATATTTTTTGCATTGTCTTGCCAGACGCCCCAAATTGTAATATTGTTTCCTGAAAACTTGAAAGAAGGTTTTTTGTTGCCTACCTGCTCTTTTACAAGTTTAATATTACCTGATGTGTCAACGCTGTAAATAGTATTGTTTAATACATACAACAAGCTTCCGTCGTCTTGGGGGTGTAGCCAGTTGACATTTTTAAAATTGCCGGTAGCGTATATGGTTTCCTCTCCATCTGGTGTTTTACGGTAAATGTGGTTGGTATCTGTGTGAGGAATTAAAAATCGTTTTATGTAATATTCATTTCCTTTTTTGTCTTTTGCTAATGAGAAGTCTTGCTGAAGATATTGTTCCTTCAACCCAAGAGCCGTATCTGTTTGTCCATTTGGTCGATGCACCCATAAATAATGATAAAATTTTTTAGCCTTGTCATCATAATAACCGCCTTCGCCATACAAATTGTCGTTTTGGTCCATGTAGAGTTCATGAGTATGCACGTGTGGAACAACTACCGTTTTCTTTCCCTTAGTAATTTTCCAAACTTGTTTTAAATCGGTATAGTAAATATTTCCTTTGCTGTCTTTGATAATCCCTACTCCGGGATGAGCAAATCCGGTTAGTGGTAATAGAAATAAAATAAAAAGGACTTTATTCATTGACATTGTCATATTGAAGCGGTCAAAAAAGGTTGCACATATCGGCAGTTTTTGAAAAAACTATCTGCCGGTATATAAATATACACACAATGCAAAATGAACACACACGCTGTATGGTGTTGTAGCGAAAACGCAGCAGCACGGTAGAACCTGTATGGGGAACGCTGATAAATTTTACCGGCATGAAAAGGCTGCATGCAAGAGGAATAAAAGCCGCCAATAAAATGCTGTTACTGGCAGCCACTGTTTATAATCTGAAGAAGTGGCTGAAGTTTACCGCACCAAAAGCAATAGCCAAAGCTACACAAACGATAAACCCCAGGGAGAAGGATTTGGGCAGATCAAAACCATTTTACTGAAACTTATTTTAAGGTTGACAGGGCCAGGAAACTTTTCCAATTCATCGTTGTCCTATCTAAAAAATCAACAATAGCCCCTGCACAAAAGCTTCTAAATGCTTACAACGGAAAACTACAGCTATGTTTTTTTGTAATTATGGTTGTGCAACAGTGACAGAATGTTGTGCGTTGGTGCTATTTTGCCCACGAAGCATAACAGTTTGAAGGCCGCACTAAAGTTTGTTTGTTGTATTATCATTGCATCAAATTAACTGTGTCGCTTTCTTATTCCATCCATATTAAAAGTAAATCCAACGAAAGAATAGCCAGACTGCACTGTCTGTCCGTTTGATATAAAGTCCTCAACCACTTAGGCAGTAATATCGAGAAGTGGAAGTATGGTAGGTTGTGCTGGCTTAACACCGTTCTTTATAAGAATGGGTACAAGCGTTTCAGCAAATTCATTTAATGCTTCTTCTGACTCCCATACGTCTATTATTAACAAACCATCAGGTTGTTTAGCCACTACACGATTAATGTAAGCTGGATCTTTCAATTTTCCTGAAGCTCCAAGGTCTTTAATTACCTGGCTGTATTGTTCAGCAGTATAGCCAACAACATTAAATAGTGCAACAATTTTTTTCATTTTGGTTTAATTTTAATTTTTATGCCTACTCTGATCGGTTTTCAGCGTCCCCGTTGATTTTTAGTTGACAATGATAAATATTTATTTCTGTCGGTGGAAGTTCCGATGTCGCCAGGCATGACGTATAACGTCAGTTTGTGAAAAAACTATTTGCCGGTATATAAATATACACACAATGTGAATGTACACAAACGTCGTATGATTTTTGAGTAGATAAAGTATGCAATGTAAACAAAGTTTGCCCCGGTATATTGAGGGTAACAATCGCCATCAAAGTTATTTGAGTACGATGGAAGAAACAGGTAAGTACTGAGCCTGAGTGATTATTTCCCTTTTCCAAAATGCTTGAGGTCCCTCACTTCCTTCTCCGATAAAAAACGCCATTTGCCTCTTTCTACATTCTTTTTTGTAAGCCCGGCAAATATTACCCGGTCCAGGTTTTTTACATCATAACCTAATGCTTCAAATATGCGGCGCACAATCCGGTTGCGGCCGCTGTGAATTTCAATACCCAATATCGTTTTATCCTGGATATCCGCATACGCCAGGGCATCCACACTGGCCATGCCATCTTCCAGCATCACACCTTTTAGTATTTTATCAAAATCCTTTTTTTCCAGCGGGCGGTTAAGCGTTACCGCGTACACTTTTTTTATGTTGCTGCTGGGGTGTGTTAATTTTTGGGAAAGTTCTCCATCATTGGTCAGTAGCAAAACCCCGGATGTGTTTCTGTCTAAACGGCCCACCGGGTATATTCTTTCCGGTGTGGCTTTTCCTACAATATCTAATACGGTTTTTCTTCCCTGCGGATCGTCGGTAGTTGTCAAAAAATCTTTGGGCTTGTTCAATAAAATATAGACCAGGTTTTTGGCAAGAAATATTTTTTTACCACTCACCCGTATATCATCCTTTACAGAAACTTTAAAGCCGGGTTCTGTTATCACCCGGTTGTTGACCTGTACTTTTCCCAGCTTCACTATATCGGCTGCTTCTCTTCGCCCGGAAATACCACTATGGGCAATAAATTTATTAAGCGGCATAAGTGCCTGGCTGGCTGTTGCTTCTTTGGGAGTCTTTTGGGATGAATATTTTTGAGCGGGTTGTGATGGTGCAACAGCGGATGGATGAACATCCGGAATTATCTTATTAGTACGTGGTTGGAATTTACCTGCCATTGAGGAAGGCTGGCTTTCTGTTTTTGGCTTATTTGGTTCCGGATTTAATTTTGGTCCTGCATTTTTATGGGTAGTAGCGGGATAAGGTTTTCTGCTTTCACCTTTTTGAGTACGGGCGGCGGGCTGCTGCTCTTCCTGGCCTGGTGCCGGTTTCCGGCTCTCCCTTCTCTTATTCTCAAAATACTCTTCTCTTTCTTTTTTTATTTTTCTTTTTTCCTGTTTGAATTGCTCTTTGACAGCGGCATTACTTTTCTTTTTGGTAAACTTGTCAAAATGGGATGCCTTTTTTTTCATGTGTAGTAGTTTGCTGTTTTACAACAGTAGATGAATAAAGGGCGAAGGTAATTAAAAAAGTCCCCCAATAGTTCTGGAGGACTTTACCTGCTTTATTTCCGTGGTTCATTACTGGTTTTTTTTCTCTGAGTTTTTTGATGCCTGAGAGCTTCATATTTTTTAAATTGTTCGTCAGTCAGGATAAGTTTTAATTCATCTTTCTGTTTTGTCCTCAATTCTTTTACTTTTTCTTTTTTTGCGTCATCGTTTAGGGATTTGTCCTCCCGGAGCGCCTTCATTTTTTCAATCATTGCTTTGTGGCTGCTTTCCATTTGAGCGGATTGTTTTTCACTAAGGCCCAATTCCGTTTTCATTTTTTGTCCACGGTCCCCATGCGTTCTTCCTTTCCGGCCATGCTTGTGCATATTTTTTTTCCCGGCTTTTTCCTTTTTTAACTGCGCTTGTTGTTCTGTTGTTAATACACTTTTTATTTGAGCCTGGTGGTCATTTCTTTGCGCTTCCATTTTGCTTCTCCATTCCTTTACCGTTATATCGTCAGTTTTTTTCAGTTCTTCCATTTGTTTCCGGTGCTCTTCATTCAAAACTTTAAGTTTTGCTTTTTGGTCTTCAGTTAAGTTAAGGCTGCTGAATGCTTCTTGATGATGATGTTTTTTCATCATGTGCTTTTCTGCAGGTTCGTTGTCTTTTGTTTCCTGGGACTGCGACGTTGTAATTACGAACGTGGCAATAAATAAGATAAATAGGGTCTTTTTCATTTGTTTATTTTTTATAGTTTTTTAGCCAAATAATATGTCCATGCAGATAATCATCCCGGTTATCCCGCCATCGGGTGGGATAGCTCATTACATGATTTATAATAGTTAGGTTAGATGTTGCATAACCAATAAACTTCCGGTATGCATTGTTAAAAGAATCAGAACAATAAACGGCAGAAGGATATCATGAAGATATTTTCTATAAGGCACTCCATTTATTAATAAAGAGAAAAAAAAATGCAGGTAAAGCGGCCATATTGAATGCTTGAAGATAAAATGTTGGACATGCGTGGCCGGTGGATAATCATTCTTTATTAGCCAGCTGGCCACAAGCAGCATCAATATCTTTTCCGCGACTCCGCCGTAAACGAACATTTACACGATGCTTGCCCAAATAAAACATGAATGCTTCTACTTTGTCTTCAGCAGGTTTTTCAAAGCTGGCGGCATCAATCGGATTGTATTCGATCAGGTTGACCAGGTCGGCCGGTACCTGCCTGTAGATCTTTATCAATTCATCCGCATCCTTTAGCGAATCATTGAGGTCTTTAAATAAAATGTATTCGAAGGTGATCTCGCTTTTGGTCTGCTTATAAAAATAATTCAAGGCATCTATCAACGATTGGATATTGTTGGTATCATTGATCGGCATTATACCATGCCGCTTTTTATCATTGGCGGCATGAAGTGACAAGGCCAGTTTGAATTTTACTTTATCATCTCCCAATTGCCGGATCATTTTTGCCACCCCTGCTGTGGATACCGTTATGCGTTTCGGGCTCATCGCCAGCCCGTCATCAGAAGTGATGCGTTCTATGGATCTTAATACATTCTTATAATTAAGCAAGGGTTCGCCCATGCCCATAAAAACGATATTACTTAGCTTTTTGCCATATTCTTTTTCACAAAGTTGGTTAAGCAATACCACTTCATCATAGATCTCATCAAATTCCAGGTTGCGTTTTCGGTCCATATAACCCGTGGCGCAAAACTTGCAACTTAAGCTGCAACCGATCTGCGAGGAGACGCAGGCTGTATATCTGCCCGAGGCCGTGGGTATTAAAACCCCCTCTGCAAAATGACCATCGTGAGTTTTAAAACGCAATTTAAAAGTACCATCTTCGGAATGCTGGAAATGATCTGTACTTAATGCAGGCAATACAAATTTGTCTGCTAATTTTTGGCGGAGATCTTTAGACAAATTGGTCATTTCTTCAAAATGACGCACCGGCTTCAGCCAGAGCCATTCATAAACCTGCCGGGCCCTGAATTTTTTTTCGCCCAGCGTATCAAAATACTCTTCAATATCTTTCAGACCCAGGTGACGAATATTCCTTTTCACATCTTTCATGATGTGGCAAAGATAGACTTTGAAAATGCATCCATAACGTATGCAAAGACCATGACGAAATATAATGATCTGGTTATTTCCGGATTTATGTGGCTGGCGCCGCGTCGCATTACAGATGATTAGTGCAGGCTAATCTGTATTTTGCATATCTTTTTGACAGGCAATTATAATATATAATATGAAACCAGTTTATATAATTGATGTGGTAAGAACCCCGGTAGGGAAATATGGTGGTGCGCTGGGCAATATTCGTCCGGATGATATGCTGGCCAATGTGATCATCGCTTTATTAAAAAGAAATGAGTCGGTTGACGTCAGTGAAGTAGAGGATGTAATTGCCGGAGCGGCTAACCAGGCCGGGGAAGATAACCGCAATGTGGCAAGAATGGCCGCTTTGCTGGCAGGATTACCAGTTACGGTTGCCGGAAATACGGTTAACCGCTTATGTGCATCAGGATTACAGGCCATTATGGATGGCAGCAGGCAGATCATGTGCGGTGATGCTGAGATGATCATTGCCGGTGGTGTAGAAAGCATGACAAGGGCTCCTTTTGTAATGCCAAAAGCAGGTACTTCTTTTTCCCGTCAAACAGAGATCTACGATACTACCATGGGCTGGCGGTTTACCAATCAAAAACTTTCAGGAATGTATCACCCTTTTACTATGGGGGAAACAGCGGAGAACGTGGCCAGGCAATGGAATATTTCCCGGGAAGAACAGGATGTTTTTGCACTGCATTCACAGGAAAAATATTTTGCCGCAAAAGAAGCAATAAAATGGGATGATGAGATTACAGCAGTGGAATTATATGACCGCGGCCTGGTAAGCTGGATGCTGCATGATGAACATCCGCGGCAAACCTCCCTGGAAAAACTGGCAGCTTTGAAACCTGCGTTTATTTCCGATGGAACTGTAACAGCAGGCAACTCATCTGGAATCAACGATGGTGCGGCAGCGATGTTATTGGCAAATGAAGATGTAGTAAAGAAGTTCTCATTGACCCCATTGGCCAGGGTAGTTTCAATGGCTGTGGCAGGTTTAGATCCTGCCATCATGGGAATGGGTCCTGTTCCCGCAACAAATAAAGCACTTCAACGAGCGGGCCTGCAAATAAAGGATCTTGACCTGGTTGAACTAAATGAAGCCTTTGCTTCCCAATCCCTTGCCTGCATTAAGGAATTGGGTTTTGATCATACCAGGGTAAACGTGAATGGGGGTTCTATCGCTATCGGGCATCCATTGGGTTGCAGTGGTGTCCGCATTTCAGCCACGCTACTTCATGAAATGAAGAGAAGAAAAATGAAGTACGGATTAGCCACTATGTGTGTAGGGGTGGGACAAGGAGCTGCCATCATTTATGAGTCATTGTAGTTTCAAACCATAATAGTATCTTCCGGTTCAACATTATAAATTTCTTATAAAGCCATATGAAAAAATTAATCTCATCTCTCCTGGCACTCTGCTCTTTTGTAATACTTTTTGCCCAGGGAAATCCGCAACCAGACTCGCTGAAAGAATATACCGGGAAATATGAATTTCCTGTAGGCAGTGTTGTAACCGAAATAATGGTTTCAATCCAGGAAGGGAATTTATATGCCAGCTCAACAGCAGGAAATTCTGAATTAAAAAAAATTGACCAGGATATTTTTGAGATTATAGCCTTTTCCGGCAAAGCATTTTTTAAAAGAAATGCAGCGGCGAAATTAAGCGGTGTCAGAATTGAAGTGGACGACCTGATCCTGGAGGGCACAAAATCTGAAGATACATTTGCTTTAAAAGTAGAGAAGCCGCAACTGCAGGCTGCTAAATAGTTTTTAAAAGAGATTTTTTCTTTTGGTTGGGTAGCGAAATTATTTATAAATCATTTCTAAGTTTAATAAAATGACTACAATATCATCATGGCAAAAAGCCGGGTTTTTTGAGGGAGAAGCTAATATTGAAAAGATCATTCAGCAGCTGGAGAACCACATAAACGAAATGACGGGAATATTTCAGAATTTTTCTGACCAACAGCGGTTGCACAAACCGGCTCCTTCCAGGTGGTCGAAGCAGGAAATATTGGGACACCTGATCGATTCAGCCATTAATAACCTGAAGCGGTTTACTGAAATACAATTCAGCCCGCGGCATTACCGGGTAATTTCCTACCGGCAAAATGAATTGGTAGAAGTAAATCATTACCAGGATTTGCCCATTGATCATTTACTCGGGCTATGGAAAGCATTAAATCAGCAGATCATTTTTGTGGTCAATAGAATTCCTGAAGAAAAATTGGACTATCCCGTAGATCCGCAATATGATAATGGTGAAACAAAAAGCCTGGGGTGGATCATTTGCGATTATGTTTCGCACCTGGAGCATCACCTGAAGGAGATCACCGGTAAATTATAAAGAACATCATTTACCAGCGAAATTTTCTAAGTAAAGATCGTAACCTGGCGATTTGGAATGGTCAGGTAAATGAAAACCGGAGCAGATCCGGGATCGAAATGTTTTGTTGATACCCGGTACCCAAATTTTTAACAACGCAATTTTTTTCTTCCAGTTCTTTACTTCCAATAATAACAATGTAGGGAATATTCTTTTTCTCTGCGTACCTGAACTGTTTATCAAATTTGGATGTTTCATGATACAACTCGCAACGAATATTATTATTCCTGAGTTGCTGCATCAATTCAAATGCCGCCTGACTTTCTGCATCGCCAAGATTAAAAAACAATACCTGCGTTCCTATATAAACATCGGCAGGGAAAAGATTTAATTCCTCCATAACATCATATATCCTGTCCACACCAAAAGAAATCCCCACACCGGGTACATCCGGCACCCCAAACAAACCCGTCAGATCATCATACCGGCCACCACCCCCAATACTCCCGATTTTAATTTGCCGGGCTTTTACTTCATATATTATTCCTGTATAATAGTTTAGTCCTCTTGCCAGCGTAAAGTCAATAGTCAATGAAGTATGCCGGTCCATCAATGGAGAGGCAATGAGAAACTCCAATTCATTAATTCCTTTTTTACCTGCTTCACTATCTCCTAATAAAGTTTTTATCTTATTTATTTTTTCTTCATTGGTTCCTGTGATTTCCAGGTATTTTTCAATGGTCGCTATTTGTTCCCGGACAAGACCTTTTTTTAATAATTCTTCTTTTACTTTCTCAATGCCTGCTTTATCTAATTTGTCTATGGCGATCGAAATGTCTATCATTTTATCAGCACCTCCGCATTTTTCTGCCAGGGCTACCAGGATATGACGGCTATTTATTTTTAATTCTATATCAACATTTAATTTTTTAAAAACTGTTGCATAAATAAGGGCCAGCTCCATTTCATTCAATAAGGATTTACTTCCCACTATATCCGCATCACACTGGTAAAACTCGCGGTATCTGCCTTTTTGCGGCCGGTCAGCCCGCCACACAGGTTGTATCTGGTAGCGCTTGAATGGCATTGTAAGGGTGGCATAATTCATAGCTACAAAACGGGCAAAGGGAATCGTGAGATCATATTTCAAAGCTCTTTCGGTGAGATTTTTGTCGTTTTTGCCCTGAATTACATTTTCAAAGGCGGCCTTAGCTTTGTCTATATTTTTTGGATCATTCAAGCCATTATTCAGGATCTTGAAAATTAGTTTATCTCCTTCTTCTCCGTACTTTCCCAGCAGCGTATCCATATTTTCCATAGCCGGAGTTTCCAGTGGTTGAAATCCGTAGATTTCAAAAACATCTTTAATGGTATTGAGAATGTATGTTCGTTTGCGAACCACATCGGGTCCAAAATCTCTTGTTCCCTGGGGAAGTGATGGTTTTGCCATTTAATTTACTATTTCAATTTAAGTTGTGTTCCGGATTTTTTTTATTCCGGTTGCTGTATTTCACAATAATGGCATCACAAACATCGTGTATCATTTTGTATACTTCATGATAACCGGATTCTGGTCCGGACCAGGGATCCGGAACATCCATATCCTCTCCCGGATATAATTCATTCATTAATAGATCCACTTTGGAAGCATCAAATTTTTTCTTTGCTATTTGTTTTATATCATCCAGCACATCCCAGGCAAGGGCATAGATCTTATCATACATTTCAAAATCATCGGCTACAAATCTCCTGGCTCTCTGATTACAAATTTCTATGCCATTCAGCCTGGCCACTTTCTGCGACAGGGGGTGTGGCGCCTGGCCTGTATGATAACTATTGGTACCGGCACTTTCCACACTCCAGTTTAAACCCGCCTGAAATGCCTTCTGCTGCAGAATGCCTTCTGCCAAAGGGCTGCGACAAATATTTCCCAGGCAAACCATTAAAATTTTCATTGCGCAAATATAACTATGACCTTTCACCTATCAGCTATCCTTAATAAAATTGTAATTCACAATTAGTGTGAATTTTCTTTTATGGATATATCAACCCTCCCCATATTTAAAAAGGGAAATTATGGATTACAACTTCATGCGCATCTCAATTTTAAATTGAAACCATGACAAATAATGAATTGCTGCATGCCAGCCTGCTGGATATTATTTTTAATAACCGCAACAAAGAGTATGGTGCATATGCGCTTAGAAAAAGTTACAATAAGCGGTTGCTGCTTTCATTGGTTACCGGTTTGACAATAGGATTTTTTTTGTGATAACAAGTAGTCTGATTAGTCATCCAATCAACGGAAGTAATGACTTCCGGGATAACCATTCGATAATAGTTACTGTTATATAATTGCCAGAAGAAAAAATTAAGGATTCCAAACCACAAATAAAGAAAACAGTTCCCGGTTCCTCTAAACCCAAGCCTGCAGAACCCATAGCAAAAATAGAATTTCGACCAGTTGCAATAGTGCCGGATGAATTAGCAGATCCGGATCCGGTAGCCAGTATTGATGAGATAAACGAAAAAAGAATTTCTGCAGCCAATGCTGATGGCACCGTTTATAAACAAGGAAGTGAGCCGGTTGGATTTTTTAATTCAGATTCTCATGAAAAAGAAAAGTTGCCGGCGCTAATTAAAAATTGGTTGCCCGATTGCAATCCTGAATTTCCCGGTGGAAACGATGCGCTGATGAAATTTCTTTCCCGTCATCTTAATATTCCTGCTGAACTGGAGGCTGATGAAAAGAGAATGGTAAAAGCTAGTTTCAAAGTAAGCGGAGATGGTCTTGTAACATGGGTTGAAATTGTGCAATCTGGTGGAGAGTTGTTTGATAAAGAAGTAATAAGGGTGTGTAAGAGAATGCCCAAATGGAAACCTGCTATTCAAAACGGGATAGCAGTACCCGTTAGTTATGTGCTCCCTGTAACATTTATCAGGATGGATCAATAAAATGTGATAATTTGCCCAAACTGAATGCTACGTTGATAATGGAAGAATTTGAAAAAGAAAAAAGAAGGCAGATTGCCATAAGGCGTGCCCTTATGGACTATGCTATAGGATTATTGATCACAGTTACCGGTATTTTTTTTCTGATCCGCGATAAATTTAAACTTCAATTCAATGAAAATTTTCCGCCAAACGATATGGATAAAATTTTTGGCGTGATATGCATTTTATATGGCAGCTGGAGAATCTACAGAGGGTATAAAAAAAATTATTTCAGGTAATGATATAAATGCTGCCGGCAAATTTCGGTAGATAAAAAAATTAAGAATTGGCAGATGGGAATATTGGAATATAGCAGATACGCCAGCATAATAATATTGTTTTTTTGTTTCTTGTTTTTGGTGAATGGTTGCCAGTCTTTTAAAGAAAAGGAAAATGAATTAAAAGACACGCCTGAAAGGGGAAGAATTTATGTGAGTGCCGACGAAACTTTTAAAC
>JBGTNK010000139.1:0-2299 GCA_041743125.1 Chitinophagaceae bacterium
TATAAACCTGGTCCACATCAGGACGTTCTTCCCTATCTACTTTGATGGCTACAAAGTTTTCATTCATCAAACGTGCAACTGCAGTATCTTCAAAACTTTCATGTTCCATTACATGACACCAGTGGCATGCGGCATATCCAATGCTGATGATAAGCATCTTATGTTCATCCTTTGCTTTTTTCAACGCCTTTTCTCCCCAGGGATACCAGTTTACCGGATTGTGTGCATGTTGCAGTAAATAGGGACTGCTTACATGTATCAATTCATTCGTATAGGCGTGGGTAACATTCATTTTATCCGGTTTGTTATTTTTAATTTGGCCGCAGGAAGAATTAATGAATGCCAATGTGCCAAGCAAGACAGCTGCAATTTTATTCATCATGACAGTTTAAGTAATCCCGAATTTTTAAAATAGAGGGATCTGCATAGTCGCCTGACAAGATCACATAAGATTGCTGATCTGGTAATGTTGATTTTTGCTGACTATATAACAGGCAGGAAAACGGTAGTAAAACTAAGGCGATGAAAATGTTTTTCATGATCGTAAAATATTGCAGTAAAATAACTGATTAAATTTTCTCACCAGCATGTTGAAGGCTGTTTTGTACATCACAGCAAAAGAAATGAATGGTGCCATAAAATGGCTATATAAATTAACACTATCAACCGACTAAAATCGAGAATGTAATTTTTATCGTCTGAAAGCATTGATTTTACTGTGTTACGATATTTAATTTAAAAGTAGACCTCGCCTTATTTTGGAAAAAGTGAAGGCTGCTCAGCTTTTTGAGTTTTTACTTTAGCCCAGGCCCGGCTTGTATTTTTTAGTAGTTCATACACATCAAGCAAACTCACCAAATGAATGCGCACTAAAGTTGCTACAGTTGAAAATGCTTTTTTTACTCCTGCTTTCTTTTGCAATACAGTTAAAAGCAACTGTGCTATCAGTGTACACCAAACTTGTGTACGAATCGCATTTTCATTTTCTCCGTAGAAGTAGTGTAACTGAAAATTCTGTTTCATTTTCTTAAATAGCAATTCAATTCCCCAGCGTTTTTTATATATCAATGCTATTTCTTCTGCGGTAATAATAAAATTGTTACAAATAAATACGTACAGCCTGCCCTTTTCATCCTGGTAACATATGCGCCGAAGCAGCAATGTTATCAATTCTTTCTTTTCTTTATAGGTTACCTCAATTTCCTCTTCTTTTAATACACCTGCCTGCTTTTTAGGCAGCGTTATTTCACTTATAGTTTTCAATACGGTGTACACAGCATTACTTTTTTGACGGGTAACAAAATAAATATTCTTCCCCGTCCACTCATTAAACTGTTTGTAATAGTTGTAAGCTTTATCGAATACCAGCATACTAAATTGCGGAACCTGTATTTCGCTTAAAAAATTTTTATCGTGCATTTTAGCAGCCGTTATTTTCATGAACTTACCTACTGACTGAACGGCATCAATAAGCATATGCACCTTTAGTCCTCCTTTCTTTTTACCATCGTTTATGGGGTTTCTTCCCACACCCTTTAAGATGTCGCTAAACAGACGGATAGTGGTGGAATCAACTATAAAAAGTTCTTTAATGGTAAGCCCATGCGTTCGGCTGTCCGACAAAAAACTGGAGTAGCGTTTAATTAATTCATAATATAATGCCTCAAAGAACTCATTGCTACGGTTGCGGAGCCCATCTCCTGCAGAGCTCTTTGCAGGAGATTTTTCTAAACCTAAATGATTAAGCTTGCCACTCATAGCCCTAAGCCCTTCACAGGTTTCAGCCATCGAATCACAACGGCTGAATATGCCAAACATCATCGTAACAAAGTGAGGCCAACTCTTAAAAGCCTTATAATAATGGTCACTTCTTTTTTCTTTTACCAATTTATTAAAAGACCATTTATCTACCAACTGTAATAACTGGTTTAGAATCGGCTGACCGACTAATTTAATCTCTGTATTTTTGCTCATGTTGTTTTTTTAGGTGTTGCAACCACAAAATACAACATGGATAGGTGGTTTCGGCCACCTACCCTTTTTTACCCTATTTACTCTACATTTTTTTGTCGGTTAGTAGTGAAAAACAATTTATTTTAGAACCAATGCTCCAAATCGCTACGGATTTAAAGCAAATCTGAGTGGTAATCCCAACAGTGGTCCATTTTCCGGTATTGCGGTTGATGAAGTGTATTTGATTTATGCGGAAGCATTGGCCAGAACAGGAAAAATAGCAGAGGCAATGGATGCATTAAATACATTGCTCATTACCCGCTGGAAGACCGGCACCTATTCGCCT
>JBGTNK010000140.1:0-7444 GCA_041743125.1 Chitinophagaceae bacterium
TTGTTCATTTCGTCTGATCCCATTTCATACTCTACCACTTTATTACCATTCAGCCAATGCTCTACATGATTTCCTTTAACAATCAGCCTGGCCTGGTTATATTCTCCCACTGGCTTTAATTGTTTATTCTGCGGTACTATAAGATCATACAAAGAACCTGCTGAGCGAATAGGGGCTTTATCATTAAAATTAATATCATCCAATATCTGCATTTCAAAATTGTCGAGCCAGTTGGGGCTATTGCCATCGCCAGCCCGGTGATCCAGTGCTTCCTGCATATGAAAAAATACGCCGCTGTTACCTGCTTCAGATACTTTCCAGTCAAATACCAGTTCAAAATCTTTATAGGCTTCTTTCGTTACCAGGTCAACATTCGGCACACCGGTTTGAGTAACCAGAGCACCGTCTTCCACTTTCCATGAAGGAGGGAATGATTGCATCTTATAACCCCTCAGTTTTTCGGTTGAACCGCCATCAAAAACTACAGTCCATTTTTTTTTCTGTGCAATGCATATTGAAGTTAACAAGACAGATAAAATAAAGCTGAATAGAACATTTTTTTTCATTTTATTTTTTTAGTTGGATAAAATAAAAATTTATTTAAGGCTAATAAAAAAAATCACTCCTTAAAGGTCATTATAATTTATGTAAGTCACATCCGTGGGCTACCTGGTTTTACCGGCTCATCAAAAGTATTAGCCCCACGGGTTTTTAATTTCCGGCGAAACACTTTATCACCAGCCGAAACATATAATATATTAAACTCAGGACCGCCAAAGCAAAGATTAGATGTCTGGCTGTTAGATGCTGGCGCCGGCAATATCGCATTCACCCTACCCAGTTGATCCATCACCTGTATACCCAGGCGGGTAGCTACATATATCCTGCCCGCCGTGTCACATTTCAATCCATCCGACCAGGCGTTTTCTTCTGTATCCGGTACATGTAACCATCCATAACGTTGTTTATGTGTAAGCCCGCCATCCGGTTTTATTTTATATACCCATACCCAGTGCGAAGCTGATTCTGTTGCGTATAATTGTGTTTGATCCGGAGAAAGTGTGGTGCCATTGGGAAATTTTAATCCCTCATCCACCACTATTTTTTCTCCACCTGGCCGAACCAGCAATAGTTTGCCTGGCTTTGCTGCCCCATCAGGCACGGTGATATATATGTTACCATTTTTTGCAACTACCAGGTCATTGCCCGCAATACTGTCTGCAACCACCGTTTCTTTTTCACTTGCATCATAACTGAGCAATTGTTTGTTGCTCCCTGAAACAGTATATCGCTTACCACTGGCAGCGAAGCAAGTTCCGCTTGCTTTTTTTGAATCAACATCCAGCGTTACTAATTTTTTATCCACTCCCACTTTATATGTTTTTGAGCGTGGAATATCCTGGTAAAAAACTTCGCCTTTTGCATTGGCTGCCGTTCCTTCGGTAAATTGATAACCCTCACCAACGAGTTCCCATTCCTCACCGGGAATAAGCAGATCATTTAAATATTGATTTTTTGAATTTCCTTTCGCTATTGGTTTTGGCCAGTCTTTCCAAAGCCAGCGCATAGCCTGCGGAAAAACAGATGTGCCATGCAAACTATTATGAGCACCTTCGCCCCAAACATGATTGACTTCATACCCGGCAAAAGTCAGCGAACGCTCCATCATCTCGTTTGCTTTGAACCAGTCGCCGGCATAGATATTCAAATCATTGGAACCATCCTGTAAAAAAATACGAATCGGCCGTGGTTCATACTTGCGGATAAGAATAGGATAGCGGTCGCCACCGCGCAAACCTGTATAAGTACCAATAGCGCTGAACACACGTGAAAATTCTTCAGGATGTTCCCACGCAGCCGTGAAAGCGCAAATAGCGCCGCTGCTTGATCCGCCAATGGCACGGTCATTTCCATTTTTTGATAAACGGATAATGCGGCCATCACTCGTTTTTTGTTTTTCAACTTCTGGTAATATTTCATTAAGGATAAAACGGGCATAGGCATCTCCCAGTCCATCATATTCAAAACTCCGGTTGAAACGGGTAAGAGCATGAGTTCCGCTATCCGCCACTACCCTGCCGGGATTTATAAAAACACCTATAGAAACAGGCATTTCTTTTTTATAAATAAGATTATCAAAAACAGTGGGCGCCTTCCATTGTATGCCATCCTGGTTTACATAAACACAGGCAGGTTTATCCGGTTTGTATTGCGCAGGCACATACACCCAGTATTCCCGCCATGTACCCGGGAATATTTTGGATTGATCAAAAGTAAATTTCAATATTTCTCCCCTGGGCACAGCAGCCTGCTCTATGCCGGCGCTATCGACAGGATAATTTTCTTTGGGAGTTTGTGCAAATAAATAAACGCCTGCCAGCAGGAATGAGAAAAGAATAAATGGTTTCATATTATTGAGCGGAAGCTTTTAGTGATGAAATGAACTGTATGCAGGGTGATCAAACCCGCCAACTATGCTGATGTAATCAAGGGCCATATAAAATATTGAATCATCTATATACCTTTCACTACTGGATTTTGCATCCGGGTAGCCGGAGAATCTTTTACAGCAAGCATGGTTAAAATAGCTGAAAGAAAAAGAGAACCCGACATGAAAATATAAGAAGCGCCAAATCCCCCGGTGGTTCCGTTTAAATAACCAACAAGGTACGCACCTGCAAAAGATCCCAGGGCTCCGAAACTATTGATAAGCGCTATGGCCCCAGCGGTCACATTGCCAGGTAATATTTCCGTAATGATGGCAAAGAAAGGGCCATAAGGTGCATACATAGCAGTACCTGCAATAGTCAGCAGTATAAAGGATATCCAGAAATTTTGCGTGCCGATCATATAGGATCCATAAAAAGCAATGGCTCCAATTAAAAGAAAGGGCCATACAAACGCTTTCCTGTTTAAGGTTTTATCAGAAAAATAAGAAGCGGTCAGCATACCAATAATGGCGAATACATAAGGTATAGAAGACAGCCATCCTGTTTTTACGATATTCATGTCTGGCGCAGCGTTCAGTATAGAAGGCAGCCACATAACGAATCCATATACACCGATACTCCATAATGCATACTGCAGACATAATAAAATGACCACTCTTGATTTAAATGCTGCCGCATAATTTTTTACCGGTTTGATGCCTTCCTGTTCTTTTTGTAATGCATCTTCCAGTGTTTGTTTCTCCTGATGTGTCAGCCACTTCGCATCCTTTGGTTTATCGCTTACCAGTTTCCACCAAAAGAACGCCCAGATGATGGCCGGTGCACCTTCCAGTATAAACATCCATCGCCAGCCAACCGCATCGATCAAATAACCAGAAAGAATAGACATCCAAAGTATAGTAGCAGGATTACCTAATATTAAAAATGTATTGGCCCGCGAACGTTCTGCTTTAGTAAACCACCTGCTTAATAAGATAAGCATGGAGGGCATAACGGCGCTCTCAACCACGCCCAGCATAAACCGGATGACGATCAATAAATTTATATTGCTGACCATGCCAGTAGCCATAGCCAGTGCACCCCAAAGGATCAGCGACCAGAAAATTAATTTCTTTGCACTTTTTGTGGCAGCATAGTGAGCACCGGGTATCTGGAAAAAGAAATAGCCCAGGAAAAATAATGATCCCAATAAAGAAGATGTGGCCGCAGTGATGTTCAAATCTTTAGCCATTTCGCCGGCTGCTGCAAACCCAAAATTGGCACGGTCTAAATAAGCAAGGCTATAGGTGATAAAAGCCACGGGGATGAGGCGGTACCATCTTGATTCAGGCATTATATTTTGTCTTGATTATTTTAAAAAAGATCGTTTTCTTATTGGTTGTGGAAATATCAATGTATTCCAAATGAAGATAAACAAAAAGAAAGTTAATCTGACCGCAATAGCAGCACCAGGCAACAAAAACGACTACAACATTTGTTTCACTAACAGCATTCTACTTTCTTTTAATGAAGTAGCAAACAAAACTTCTATAAGATTGTCTTTCGATTTAAATTTTCGGCTCCCATCCTTTTTGGTATTCTCTTTTCCAAAGTTTCATGGCTCCTGCATCATTCAGTATATGTCCGTTTAAAGGATCGCAGTGCAATGTGCGGCCTGTACGCTGGGCTATATTGGCCAGGTGGCATAGTAAAACTGATTTATGTCCTTCTGTAACCGGTGCTGTCAATTTTGTATTACCCCGGATGCCTTCAACAAAATTTGTAAAATGAAAAAAATCCAGGTCTCCATTCGCACTTATTGCATTGGCACCATTACCCCCACCGGCTGATTTTACTTCCTTTATCAATTTATTATCGTAGTCCACTATTTTATAATCATCATTCCCATAATTTATAAGTGTTCCCTTATCGCCATAAATAATAAAACCGCGACTGGAGCCTTCGGTAGGGTAGTTATTACAGCTGCGCCCGTCCCAGGTAATACTTTTATCTTTTCCAAATTCAAATGAAGCCGTTTGTGTATCCGGCGTTTCCCAATCGTCTTTGAAAGCATATCGTCCTCCTGATGAAGTTACCTTGGTTGGATAATTTACATTGAGAAACCAGCGGCAGCAATCCACTTCATGGGTGGCATTGTTACAGGTTTCTGCGGTGCCCCAATTCCATTGCCAGTGCCAGTTGTAATGCACCAGGTTATCTTTATAATCTTTACGGGGGGCCGGGCCTTGCCATAATTCAAAATCAAGCGAGGCCGGCACAGGAATTTTTTTCCCAATGCCCATAGATTTGCGGTTATTATTATACCAGGCTTTGCCATGATAGGCATTGCCGATAATACCGTCCTGCACTTGTCTGGCTGCTTCTATCAAGGTTGGAAAAGAACGGCGCTGGCTGCCCATTTGTATCAATTGCTTTGGATACTTATTCATGGCCTGTATCAGCAATTCCCCCTCATAAGGATTATGCCCGCAGGGTTTTTCAACGTATACATGCTTGCCATGGGTTACGCCTAATATGGCCGCAGGTGCATGCCAGTGGTCAGGGGCAGCAATAACCAGTACGTCAAAATCTTTCTTATTAACAAGGTCCCTGATGTCTTTTATTACTACCGGTTTGCGGGAAGCTGAAGCAAATGGTTTCATTCCTTTGCCTATGGCTCCATCTTCAACATCGCAGAGATAGGCCACTTCCACATTTTCTAATTTAGAAAAGCTTTCAGCCAGATAGGCGCCCCTGCCATTTAAGCCCATCACAGCAACCGTTATTTTATTGGAAGCTGCTTTTTTGCCAAATACCGGAAAGTTTAAAATGGTAACCCCGGCAGTGGCAATGCCGGCTTGTTTAATAAAGGTGCTGCGTTTCATTTTAATATTTTTATATGTCAGAGGCTCAAGTACAACTTACTTATTTATTTCAATATAAACTGTTCTCTTTTTCCTGATCTGTCACTTAGCGTTCTACCTTATTCCATAGGGGGGAATTGGCTGCTGGTTTTGCGATAGAAACACTCACCTGTGTTCCCTTACCTTTTGCACTTTTTATAGTAAGGTGGCCATTGATGGAGGCAGCCCGCTCACGAATCCCTTTTAAACCCGGCTTATCCATTTGTTTCGACGCATCAAATCCCTGTCCGTTGTCGATAATCAAAAGAAATATCCGGTTGTCGGCTTCCTCTATTTTTATCTGTACTTTTTTTGCTTGTGCGTGGTACATGATGTTGGTAAGTGCTTCCTGGCAAACCCTGAAAAAATCCAGCTTAATCTCTTTTGTCAATTCAGACTCATCATAATTATATTTATACTGGCAGCTAATACCCGTCAATAATGAAAACTCTTTACAATGCCAGTCCAGCGTGGCATTCAATCCCAGGTCATCGAGCATACCCGGACTTATAGAAAATGATATCCTTCTGATGGTGTTGATCAGCAGATCCGAAATAACCAACGCATGATCGAGCCTGCTTTCTGTTGATGAGGAGAGGGATTTTTCATGGCTTTTTATCCAGTCCATGTCCATTTTCACAACGGAAGCCAGTTGTGCCAGTTCCTCGTGCAATTCAATGGCCAGGTATTTTTTATCCCTTTCCAGGCTGACCTTAAAATGAGTAGCTAAACTTTTAAACCGCTTATACTTTTCCTCAATTTCCTGCTCTGCCTTTTTTCTGTCTGTCACATCTTTTGCTATGGCAAAAACAATTTCCTTATCTGGCAAATAAACGGATGTCCAGTCTAACCAGGAAATTTTTCCATTCTTAGAAACGTATCGGTTTTGAAAATTTATTAATGCCCTGCCATTCAATAATTTTTTTCGCTCCCTGCTGGTCATTTGCAGATCATCCGGATGAATAAAGGAGGAAATAGGTTGAGCAAAAAGTTCTTCCCTGGTGTACCCTAATAAATTAATAACGGCTGGATTTACTTTTCTGAAATAACCATCTTTACCTGCTATACAAACAAGATCGGGCGTTAGTTCAAAAAAATCTATCATCTCAATTTCTCCGTTTCCCACGTTGACCATTAGCTATGTATTTGCTTAAATATTTTTTTCATAAGAAATATCTGATAACAACCCCAAATAAAAATGGTTCGCTTGAATCAAAAAATTTATCAAAAATAAGGAACTACAGGTAAGTATAGCGGGATGCAGGGTATATAACAATATGGCAATGCCCAGAGGTTACTGATTTACAGCTAAAATTAGCCCGGGATTATTATTAGCAAGCTCTAAAATACCTGCCGTTCAATAAAGAAAGAGATAATAATAAAAGGTCAGATGACACAGTAAATTTATAATCAATGAAATTTTCCGGAATGCCATTTAAAATCATACAAAAAACATGGTGGTGTGGGAGTATTGAAACTGCCAGTAATCCGTATTGATACCGATCGATCAAAAAGGGCCTGTTGAGAAATTAATAATAGCGGCGTTATTATTTTTCAGCACTTATAAGCAAAGCAGCAGCTTCAATAGCAACATGGCCATCAGGAAATTTTTCATTCAACAATTCGTATACCTGTGTCTTTATTCTTTTGCGAACCGCATCATCTGCCTGGCTTAAAGCGGCAACGATAGGTGCTCCTACTTCGGTCATCATGTTCCAATAAGTTTCTATAGTTCCGGCATTTAATTTTGTAGCTACTTCCTGTTCACTCACATTCTTAAATCTGGCTTTTTCAAAAATACCACGCATCAGTCCGGGTGGACTGCATCGAAACATACCCGGCGCCCCTGGTGATGGCTGCGGCAAATCCATATTTTTCCTGATCGTGCCCATCATAGCAGTGACCCAAAAGTTTTTTTCAGGAACATTCCATACCGAAGTGGCCAATCGTCCCCCTGGTTTTAATACTCTTGCCATTTCATTGGCGGCTATTTGCATATCAGGAAAGAACATAAATCCAAAGCGGCAACTGATCGCATCAAAACTATTATCGTCAAATGGTAATTCAGAAACGTCGCAGACCCTGGTTTCAATATTCCCGATGCCGCGACGT